>CAJWCW010000017.1 GCA_913030615.1 uncultured Gammaproteobacteria bacterium | reverse complement strand
ATGGTTGCGGGTGGCTTACTCGACACGTCATATACAACTCGCGAAATACCTGAAATTTCGTTAACGATCCGATTTGCGACATGCCCTAATAGTTCGTGGGGAAGCGGCGCCCAATCAGCGGTCATGAAATCCGTTGTCTCAACTGCTCGTAGCGCAACGACGTGCTCGTACCGCCTGGTGTCACCGACCACTCCCACCGATCGTACGGGCAGGTAGACGACGAAAGCTTGGCTCACTGAGTTATAGAGATCGGCTTGTCTAAGCTCGTCGAGAAAGATTGCATCTGCCTCCCGCAGTACCTCGAGGTACGGTTGCTGAACTTCACCCATGATCCGAACCGCCAGTCCCGGACCGGGAAAGGGGTGCCGAAAAACTCGTTCGTACGGTAAGCCAAGCGCTAAACCGATTTGTCGCACTTCGTCCTTAAATAGTTCCCGAAGAGGCTCCACCAACGACAGCTGCATTCGATCAGGCAGTCCACCGACATTGTGATGCGATTTGATGACATGAGCTTTCCCAAATTTAGAAGCCGCTGACTCGATAACGTCTGGATATATCGTTCCTTGCGCCAGCCACCTCACCCCATCGTGTTTCTTAGCCTCTCTTTCAAAGACCTCGATGAATGCGGTCCCGATGATCTTGCGCTTTTCTTCGGGATCGCCGATGCCCGAAAGACCCTCGAGAAATTCGTTGGCCGCGTCGACAACCACCAAATTCAACGATTGCTCGCCTTTTCCGGCAAATGTTGCCTCCACTTCCTCACGTTCGTTTTTTCGCAACAGGCCATTATCGACAAATACGCACACTAGCTGTTCGCCAACTGCTCGCGCGAGCAGCGCCGCGACCACGCTCGAGTCAACGCCGCCTGATAGCCCAAGGATGACCTTATCATCACCAACTTTTTCCCTGATGCGAATAACCGCGTCGTCTATGATGTTCTCGGCCGTCCATAGACCTTCACAACCACAGAGCTCAATCACGAAGCGTCGGAACAATTCTGCCCCTGCCGTTGTATGAGTAACTTCCGGATGAAACTGCAGTCCGAAAAATGGTTGGCTCTCATGATTCATTGCCCCTATAGGGGCATTTTGTGTCGACGCGCTAACTACGAATCCGGATGGAAGTTCAGTGACTCTGTCACCGTGGCTCATCCAGACGTCAAGTTCATCACCAAGACCTGACAATAACCGTCCACCTCGGTTGACGATTCGCGCGTGACCGAATTCGCGTTCCGAAGAACTCTGCACGGTACCTCCAAACTGCGCTGCCATTGCCTGCATTCCATAACAAATACCAAGGACTGGCACGCCTAGGTCAAACACACCGTCCGGTATACGCGGGGTATCTACATCTGTGACGGTTTCCGGCCCGCCCGAAAGAACCACGCCTCGCGGCGCAAATTCCTTAATAAATCCGGAATCAATGTCAAAAGGGTGAATTTCACAATAAACGCCACTTTCTCGTATTCGTCGGGCGATCAGTTGGGTCGTTTGCGAACCAAAGTCGATGACGAGAATACGGTCAGTTTGAATGTCGGCGGCGGACATGGATTTACTCACTTCCGCCTAGCTAGCTTACCGGGTAGTTGGGCGCTTCTTTGGTTATAGCCACGTCGTGCACATGGTTCTCTGAAAGGCTCGCCGAAGAAATCCGGACAAATTCAGGCTCTTTGCGCATCACCTCGATCGTTTCTGATCCCGTGTACCCCATCGAAGCCCTTAATCCGCCCATCAGTTGGTGCACCACTGGGCCGACAGGACCCCGGTATGGCACCCGCCCTTCCACACCTTCCGGCACCAACTTACCAAGATCGTTTTCAGGTTCCTGGAAGTATCGGTCACTAGAACCGTGCTGTTCAGCCATCGCTCCTAGAGAACCCATGCCCCGATACGACTTATAAGTTCGGCCCTGGTATAACTCCACCTCTCCCGGCGCCTCGTCCGTTCCGGCTAACAGCGCGCCGACCATGACCACGTTAGCGCCTGCACACACTGCTTTCGCTATATCTCCGGAAAATCTGACGCCACCGTCAGCAACAATAGGGACCGCATCGCCGTTTGATTCCGCCGCAACTTCTGCAATGGCCGTAATCTGGGGAACGCCGATCCCTGAGACAACGCGCGTTGTACAAATACTGCCTGGACCAATACCCACTTTGATAGCGTCGACACCTGCATCAATCAGGGCGCGTGCACCGTCGCGCGTCGCCACATTTCCGCCAAGAACGGGAACATCGGGATACTTTTGTTTTATCCAACTTATGCGATCTAACACACGCTGTGAATGGCCGTGAGCAGTATCAACCACGATGATGTCGGCGCCCGCCTCAACCAAAGCCGCAACTCGTTCGTCGGTCTCGTCACTAGTCCCAACCGAAGCTCCAGTACGAAGCTGCCCCAACGCGTCCTTGCACGCGTTTGGATAAGCTTGAGCTTTGGTGATGTCCTTCACCGTTACCATACCTTTCAATTCAAAATCATCATTGACCAGCAGTACCTTCTCAATCCGATGGGACTGCAACAAGTCAGTGATGGATTCGAACGATGCGTCTTCGCGGGCCGTGATTAGACGATCACGGGGAGTCATCACATCCTTTACTTTCACGTCCATCCTATTTTCAAAGCGAACATCTCGGCTTGTAACAATCCCCAGGAGGTTTGTTCCTTCCACCACTGGCACCCCCGAAATTTGTCGGTCCGAGGTCAACGTACGTAGATCGCCAACGGTCGCCCCGGGACCGATGGTCACGGGGTCGCGAATAACACCGCTCTCAAACTTCTTCACAGCGCGGACCTCTCGTGCCTGATCTTCGAGCGGCATGTTCTTGTGCACGATACCGATGCCACCTTCTTGAGCTAAAGCAATGGCCAAACGAGATTCTGTTACGGTGTCCATAGCAGCTGACATCAAAGGAATATTGAGGACGATGTCTCGAGTGAGCTGAGTGGTTAAC
The DNA here is from genome assembly GCA_913030615.1 of uncultured Gammaproteobacteria bacterium. GTDB lineage: Bacteria > Pseudomonadota > Gammaproteobacteria > Pseudomonadales > Azotimanducaceae > UBA11889. Next base: position 23,324 of record CAJWCW010000017.1, on the reverse strand, counting down.
TCGACTTCGGAAGGCAGGACTTTGGAGTATGCGGGCAGCAGCAGGACGTCATCGAAGGTTAGTGCTTCGTTAACAATCCGCAGCATGTTTACCCTCCGGAAAGTAAGCGCGCAATCTTACGCGTTGGTGCCCGTCTCTGTAAACAAACGCAGTCGCACGTCAACACCGAGGCTTGCCACTCCCGTGAGGCAAGCCTAATCTGACTTCGTGCTTCCCTTAGACCACAACCAACCAATCCGCAGCGTGAGCGAAGTAACCTCGGAGGCGAGGGTGCTGATTGAGGAGGCGTATCCCCTCATCCAAATCGAAGGCGAAATATCCAATTTCAGGCAGCCGACATCAGGCCATTGGTATTTCAGCCTTAAGGATGACCGCTCGCAGTTACGCTGCGCGATGTTTGTCAACCGTAATCGTTCGATACGACAACCCATATCGGACGGAATGCACGTAGTCATACGCGCGAAACTAACGCTTTACGAAACACGTGGCGATTTTCAAGCCCTTGTCGAATATATAGAGCCTGCCGGTGAAGGTGCGTTGCGTGCCGCGTTCGAGCGACTAAAGATGAAACTCTCAGATGAGGGTCTGTTCAATTCAGCGTTAAAAAAACCCTTACCGACCATGCCGCGCCGCATTGTCGTCATTAGTTCGTCAACGGGTGCGGCATTCCAGGACATCGTTTCTGTCATCGAACGACGTTACCCGATCGTGAACTTAATGCTCATTCCGACAGCCGTTCAGGGCGTCGAAGCCGAATATGAAATCCTCAAGGCATTAAACCAAGTCGACACCTTGCATCCGGTTCCCGATGTCGTCGTTCTTGCACGCGGCGGGGGCTCAATCGAAGACCTTTGGGCGTTCAACCTCGAAACTGTCGCGCGTGGTATAGCAGCATCCCAAATACCTATCGTATCGGCCATTGGGCACGAAACCGATTACACCATTTCGGATTTTGTAGCCGATCATCGGGCCGCCACGCCATCAGCCGCATCGGAATTGATCACGCCTTCTGCGCTTGAGTTGGCCGCATCGCTCAGCCGCTCTCGAAATTCTTTGCAGATGTTCATCGAGTCACGGGTCCTTCGTGGTCGAGAAGCCCTCTCAGCTAGTAGCAATCGACTGATCCATCCCGGTCGAGCCATCAAGATAAAGACCGAGAGAATAAAGGAGCTCCATCAACGAATGTCGCAACGCACCTCCGGAGCGTTGGTCAAGGCCGAAATTTCGTTAGATCACGTAAACGAGCTGTTTCGAAAAGCGAATCCATTAGCCGCGGTTGATGCGCGTTCGAGTGCAATTAATAATCTCCTCACCAGCATTCAACGAGCCGTCCAACTTAAAGTCGCGAGTTCACACAACTATTTGAAGTCTCTGGCGCGCGCTCTTAACGCGGTCAGTCCCTTGGACACGTTGGAACGGGGCTATGGCATCGTCGCACTTCCTGATGGCTCTCAATGGGGTCAACCGATTTCTACCATTGACCAAGTCAACCCCGGAGAAACGATTGTCGCGCATATAACCGACGGCACCATTGAAGCCGAAGTCATTCATACTCACGAACGGCCAGAGTCCGATCTATAAAGTTATCGTCTGTCTGTTTGCTCTACCCGCTGTCGCTGCCGTTCCCATCGGCGTCCCCGGCGGGGTCGTCGAAATACGTCTCCCCGCATCGACAACAAATGTCTTCTTTAACGAGGTTCAACAACTCCGACTCGATAACCGAGCCATCGTAGCACTACCTCTAACCACGAAGGTCGGCGACCACGCTATTATCGTGCAGTCATCAAAGTCGAGAACGGAATTACCATTTAAGGTCATCGCGAAAACGTATCGTGAACAACATTTAACCGTTGAAAACCAGCGCTTGGTCGAACCTCTACCCAGCGACTTGGAACGCATCGAAGCAGAATCCGCATTGATGCAAAACGTTTACAGCCAATTTTCTCCAATGCCAAAACGTTTGCGTCCGATCACCCTTCCCGTCCAAGGCGTAGTGACGAGCGAATTTGGATTTCGACGCTTTTTTAACGGTCAACCGCGGAATCCTCACTCGGGAGTCGATATCGCGGCAGTACACGGAACGGCTGTTAAAAGCCCTGCAGCTGGTGTCATCAGGGTCGTGGGGAACTTCTTTTTCAATGGAAAGACCGTCCTCGTTGACCACGGCGGCGGATTTATCTCAATGCTTTGCCACCTAAACAAAATCGACGTGCATCACCAGCAACGGATCGAACAAGACGCGATCATAGGAACCGTTGGCGCAACTGGAAGGGCCACGGGGCCCCACTTGCATTGGAGCGTGAGCCTGCAAGGAACTCGCGTCGATCCTCTGATCTTTGTCGCCGTAATCAACGCTTCCGCGAATGGCGAATAAGCCGTTCTCGGCGCTTCAATTGTCGCCGGTTGAGTTCATTGCGACGATCCTTAAACGGATTGTCCGATGTTCGAAAACGCAGCCTTACCGGTAACCCGGTGAGGTCGAATGCATCGCGGAAGCGATTCTCCAAGTACCTAACGTAGCTCGGTTGTAGTGCCTCGGTCCGATTCCCATGAATCAATATTGACGGAGGGTGCTCCCCAACCTTGTGTGCGTATCGTAATTTAATCGTACGGCCCCTAATACTGGGCGGCGGATGATCGAGAACCGCTTTTTCCAAAACTCGCGTAAGCTCCGGCGTTTTTACATCGAAAGCGCCGGCTCGATACACACGTTGAAGTACGCCGAAAAGTTCGCCGACACCACTCCCATGCAGCGCCGAAATAAAGTGGACGGGGATCCACGGTGCAATTCGGAGACGACGCTGGAGCTCTGTCTTCGCCCGATGTCGATGTTCGCTACCCAGCCCATCCCACTTGTTAACCAATAAGACAACCCCTGTGCCAGCATCCGCCGCATACTCCAACAAGTGTAAATCTTGATCGACTACCCCTTCCTGCGCGTCGATCATAAGTAGCGCGACGTGCGATCGATCCATCGCCGACAGCGCTTTGACGATAGAGAACTTTTCGATGACATCCGAAACCCGACCTTTCCTGCGAACACCAGCGGTATCGATAAAACTGTAGTCAACACCGTCCCGATGCACAGGCACAGTGATCGCGTCGCGCGTTGTGCCCGGTTCATTGGACACGATCTGTCGTTGTTCACCAACTATCGCGTTAACCAGAGTCGATTTACCTACATTTGGACGTCCAATCACCGCAACGGGAATACCCTCGTTGACAGCTACATCGCGATCTTCGCCACTCAATTCGTTGAGATAGTTCTGCAACTCCCCGATGCCCTGTCCATGCGCCGCTGAAATAGCCATCACCCGGTCGAAGCCGAACCCCAAGAAATCGATTATCGCGCTATTCGAATCATGTCGATCTACTTTGTTAACAAGGACGGCCAAATTGATGTCGCGACGCCGCAATTGCTCCGCGATTACTTCATCCGCCTGCGTCACACCGCTCCGACCGTCAACCAGGAACAGCACCAAGTTGGCCTCGTCCACGGCACGGTATACCTGGTCCGTCATCAGTTGCGCCATATCTGATGCGTCATGCAAACCACCGGTGTCGATCAACGTAAGACGTTTCTCTCCGATGACCGCGTGGCCGTATTGTCGGTCCCGGGTTAACCCAGGCCGATTATGAACCAGCGCGTTCCTGCTCCCGCAAAGCCGATTAAATAGAGTGGACTTGCCCACGTTCGGTCGACCGACCAAAGCGACAGTGAACCGGCCCTCCTGAGAGAGAGCCATTAACCCCGCCTTATCTCCAGGGCAACCAACCGGCCTTTGTTCGTCTGCACATAGACAGTACCATCGCGTTGAACCATCGCCGAGCGCGCGCCTCCGCCTCCAATCTTGCGTCGAGCTACGAATCGTCCATCACTTTGGGCAATGACGTGGACGTATCCTTGATCGTCTGCGACAACGATGTAGTTTCCGAAAGCTAGCGGACTACTTAACACTCGGTTTCGAAGTCCCTCTTGCTGCCAAACAATCTGACCTTGTTGTTGATCCACGGCCATAATGACGTCTTTGTCGGTTACAACGTAGACCTGGCCATACCCTTCTGCTGGGTCCAAATACGACGACGCTTCGATCTCCCATACAACAGCCCCATCGCTCGCACGAATGGCCTTGAGTCGTCCTTGGTAACTCACCGCGTAAACCATGTTTCCGCTGTACAGAGGACTACCGTCAACATCCACCATACGTTCTAATTCGGATCGACCCTGCGGCAGCATGACGCGCTGTTCCCAAACTGGTGCTCCGGTTTTCAAGTCTACGGCAGCAATCATCCCAGTTGAAAAACCGGCGAACACGACCTCCCGCTCGAGCACCGGGGTTGCCGTACCACGTAACGTTAGAATCGGAACCTGCGTATCAAAGATCCAACGCTTTGCTCCATTGGAGTGCTCCAATGCAACAAGTTTGCCGTCAGAGGTCTGGAGTACAACGGTATCCCGCGCTCCGATCGGAGGGGCCAAGACTTCACTCGATACGTCGATACGCCATACCTCTGATCCGTCGGCGATATCGAGGGCGACAATCTCGCCAGCCGTCGTGCCCAAAAAAATCAGTCCATTTCCCGTCCCGACGCCACCGGTTACGAACGACGGATCTTTTCTGTCCCAAAACTTATATCGTGAAAGTCCTGCAACGGCACCAATGCGGCTCGTCCAAATAACTGCTCCATCGAATCGGTTCCGTGCTTCAACAGCCCCGTACGCATCTGCCGAAAAAATGCGATCCCCAGCTAACGCTGGTGCCAACCGCAAATATTTACGTCCCAACCCCTTACCAACGCTCGCCGACCAAAGCCGCACAATATCGGCTTCTTTTTCAAACGAAACGAGCGGCGGAATTTCGTCCGAGTCAATTTCAGGCGGATCAACAAAAGGGAGCCACGCAAACATAGCGCAACCAGCCAACAAATAGGCAACGCAACAGGTCGTAACCAATTCGACCGATCTTCGCGTCACGGATCAATACCCAAACTCGAGAGCTTCAACTTCAACATTACGGTTGGGGTTGAATCGTTCGCGCTAGCAATACCTGCTCGATAAGCCTCTGCGGCTCGTGCGTTTTCGTCGCGTGCCCGATGAATATCGCCGCTAAGTTCGGATACTCCGACTTTGAACCCAACACCCTTGATTCGTCCGAGCGTTGCCAAACTCTCATCGAAACTCTCCAGCTGGAATTGAATCCTAGCCTTTCGTAACCGAATCAAATCCAAGAGCCGTGGATCATTCGTTAACGATATCGCTGTATCGAGATACCCCAGCGCGGCACGCCAGTCACTTTCCGTGACCGAGTCTTTGGCACGGTACAACAACGAGAAGATCTGATAGGACGTTTTGCTGTGCTCTTCATCAATTTCGGCCAATAAGTCGTCGACCGGCTGACCCGCCACCCGCGCGTTAGTGTACGACTGGTATGCGGTGGCCGCGGATTCGGAACGCTCAAAAGTGTATGACTGGTATTGATTCCAACCCGCGACCGAGGCAATCGCCAACAACAGTCCCCCGACCAGGGATTTCCAGTTTTCATCCCACCATTTCTTGAGTTGTTCGGATTGTTCTTCGTCCGAAAGATAATCAGACATTAATGGGACTCCACGGCCCGGTTTAGACACGCCGCCAATTGCTCAAAATCCAAAGATTCTTGCTCCGTCTCTTCCCTCAGCCATTTCAGCGCCACGCGATTCTCCGCTACTTCTTCGTCGCCGACAATGACCGCCCAGCGAGCGCCGCTGCGATCGGCCTGGCGCATCTGAACGCCGACCTTGCCGCCGCCCAGATGCTGTCGAATCCGCAGCGACGTCTCTCTCCTCATGAACTGCGCGAGGCGACGGGCATATGCTTCGTGCCGATTTTCCATAACGATCACGTAGACATCGGCAGCCGATTCGTCGGCGTTCATGCCCAACGTTTCGTGCAATAAAACGACGCGGTCAAGCCCAGCGGCAAAACCAGCCGCTGGAACGCTTGGCCCGCCCAGCCGCTCAACAAGTCCGTCGTAACGTCCGCCGGCGCATATCGTACCCTGAGAACCAAGTTTATCCGTAACCCACTCAAAGACGGTGTCGGTGTAGTAGTCCAAGCCCCTAACTAGCCGCGGATTGACACGAAAGTTAATTCCCTCACGATCGAGATATTCGCAAACGCCTTCGAAGTGGGTTCGAGATGCCGAGTCGATAAAGTCATGGAGGTCTGGCGCGGATTCAAGAAGTTTTTGCGTCGACGAATTCTTTGAATCGAGAATCCGCATAGGATTGGTCGTGAGTCGCCTCTCGCTATCAGCATCCAACTCTTTCTTACGGGGATTCAAATATTCTACCAATGCTTCGGAATAAGCCCGACGCGAATCCCCCGAACCGATTGTATTCATCTCAAGTTCGACCGCAGATTCTAGCCCTAGCAACTTCCACATATCGTGTCCCATGAAAATAAGTTCCGCGTCCACATCGGGTCCCTCTAATCCGAAGGCTTCTGCACCTATTTGATAAAACTGGCGATACCGCCCTTTTTGAGGTCGCTCGTATCTAAACATTGGGCCGGCGTACCAAAGTCGCGGCTTTCCTTCTCGAGTCATGTTGCGATCAATCACGGCCCGCACGCACGATGCGGTACCCTCAGGTCGTAACGCGAGGATGTCATGGTCGCGATCCTCGAGCGTGTACATTTCCTTCTCAACCGCGTCGGTGGCCTCGCCCAACCCTCGGCTGAACAAGTCGATGGCCTCAAGCAACGGGAGCCGAATTTCCTGGTATCCGTATTTACGGATGACTTCGATCATCGACCGTTCGACCATATCGAAGCGTTCCGATTCGCCTGGGTAAATGTCCCTCAGGCCGCGGACCACTGGAGTTTTTTCGCTCATTGAAACAGCCCCGTGTTTTCGACGTCGTCACGCGGGCGTATAGAGAAAGGCACCCGTTCTTCCTTGTACCCCAGTTCCACTCGTGACGCATTACCAAGCAATCTAGAAAACACCGTTTAGCTTAAGTGATTTAAGGTTGGTCCAACCGTTTGGTCACGCGACGCGTACCGTTCGGAGCGGCGAGTGCGATCCTGGACCTTCCCCACCAATTGCCCGCACGCAGCATCAATGTCCTCTCCGCGCGTCTTACGCAACATCGTCGTGTAACCTGAATTAATGAGGTCGTTTTGAAAAGCTTCGATAGCTCCACTGCTCGGACGCGAATAACCGGAGGACGGAAAAGGATTGAAGGGGATGAGGTTTATCTTGCATTTAAGCCCCCGCAATAATTGAGCGAGATCGCGGGCGTCCTCGGGCGAGTCGTTGACGCCTTCCATCAAGGTGTATTCGATCGTCACTGATCTGCGTTCGCCTAATGTCGACAAGTACTCGCCACAAACCTTAATAAGGTTTGCTATCGGGTACTTTCGATTGATTGGAACTAATTCCGAGCGAACTAAATCCCTCGGTGAATGCAAAGAAATCGCCAACGCAACGTCGGTTCTCCCACACATTTTTTTTATTCCTGGAACGACGCCGGCCGTACTGACCGTAATTCGGCGTTTTGATAGACCGAATCCAAAGTCGTCCTTTAATACATCCACCGAACCCATGACTGCGTCAAAATTCAGCAATGGTTCTCCCATGCCCATGAAGACGACGTTGGTGATGCCTCGCGGATCCCAATCCTTCTTCAATACGCGATCAGCATGAAGGACCTGTCCAATAATTTCTGACGTGAGCAAGTTCCCGTTGAATCCCTGCTTCCCTGTTGCGCAGAAACTACAATCGAGCATGCATCCGATTTGCGAAGAAATGCATAACGTATTGCGTCCACCATCTGGAATCCAAACCGTTTCGATGGCATTGCCATTTTGGGTCTGCATGACCCATCGAACCGTCCCATCCGAAGATTCATCCCGGGACAACTCTACCGGCATCTCTAGAGTTGCGACCGCATCGAGCCGCATCCGCAGATCTTTCGAAAAATCCGTCATTGCACGGAAGTCCTCAACACCTTTGTGGTAGATCCACTTCATGAGTTGAGGCGCCCGAAAAGCGCGTTCTCCGAGTTCTACAAAGAATTCTTCAAGCGAGCGCCGGTCCAGACCAATCAAATTGATCGATTTACTAGGCTCAGTCACTGGTACGCTATTCTCAGCCGCGATCAAAGAGCTCGCTTGGGGGGAAAAAATACGCGATCTCCCGAGAAGCAGATTCATGCGAATCCGAACCGTGCACGGCATTTGCGTCGACGGATACCGCGAAATCGGCCCTGATGGTCCCGGGATCCGCACGTTTAGGATCCGTCGCACCCATCAAAACGCGATTAACTTGAACGGCGTTCTCTCCTTCTAGAACCTGAATAAACACAGGGCCAGAACACATGTACTCGACAAGCGCGTCGTAGAAAGGTTTGTCCGCATGTTCAGAATAAAACCCACCCGCCATATCCGTTGTCAGACGAATCATTTTAGCCGCCACGATTTGGAGTCCGCTTTTTTCAAATCGAGAAAATATTTCGCCAATAATATTCTTGGATACCGCGTCAGGCTTAACGATCGATAGTGTTCGTTCAATTGCCATCAAAACTCCGCTACAACCGATAAAACGGCACATTACAGGACCGAGTGCTGTCGCTCTTCATGGTCAAACAGTCCCTCGGTTGCAAATTTCAGCGCGGCATTATACGCGGTCGGCTTGCAATACCTGAACGATTTCGCTCACTCGCCTCGCCGCATAATCGACGTCTTCCTCGGTGGTAAAACGCCCCACGGTAAATCGCAAAGAGCTCGCTGCTAATTGTTCGTCCACTCCTATTGATCTTAAGACGTAGGATGGTTCGACTGTTGCCGAAGTGCACGCCGAACCAGACGAGACGGCAATGTCGTCTAACGCCATCAATAGCGTTTCGCCGTCGACGCCGTTAAATCCAACATTAAGGATACCCGGGATACGCTTTACCGCATCTCCATTGAGTGACGTACCCGGCACCTGTTTCAAGTGGGACCAGAGTCGTTCACGGAGTGTGGTGATGCGCTCCGATTCCATGGCCATTTCTTCCTGACATATCCGAGCGGCCTCGCCAAGCCCTACGATCTGATGTGTCGCCAATGTGCCCGATCGCATACCCCGTTCGTGGCCGCCTCCGTGAATGCAAGGATCAACAGCGACGGGTGGTTCGCGCCGAACATACAGAGCGCCAATACCCTTGGGGCCGTATATTTTATGCGCCGATATGCTCACAAGATCGAGACATTGCGTTTTGACATCTATACTGATTTTTCCGGCGCTCTGAGCTGCGTCAGTGTGCATCAGAACGCCTTGTTCGCGACAGACTTGGCCAATCGCACCGACCTCATTGACCACCCCAATCTCGTTGTTTACGTGCATAACCGAGACAAGTAGCGTGTCTTCACGGATTGCCGCTGCTACAGCTTCCGGTCGAACGAGGCCACTGCGGTTCGGTTCCAGATAGGTGACTTCGAATCCCTTAGATTCCATGTATTGAAACGTATCCATTACCGCTTTATGTTCGTACGCGGACGTGATCATGTGGCGCCTGGTGGCATTTTCGGCAACACCCTTAATCGCCAGGTTGTCCGACTCTGTCGCGCCCGAGGTCCAAACGATTTCACGGGGATCAGCATTGATTAGACGCGCTAGTTGCGTCCTGGATTCTTCCACCAGCTCTTCAGCTTCCCAGCCGAATGCATGGCTATGCGAGGCCGGATTACCGAAGTAGCCATCGAACATCAGGCATCGGCTCATCTGATGTGCGACCCTCGGATCGACAGGCGTCGTCGCCGCATAGTCGAGATATACCGGGCGCTGCCGCGCCGAGACATTGGTAGTTGATGACATTAGATCAATCGGGCTTCAATAAGGTTCACGTCCTCTAATCGGCGTGCGATCGACATGATGTCGCCCCGCTCGATGAGTGACGCTAGCGTAATCCTTGAAAGAAACAGATCGATCTGCATCGAAAGATCAGACCAAAGTTCATGTGTTAAACACGTCTGCCCATCTTGGCAGTCACTTGAACCTCCACATCGCGTCGCATCAAATCCTTCGCCGACTGCGGTCAAAATCTCGGAAACATTAATTGTTTCGGCGTCGCCAACGAGTTCATAACCACCACCCGGTCCGCGGATACTACGTACTAATCCCGATCTCTTGAGCCTACCAAAGAGTTGTTCAAGGTATGACTGGGAAATATCTTGACGCAAAGCGATACCAGCCAGAGGCACAGGTCCGACGTCGTGATGGATCGCAAGGTCTAGCAACGCCGTGACGGCGTATCGACCTTTCGTGGTCAGCCGCATGACAAATTAGATTTGCCCAAAGTCGCGCGAGTATGCAATACCCGACCAAATTGGTCTACTTTAACCGTAACTGCGCGATCAACTATTAAGAGCGCCTTCCCGCGAAAGCAATTTCGCCCATCGGGTTTCCGATCGTTCCCGATATCTTCTCGCCGTCGATCGAACCTTTGTAAACCATCTCGAAGTCTCCCATCGGCATCGACACCATCATGCGAAAGGAAAACGCTTGACCCTTCACCTCAATATCTTCCACTCCTCGTTTGCCTCGTCGACTCTCGTATGTTCCATCGTAGCCATCCGCAGATTTCCATATCTTGAGGATCGGGTTGGAGATGCCCATTGGCGTCTCAATGGTGAGGGTCCACGTACCCGATAAATCGGCTTCATGCTCCGAAGTACTTGTCGCCGCAAAAATCAATACGCTCACCAACAACGCAGACCCGAGAAACATGCTTTTAGAAATGGCGTTAATCATTCAATTCTCTCTAAAGACAATAAATTTCAAAAATCGTCAGCCGCACTCTTTCTGATTGATCGTTCAACGTGCGTAAGAACACCCCTTAGCATCGCGACCTCCGTTTCGTCCATTTGAATTCGGCCAAACAAACGTCTTAGTCGAGTCATCGCCTGTTTAGGTGCTCTAGGGTCATAGAACCCTACCTCCTCTAGGGTCCGTTGCAAATGGTCAATAAATCCACCAATTTCTGCAGCCGTCGCTGGTTCTCGGTCCCAATCTAGAATATCGGTCGCGCTATTCGAAGTCTTGTAGAGCTCGTAAGTCACGACTTGCACTGCCATCGCAAGATTTAGAGAGGGGTACACGGGCGAAGCTGGAATCTGGAGGTGCAACTGGCACATCGCTAGTTCCGCATTGGTAAGTCCACTTGATTCGCGACCAAATAGAATCGCGACGGGTTTGCCGCCTGCTGCCCCATCCGATAGGTTCCTCGCTAGTGTTTCGGGACTGACCAATGGCCAGGGTACTCGCCGTGTCCTCGTGCTGGTGCCTACAACCAAACCACACGGACCAATCGCTTCGCTTAAATCGTCAGCGACAATAGCTGCATCAAGCACATCTGTGGCTCCGGCTGCACGCCAGTCAGCTTGAGGGTCGGGAAAACGAGCTGGTCGGACAAGTATTAACGAGGTCAAGCCCATGGTCTTCATCGCCCGCGCCGTCGCACCGATATTTCCAGGATGACTCGGTTCAACCAGCACAATATGGATCTCGTTGTTACAGCGATCAGACATTAAAGAAACTCGATTTCGATCTCTGCTAGCATACCGCGCCCAACGGGGTCGCGAGGACCCAACCGTGCAGCCAATGGTCAACATCGCTTTGCGGGCTGCCCGCCGTGCTGGGCAGATTATTTGCCGAGCCGTCGATCGAGTTGATGAACTGTTGATCGAAGAGAAAGGCCGTAACGATCTGGTCTCCGATGTCGATCGCAACGCGGAAGCGATCATCATCGAGACAATCCAAAAAGCCTATCCGGACCATAGCATCCTCGCCGAAGAATCGGGAATTCGCGAAGCCGACGGAGAATTTCGGTGGATCATCGATCCGTTAGATGGCACGACGAATTTCCTTCATGGAATACCTCATCACTGCACGTCGATCGCGATTACCCAAGGAAACGCAGTGCTTCACGGAGTCACCGTCGATCACCTTCGTAACGAAGAATTTACGGCGTCACGTGGTGAGGGAGCTTATTTAAACGGTCGACGAATCCGCGTAACGGACACGTCGTCATTGAGTAAGTCAGTGATGGCTAGTGGAATACCTTGGCACGCCGTACAAAAACATGGACCAGCGCATGAGGCTATGTACGGAGAATTTATCGGAATCACTCGCGGCGTCCGGCAAATGGGATCAGCCGCCCTCGACCTGGCTTATGTCGCCGCCGGCAGGATCGATGGTTACTTTGAAATAGGCCTCAAGGAATGGGACACAGCCGCGGGCAGCGTGCTTGTGCGCGAGGCTGGAGGTTTCGTCGGAGACATTGCCGGAGGCGATCGTTTCTTGGAGACTGGCAATATTGTGGCCGCCAACCCAAGAATCTTCAAAGAAATGCTACGGAGTATTCGGGCAGTCGTGAAGGCCTCAAATGATCCTGATCTCGCCTTAGGCTAAATCGTTCTAGGGCACGTTGTCGGCAGATTCTTTCTCAGGCACGGCGAGATCCTGACGGCTAAGCTGCAGCGTCAACAAAACAGTTGCCGCAACATAGATTGATGAATAGGTCCCGATGAGCACGCCTATGGTCAGCGCGCGCGCAAAACCAGCGATTTGTTCGCCTCCCGCCAACAGCAAAGCCACCAGTACGAGCAGCGTGGTCAACGACGTCACTAACGTTCGGGCTAGGGTCTGATTTAGAGAATAATTAATAATCTCCGCTGATGTACCTCGGCGAGTGCTCCGAAAATTTTCGCGGATTCGATCGGATACAACGATCGTGTCATTCAGCGAATACCCGATTACCGCTAACAGTGCAGCAAGCTCAGGTAGGTTAAACGTCCATTGAAATGCCGCAAAGGCACCGATCGTAATGATCACGTCATGTATTAACGCAGCTACCGCCCCAAGCGCGAACTTTCCGGTGAACCGGAACATGATATACACCATGATCATGCCTAACGCGGCGAGGAGCGCCAGACCGGCATCTTCGGTCAGTTCCTCACCGACTGCTGGCCCAACAAATTCCGATCGTCTTAGCTCCACCTTTCCTATCTGAGCTCCTAGCGCCGCGCTTATCTGATCGCCGAGCCTGGTCTGACCGCCGGTCCCAGCTGCTACAGTGTTGGGAGGCACGCGAATCAATATGTCCGTTTCGGAACCAAAATTTTGAACGACGGCATCGGTATAGCCTGCATCGCTTAAGATATTACGCACGGTCGTCGGATCTACGGATTCACTGAATCCAACTTCGATCAAAGTGCCGCCGGTAAAATCTAGGCCCCGGTTTACCCCCTGGAACGCGAGCGCAATGATAGACCCGGCCAATATCAAGCCGGAGAAAATCAACGCCAGATGACGTTTGCCCATGAAGTCGATAGCCATCAGATCCAAACCTTCTGCACTTGGCGACGTCCGTATATGAGATGCACGATACCGCGCGAGACAAAGATGGCCGTGAACATTGACGTCAAAATACCGATGGAAAGAGTTACAGCGAAACCAGCGACCGGACCGCTTCCAATACCGAGCAATATGAGAGCAACCAACAGCGTCGTGATATTGGCATCCAATATCGTTAGAAATGCCCGTCCATAACCTGCTTGTATCGCAATGCTCGGCACGGATTTACCGAGTTCCTCGCGTATACGCGAAAAAATAAGGACGTTCGCGTCCACCGCCATGCCAACGGTCAAAACGATTCCGGCGATACCCGGTAGCGTCAGGGTTGCTCCCAGCAACGACATGACCGCAACAAGAACGGTTAAGTTCATCGTAAGGGCAATATTCGCGACCAATCCAAAAACCTTGTAGTAAAAGAGCATGAACAACAACACCAGGACGAATCCGATCACCACCGCTTGGACACCTCGATCGATATTTTCTTCACCTAGAGAGGCCCCCACCGTTCGTTCCTCAACGATATACATTGGCGCGGCTAAAGCACCGGCTCGGAGCAGTAACGCAAGGTCGCGAGCCTCCGACATCGATAAACCAGTAATCCGAAAGCGATACCCGAGCGCCGCTTGAATGGTTGCCACGCTAATTAATCGGCGTTCCTCACGGATACTTCGCTTTTCAACGACTTCTCCATCAATCACCTCACGGGCAATCACCGGTTTTTGTTCGATGAAGATAATGGCCATCGAGTGTCCAATATTTGGCCCGGTAGCCCGATTCATGCGCTCACCGCCTTCACTATCAAGTTCAATGTTTACCTGCGGAAGGCCGGTCTCTGAATCGAGACCCTGGATCGCGTTGATAACACTGTCTCCAGTAACAATATTTGCGCGTTGCAGTCTTCGGGTCTGGCCTTCGTATGGCATTACTTCTATTGACGATGGCCGATCTTCGGGTTTGGCAACCAGACGAAACTCCAAGGTCGCAAATTTATCCAGTAGACGCTTGGCCTCGGAGCTGTCTTGCACGCCCGGCAAGTCAATGACAATTCTTGAACGTCCAAGACGTTGTACCAGGGGCTCAGCAACGCCGAGTTCGTTGATCCGACTGCGAAGTCCCGTGAGATTCTGTTCAATCGCCACGTCCTCAATCGTCGCCATCTTTTCGTCGCCAATGCCGATCTCCACCACTGGACTGCCCTGCGACTCGGAAGCGATAACCGAATCGTAGTCGTTGGTGCTCCGCAAACTTCGCAATGCTTGATCGCGTGTCGTTTCTGTCGCAAACGGGATACGTACCGCCTTACCTTGGACCAAGTTTCCCGACGAGCGATAGCGAATGTTTTCCTGCCGAAGGTAGTTAGTCGCCTTTTCGGCCTCATCATCGAGGGCTTTCGCGAACGCCGATTCCATATCGACTTCCAAGACAAAGTGGATCCCTCCTGACAAATCGAGACCCAACGTCATCGGTTGTGCGCCAAGATCCTGAAGCCAAGCCGGCGTTGTCTGCGCCAAATTCAGCGCGATCACAAACTGACGATCCCGTCCCGCAGGATTCAGGCGCTCATCCAATATGGACTGCGCCCGCAATTGGTCCACGTCGGACCCTAAGCGAATCAACCCTCCTTTGCTGGTCGTGTTTGAAGCCTTAACGCCAATGCCTTCGTCGGCAAGAATCTTGGCTGCTTGCGTCATGAAACGCACGCCGATTCTCAAATCACTGTTATCGGTCTGTATCTGTAGCGCGTAGTCCGGTGGATAGATATTTGGGGCCGCATATACGCACGCTAAGATGAGAACGAACAGGGCGACAAAGTACCTCCACACCGGATAGTGATGAGGATTTTTGGTGTCATTTCTGTTGCCGAAAAGGTTCTGGCCGAATACGCCGTTATCTGCCATCTATCGACTTCAGTGTTCCCTTCGGTAGGGTTGCGCCTACCGAACCCTTTTGCATGCGAATCTCAACATCTCGGGCGATCTCCAGCATCACAAAATCGTCTTCTACCTTCGTGACCTGGCCTACGATCCCGCCGCCCGCGACGACCTCGTCGCCCTTCGATAGACCGCCAATTAACGCTTCATGTGCCTTCCGACGCTTACTTTGTGGACGCCACAACAAAAAATAAAAGATAAGAACAAAGCCGACGAGCAGGAGAATATCGATCGGAAAACCACCTCCAGCACCAGCCGCATACGCAGTAGACTCAAACGGGTTCATCGGCAATATTCCAACCTTCGTTGAGGGCCAAAATGAGGGCACGCAATTTACCGTTTTCGATAGCACCGCGCAAACGACTCATCAGGTCGTGGTAATAGTGGAGATTGTGGATTGTCATCAAGGTCGACCCGAGGATTTCCTTACACCGGTCTAAGTGGTGCAAATACGCCCTGGAGAAGCGCGTACACGTATAGCACGCGCAGGCAGAATCAACGGGTTCGGAGTCATCCCGATAACGCGCATTTCGAATTCGTACGACCCCTGAATCCGTATAAAGGTGTCCATTGCGGGCGTTTCGCGTCGGAATAACGCAATCGAACATATCCACACCTAGATTTACGCCGTATACCAGATCGGCCGGGGTACCCACGCCCATCAGGTAGCGCGGAGATTCCACCGGCATATTCGGTAGTATTCCTTCCAACACGCTATGCATTTCAGTCTTCGGTTCACCAACCGAGAGTCCGCCAATGGCGTATCCAGAAAAGTTCATCTCGTTCAGCATTGCAACGCTTTGCTGACGAAGTTCGCCGTGCATGCCGCCCTGGACAATCCCGAACACGAGTCCGGAACCCGAGTAACTCGTAAGAGACCGCTCCGCCCATCGCATTGATCGAAGCATGGACTGCTCCGCTTCTCCCCTAGTGGCTGGATAGGTAGTGCATTCGTCAAACACCATCACCACGTCGGAGCCAAGGTTAGTCTGTACGGCCATTGCAAGCTCTGGGGTTAGTGTTAACTGATCACCGTTGATCGGCGATCGAAATTTGACACCGTCCTCAGAAATCTTCCGCATTTCTCGTAAAGAGAACACCTGGTATCCGCCCGAATCAGTAAGAATAGGTCCCTCCCAATCCATGAACCCGTGCAACCCGCCGAGGCGAGATATGACCTCATCTCCAGGCCTCAACATCAGGTGAAATGTATTTCCGAGTAACATCTGCGTGCCGACAACGGAGAGCATGTCGGGCGTCATACCCTTGACGGAGCCATAGGTCCCACAAGGCATAAATACAGGGGTTTCGACTGAACCGCTCGTTGTAGTTAGCCTCCCACGACGCGCCGACCCATCGACACCAAGAACCTCAAACATCTGTGCGTTCGCAGAACATTGCGTCGCCGTAGCTGTAGAAGCGGTATCCGCGCTCGATCGCAGCTGAATATGCTTGCCGCATCCGAGAATTCCCGATAAATGCCGAAACCAACATGAGCAATGTCGATCGAGGCAGATGAAAGTTGGTAATTAAAGCGTCCACGCTGCCAAATCGAAATCCCGGTCGAATGAAAAGACGCGTTTCTCCACAATCGTTACCGGTACGAGCCGCAGATTCCAATGCTCGGACCACCGTCGTACCGACAGCGATTAACCGGCCTCGACGTTCATCGATAACCCGACGCGACACAGGAGATATGCGGTACCGTTCTGCATGCAGGAGATGTTGATTCATCGCTTCGACACGAACCGGTTGAAACGTGCCAGCGCCGACGTGAAGCGTCACAGGAACAATTTCCGTGCCGCGCTCGCGGATCGCACCTAAGAGGGCCTCGTCAAAGTGAAGGCCGGCAGTCGGCGCCGCGACGGCCCCTGGTACCGAACGATAGACCGTTTGATAGCGTTCTTCGTCATCAGGATCATCAGCTCGACCGATGTACGGCGGCAACGGCACATGCCCATATCGTTCGAGGAAAACGAACACGTCCATCGGGAATCGGATCCTGTACAGTTCATCTCCGCGACCGAGAACCTCTAGGGTTTGATCTTCAACATGAACGACGCGCCCCGCCTTTAATGGCTTGCTCGCGCGCGCATGACAGAGAGCCACATTTGGTTCGTCGACCCGCTCCACAAGGACTTCAACCGCACCGCCGGTATCTTTAAACCCATCAAGACGCGCCTTGATTACTTTCGTATTGTTGACAACCAGAACGTCCGTCGGCTCGATGAACTTAACGATGTCGCGAAAGAACAAGTCCCTTGGCTTCTCAGTGCCAACGACCATCAGACGGCTACCCGTTCGCTTTGGAGCCGGCCTTTGGGCAATTAGTGACGGCGGAAGGTCATAGTCAAAATCTGCCAAATTGTCCTGTGGGTCAATCAAAAAGAATTCAACTATTGGTTAAGTCCAACGCGAACCATAGCCCCGTATCCGCAGTCGGAGCAATGCGTATAACTTGGACATCTACTAGCTGTTATGAGTAACGTAGAAAAATTCATCGCGAGAAATATCAAGATGACGAATCGAATGGAAAACAAAGTCGCCCTCGTGACAGGCGGCAACAGCGGTATCGGCGAAGACACCGCAACACTGTTTGCCGAAGAAGGAGCCCGCGTAATCCTCATGGCACGTCGAGAGTCACAGGGGCGTGAAGTCGAAGCCCGTATTAATGCGTCCGGTGGTGATGCCAAATTTATTTCCTGCGACGTCGGTGACGCCGAATCTGTGTCAAGCGCTGTCCAACTTGCGGCAGAGACTCACGGACGAATCGACGTGCTCTTCAACAACGCTGGAGGCGGAGGAGGAGGCAATTTTCCTAACGAATCCGACGAAGAATGGAACCGCGTCATCAACGTCAACCTTACCGGTACGTTTTATGTCAGCCGAGCCGTGTGGCCTCACTTGGTTACTGCCGGCGGAGGTGTTGTCGTCAATATGTCGTCTTTGGCCGCCCAGCGTGGATTCAGTTCCAGGATGCAAGACGAATTCGGCGCCACATCCGCTTCGTATTACGCAGCCAAAGCCGGTGTCGATGCGTTAACCCGCTACATGGCCGGTGCGGGTGGTCGTCACAACATTCGTGTCAATTGCGTGCGCCCAGGACAAATTCTCACTCCAGGCGCTACAGGGGGCACGGTCAAAGACGCCGACGGCGGACATCACGTGTTCGAAAAAATGTTCGATTATGCCCAGATCGTTGAAGGTCCCGGTTATCCGCGAGATGTGGCTCAGTTGGTATTGTTTCTGGCATCCGCGGAATCGCGTTTCATAACCGGCGAAATAATTAACGTCGACGGCGGCGTAGCCGCTAAGATTTAAATTATGCGAATCGTTCTGAACGGCCAACAAGCGTTTGGTCAAGCGGTCCTGGAAGCGTTGATCGAACGGGGAGACGACGTGGTTGCGGTGTATTGCGAGCCCAATGACAACCCCAACCGACCAGACCCTCTACATCAATCAGCTCGAGACAACGGGATTCAGGTACTTCAGCCGAAGAACTTCAAAAGCGAGCAGGTCTTATCTGAGTTCAAGAGTCTGAAGCCCGATTTAGGTGTGATGGCGTACGTTACGCGGATCGTGCCCGCCAGCTTCCTTAATGCACCGGTACACGGGACGATCCAATATCATCCGTCCCTACTTCCCGCCCATCGCGGTCCTAGTTCAATGAACTGGCCGATCATCCAGGGTGAAGAGGAAACCGGTTTAACCATCTTCTGGCCAGATGAGGGTCTGGATACCGGTCCCATTCTGATGCAAAAAAAAGTGACGATCGAATCAGACGATACGCTCGGCAGTCTTTACTTCAACAAACTATACCCCCTTGGCGTTGAGGCATTACTGGAGTCCATCGACCTCGTCAAAAAAGGGAACGCCCCGCGCGTATTCCAGGATGAATCCAAAGCGAGTTACGAAAGCTGGTGCAATGATGATGCGGCAGTGATCGATTGGACCCAAAGTACGATGAACATTTACAACCTGATTCGCGGTTGCAACCCTCAACCGGGATCATGGGCAGAACACACTGAGGGCATCGTCCGCTTTTACGACGCCAAGATTGCCGCGATGAAGGGCGAGGCCGGATCTATCATTGCGACCACGAGCGAAGGCATCGTGGTCGCCACCGTTGACGGCTCCATTGAAATACTGCGTCTACGCGAGAACAACGGCCCCAAAATTCGAGCCGGAGAAAGCTCGCTAGGCGTAGGCACCCATTTCGGCCCCGGCTAAACGTCGGACCGGTTTAGATCGCGGCGTCGTCGTCGGACTAGAGGGCATGTCTGCCCAGAAGATGGCCGGCGGTATCCGCATCGTTTTCAACCGCCGGAGCGCGCCATTTCGTACCGCCGCTATCTATGCGACGCGAATTTACGCAATCCATAAAGCCATGGCATATGATATCTGCGTATCATTAATTGCAAGAACGCGATCGCAAAATGGGACATAGCGAACTAGGACTCGAGCGGATCGTCCGCATCGAACCTCCCGAGCAACACTTCACGTTGTTACGAAACGAAGACGGCGACTACCTTGGGTCCGAAGATGGTGATCGGCTCCAGCTCTACAACTACGTCGACGACAAAGCTGTCTGGAATCGATCGGCATCAGATACGTTCAGGCACCCTGCTACCGGTACACATCTTGATATCGACCGAAACGGAAACGGACATCTCCTTTCGCATAAAGGCGCCGAGATTGGTGTCGATGGCAATCCCTCGGAAGAGCTAGCCACCTACACGGCGCACCATGGACCAGCATTGATGCCAAGCGATTATCTAGCCACGTTCAAAGAAAACGGTTGGGTCTGTTTGGCGTCGGTCCTAAGTCCCGACATTGTCGATGAACTTGAGAGAGTTTCTTGTTGCGGCCGCTGGTCGGACCGAGTTTACGATCGCGAAACACCGTTACTAAACCAAACCAATGCGGTCGCGCGGGCATCGGTGGAACCCGTATCGTTATGGTTGATTCGACAATACCTGTCGACCGAAGAGATTCGTCTAGCTCACTCACCTGGACTCGCTGTACTTACGCCCGACGACGGCAAACGAGATGTCCAGGGTTGGCATTCGGATTTCCCCTATCTCTGGGGAATAACGCGAAAACGAGGTGACGATCAGCGGATTCCAAAGGGCATGTCTGGCCACATATCCATGGGAGTCCAGCGGAACATATGCGTCTCAGAATTTACGCGCGAAAACGGGGCGACTTGTTTCAAACTCGGTACACACGTCCTCAATTCAGGGCCGCCCGAAGAATGGGGGACCGGTTCAATATATGCTCAGCGAGGCCATCGCGCGTCTCACGGACTGCCTTATGATGGACCCGAAGCAGACATCATTGAGGCACCAAGCGGGAGCATCATCCTATACGACGCAAGAACGTGGCACCGCGCCGGAGTGAACCGCACCGACCAACGTCGGGCTGCGATATTGGAAGCGATGACCCCTAGTTTCCTGATGCCCTTCGGTGACACTAGCATGCCCTATAAACAGTTCATGAAAGGACCCATCGTCGACCAATTATTGAAACGGGACCAAACAGCTTTTGCCGAACTCATGGTCCACAAAGTGATCGGACCCGGCGGGATGGGAGCTATCACGGTCGATAAAGAACTGACCGAATTGTTCCAAGCATAGATCTACCGACGCAAAGGGAAAGAACCTGTTGGCAAAAAAGGCCCGGTGGTTCTTTCATCACGGACAAGTCGAAACGGACCCGTCAATGACCGTGATAGTACTCATGGACCGACCGAGCAACGCGTTCGTGGGGTCGCTTAGCCGTAAATTTAGCGTTTCCGAGTTTTCGTCGTTGGCATCGGCAATGAGGCCGACCGAAATGTCGGCCTGAGTATCCCCCGAACTAATGGTTAGCGTACCTACGGCCTCGACGTAATCGGTGCCCGCCAACGCGGTTACTGCCTCAGTCCGATATGCTATTGAAACGTCATCGCTCGGCGCGCGGCTGAGGGACACCGGGACCGTAGCTGTTCCGCTGCTCTCTGAAACCGACACATCTTCGACATACGCGGCTATTCCCGGAGCAACGGCCGTCGAAAACGAACCTTGAATAGTGGTGAACCCTGCACTATTCGCATCCTTTATCTCAAGGCCATCAATCTCGACTTGAAAGAAGTAGTCACCCACAACGAAATGGCCGGACAGATCGACTCCAGCGCTAGCTCCCCCTCCCGTCAAGAAAGACGCGAGCTGAAGATTAAGCGTTGAATCGGTTGCACCGCTGCCCCGAAATGTGAGGAGTTCGCCGCTAAACTCATTCTCGGTGCCTTCCACCGCCGTACCTCCCGCCGTGATCAGCGTCACATTAATGGTCTGTGTTGGTGTCGTGAATTGAACTGCTGTTCCCGAAGATTCCCATTCAACGTTTATCGCGGTCTGGACAACGCGTTCGCCTTGGCTACGAACGCCATCCGTCCCGTCGTACAGTTTGAGACTGATGCCTGCAGTACCCATTGATCCAGCCGCGGGGATGCTGTTAACCGCCAAACTTATTGACGGCGATTTGCCACCATCGTCTTCGGGCGACAAAAGGAAGTTCAGATTGTTGAGATCGATAGCCCCACCAATCAGGTGGGCCGTTAAAATTTCATCCGCAGTCGTCGGATATAACCTATGCACGTTAGGAATACCGTCGACGTAGTCCGTCCAAGTGATACTCCCGGTCTTCAGCCGAAACCCTTCCGTTTCGATCGGGCAAGCAATCGTCTCAATCCGACTCGAGAGATAAGATTCGATGTCGCCTGCCTCGCTACGCGACGCCGATCCACTCAATGCCGCCGAGATGAGCGTGTCGCCTCGGAATCCGAACAAGTATCTAAGGATCAGGAGGCCGTCTGTCAACGCATCGGTTTCGCTATCACCGTCAACGTCGAGTTCAGCCGCATTTGTTAGCAAAAATTCGCGCACGGTTTCTGGCGACGAACGCGACGCGCCAAGGGCGACGGCACCATCGGTAAGGGTAGTCCCTGAAAAGCCAAAAAGATGACGCAAAATCAACAACCCATCAGTCAATGCGCCCGTTTGCCCATCTGAATCAATATCCAAGTCGAAGTTTTCGGCATTGCTAAAGCAGCTGATACCTACCGCCAGCAGAGAGATGACCGCCCATTTTCTCGCGTCGATTCTCACGTTCTATCGCCCCAATGGGTGTTTGGTTCAATCAAGCACATGGGAAGCTTTCTGGTCGTTCATCAGCAGTCAGAACTATTTTCTATTGACCGTTATTAGCGTGCTCCAAAAACCAATCGTAGAGTGCGGGATTGGTGTAGGTCTCGGTCCAACTATCGTGATCCGCGTCCGGGTATACGGTGAACTTCACGTTACAACCACCCGAGCGGAGGAGTCGAACCATTTTGACGGAGTCGGAAACGGGTATCACCGAATCCATGGCACCGTGAAAACACCATACCGGTAAATCCTTGAAATTGGCGGGATTCACAAACCCGAACGGCGGACACACAGGCGCTATGGCAGCAAGCCTTTCGTGAAGAATGTTGGCCAACTGCCAGGTGCCACTACCTCCCATACTGAGGCCCGACAAATACAGCCTCGATTCATCCACGTTGTACGTCGTCACGACGTTTTCAAACAGTGCTTTCAAAGCGATCGGATCCCACCAATCGTTTTCTGGGCACTGCGGACAGACCGTCACAAACGGTATGTCGAGGCCTTCTTCAATATGCTTTGGTAGCCCGGTCGCCGCCAGTCGCTTGAGATCGGACCCTCTTTCCCCTGCCCCATGAAGAAAGAGAAGTAGAGGGTGCTCCTCTCCGCCCTCCGAATAACCGTTTGGAAAGTAAGTACGAAAAGGAATTTCTACATCCTTCTTAGTCTCGACCGTTTGGGCAAAGGTCTTCTCGTGATTGTCCATTCCGGTTTTCCCTTTTGGTTAAGGTCTATCGCACGTCGTCCCGGCGTCCGGTCTAACGGGAGTCGAGTCGAATGAAGTAGCGCGGAGGGAATCCCGTCATGAATTGAAACACGAGGCCACGTGGATG
>CAJWCW010000016.1 GCA_913030615.1 uncultured Gammaproteobacteria bacterium | reverse complement strand
CGTCCCCCCATCATCACCTCAGACGTCCTCGTCGCGTGGCCCCCCTGCCAGGAACGGCACCTCAACCCAGCCCTTGTCGTAGGGAGCAAACATTCTCGGGTGAACGATCATCTCGACGAAACGCCATCCAACGTCTGTTCGGACATAGGTTTCCCGATAACGAGCAGCCAGCCATATGCCAGTATTTTTACGAGTCGTCTGGGTGCAAGGTTGCCAGAGGTACCACTGGCCTTTGGCAGCGTCCGGGTCATCCTCGGCGATGGTGATCAACGGATTGGTCACGTGATGGATGGCAAACCCCATGATCGAACTCACGCCTGCAAAATGGTCCCGAATGGCCTCGGCACCCTCGAACCGACCCATAAAGCCTCCGTCCCAAACGCCGTGCTCGACAAACAAAGACGCAATCCCATCGGGATCATAATGGTCGTCGCAATACGCACAGTACTCAGCTTTCAGCACCTTGATCGCCTCCACATCTTCGAGCCGTTGGAGTCGTTGTTCGAGCGTCTTCATGGCGAGCCGTCCAGATCGATACCAAGCGAGTTTAGCTCAGCGGAAGGTACTATTATCTCTCTGACTGAATACCACCGGAGACCAAGGCCGTGAATACTCGGGTAACTCCCACGACCGATCTCGACAAGGCGCGACACGATCTCGACGTCGTCGGCTACTGCATCGTGGAAGATGTCGCTCCGAGCGAGCTAGTGAGCCGGGTACGCGAGCGCGTACTCGAACAGGCGAGTGCCGAACGCGATACCGGGCAAGCGTTCGTGCAGGACGGTAATACCCAATGGGTGGCTAACGTACTCAATAAAGGTGAGGTGTTCTTGGAGTTATTGACTTGCTCCGAGACCGGCCTGGATCTGTGCCGCCATGTACTCGGGGACGGCTTCATACTGTCGTGCTCAAACGCTCCGATCGCGGGGCCCGCGACGGGTCGCATGAAAATGCACTCGGATCAGTACTGGACCCCGACCATTCAGCAAGAACCGCTAGCGTACGACCGCCTCGGGGAAAATGGCTTGGATAGATCGGAGGTAAGCCGCTCCGCGGTACGCCGCGACTATCTGTTTCCGCCATGCATGGTCACACTCGTCTGGGCTATCACCGACTTTACGGCCAACAACGGAGCGACTGTGTTCGTCCCGGGTAGCCACATGTCCGGTCTGCAGCCCGACTATCGCCAAAATCATACTGACGCGGTGCCCGCTGAAATGCCCGCGGGCTCCATCGTGTTATGGGATGGGCGAACGTGGCACGCAACCGGCGCAAACGAGACCCGAGACCAATACCGTATCGGCGTCACCAACAACATGGTCGCTCCGATGATTAGGCCGTTGGTTAATTACCCCTACTCATTGCGTGCAGAAGTTGTGGAACGTTTGGACGAACGGCAGAAACAGCTGCTCGGTTTCTCGACATGGACCGCCTACGGGAATGAAGGCGTACCCATGCAAGATTTAAAGTATTTTAAGCCCGCGGCGGATCAACCAGGACCAATGCTTTAAGCAACCTCACGAAATCAAAAACTCCACCCATGATGAATCAACGAATAAGGGCGAGCAGGACTTGAGCAAACACCATACCGCTTGCCGATTCTTTGTGACATCGACGTTAACCTTATCTATAGACAATCGCCTTGCTAGCTTATGCTACGACGTCGGGAGTTCGGTATCCGGAGGTTTTTTGTGAGTGATCACTGGCCGTTTTTGCAGTCGACGCGCGACATCCATGTGACCGGCGCGGAGGGCGCTTATCTCTTCACGAAAAATGGCCCTTTGTTGGACGCCGCAGGCGGCGCCATCGTTGTCAATGTAGGACACGGCCGGCAGGAGGTTGCGGACGCCGTGGGTAGAGCTACAGCCCAGTCATCCTACGTTGTTCCTCCGTGGCTGACTGACGAACGTGTCGCCCTCGTGGAGCGATTACGGGAGGACTGGCTCCCCGAATCGCTTTCACGTTTGCACATGACCAGTGGGGGGTCCGAGGCCGTGGAGAGCGCGATGAAAATCGCCATCATGCATCACGCATCGCGAGGCCAACCCAAAAAATGCAGAATTATTGGTCGGTCGATCTCGTACCATGGCACCACACTAGCAACGACGGCCGTTGGAGGCCATGAAGCGCGCAAAGTGGGCATCGCCCACGTGCTGAATCCGCACCCCGTTGTCCCGACGCCATACGTCCTTCGTTGTCCCGACACCGACCCCTTACGTTACTTCGTCGAAGAACTCGAAAAAACTATCGCCTCCGAGGGCGCAGAGACGATTGCGGCGCTCCTCGCCGAACCCATTACTGGATCAAGTGGTGGTGCCATCGTTCCTCCTGACGGTTATTGGGAAGCCGTGCGCCGAATCTGCGACCAAAACGATATTCTGTTAATCATGGACGAAGTCATGACGGGGTTCGGGCGCACTGGGACTGACTTCGGCTATCAGCATTGGCCTATCGAACCCGATATTTTGATCGCGGGCAAGGGACTCGCCGGTGGATACGCTCCCCTGGTCGGGGTCTTCGCCACCGACCGAGTTGCGCAACCGATAGCGGAACATGGCTACAACGTGATGTTCCACACCTTCGGCGCGCACCCGGCCGCGTGTGCCGCCGCCGTATCCGTGCTGACGATTCTGCGCCGCGAAAACTTGGTAGAAAGATCAAGGATGCTCGGTGAACGGCTCCACGACCGACTAACCAGCGCATTCTCAAATCACCCGCATGTCGCAGAAGTCCGTGGCCGCGGCCTATTACAAGCTATCGAGATTGTTCGCGACCGAGACATGCTCGATCCATTCCCCGTCGAGGACTCGATCAGCGGACGGGTTGTTGGCGAAGGTTTAAAGCGAGGTATTTTTTTCTATGGAGGCGGGACCGGCGTTGTCCGCGACATCGTCTGCATGGGTCCACCTTTCGTTATTGAAGAGACGGACGTTGACCGTATGGTAGAGACTCTTTTGGAATGCGTTGACAAGGTCACGGCCTGACGGATGCTTCCGCAAAGAATTGGATTCTTGAGTTCCTCGAAACGATGGGAAGGATGCACCCCTTCACCGTCTTGCCGATCTCGACAGACCTTCCGAAAATGAGCAATTACGACGTCAACCACTGATCCGCTCGTTTGACTTATCCGTAGCGCCAAGTGGAAAATCTCCTCTGGACCAATCTCAGGCGCAATCATCGTGGCGGATCGGTAATCCGCTCAGAGCCGCGCAGCTCTTCCTCCGACCGGAATATTTGTCGTCCTGCGGACTATGGCCGCAGTACGGAGGAAGTCTCTTGTAACGCGCGCCGCTCAACCCACAGAGATTGTTATGACTCGTTTGTGGTTATCGAAGGGAGTGGATCGTGACCCAGCCGATTGAAAATCTAAATGTGGTCAGTCAGGAACTACTGCCCACGCCCAACGCCGTTAAGGAGGAACTATCGGTTTCGAAGACGGTGCAGGAATTCGTCGGTCTATCGCGAGAGGTCGTCTCAAATATCCTTGCAAGGAAAGATCATCGACTGTTGGTCGTCGTCGGTCCCTGCTCTATTCACGACATAGGCGCCGCAATTGACTACGCGAGACGGCTGAAAGAAGCCGCCGACGACACCGCAGATACACTTTTTATCGTCATGCGCGCCTATTTCGAGAAACCGAGAACGACCGTGGGCTGGAAAGGATTGATCAATGATCCGTATTTGGACGACTCGTTTCATGTAGAGGAAGGAATCCGGGTCGCCCGTCAGTTACTTCTGGATATCGCATCCATCGGGCTACCACTTGCAACCGAAGCGCTCGATCCCGTCACGCCGCAATACGTACAAGATTTGATTTCTTGGTCCGCGATTGGCGCGCGGACGACCGAATCGCAAACGCATCGCGAACTGGCATCGGGTCTTTCGTGCGCAGTCGGGTTCAAGAACGGTACCGACGGAGGCTTGGACGTAGCCACCAACGCGCTCATGTCGGTGACGTCGCCACACCGCTTTCTAGGGATCAATCAATCAGGTCAGGTTTCGATCGTTCATACCCGGGGAAACCCTAATGCCCACATCGTACTACGGGGCGGACACAGCGGGCCTAATTACATGCCCGAAGCCATTCAACAATGCGAGCAGACCTTATCTAAACATCAGCTGGCAGCAAACATTATGGTCGATTGTTCCCATGCCAATTCGAACAAGGACCATGCCCGGCAAGCCATGGTGGCTCGTTCTATAGCAAGTCAAATCGCGGACGGTAACCGATCCATCATCGGCCTCATGTTGGAAAGCAACATTCACCCTGGCAACCAGGCACTTAATACGCCCGACAAGATGGACTATGGAGTCTCCATCACCGACGCATGCATCGGCTGGGAAGAAACTGTCTCGTTGCTGACGGAACTCGCGACAATCGTCAAGAACCCCCTAAAACAACGTCGCTAGCGTCACCACGGGTTACCACGTCGAGAATCACGCGCAACCGTACTTCTGGGCATAAAAACCAACGCGAACGGGACTTCTCGATTAAGTGAGCTTGTCGACCACGCGAATCTCCACATGGGCACCTGCGATAGCGGGACTTGAAATGCCGATCGCTGACCACGCGCACCAAGAAACCTTCAAGCAATCGAACCGTTGGATCTAGGAAAACCCATTAGGTTAAAGGGCGGTCGCATTGGCGCATTTCCACGCGAGCAGTGCCATCGCAGTGCGATAGGGTGAATATTTGCATGCCAGCGCATCAGCTTCCACCGGCGTCGGCCGGAGCTCGAGATTCAAAATCTTCTGCAATCCGCGCATCGCACCCACATCACCGCTTGGCCAGAGATCCGGACGTCCGAGACTGAACATGAGGTAAATTTCCGCACTCCAACGGCCGAGCCCAGGCACCGCCTGAATTTGGACCAAGGCCTCGTCGTCCGTTAGTTCACGAAGGCCGGCTGTGTCGAGCTCACCCTCACGAATCGCTCGTGCAAGGGCCCTCGCGTACTTACATTTCGCCGCGGAAAGCCCGGCTTTTCGCAGAGTCGACTCGCGTAAACGTAGTAGCCTGGATACGGAAACTTCGGGCCCGAGCGCGCCGATCACTCGACCATATATTGCGTTGGCAGCAGCAACCGAGACTTGTTGCCCAACGATGATTCGCAAGAGCGTCTCAAATCCCTCCGGCCTTCGCCTGGCTTCTGGATAGCCCACGACTTTCAGCACCCGGCCTACGTTGCGATCGCGAGCAGCAATCGCGTCTAGCGAATTCTTGATGGATTTATTGGTGAGTTGGTATTGCATCGTTCGCCGGCGTTAGCAACCAGCATGCTGTCAGCTAGTGGTGGTGATCCGCGATCATCCGGTCGACAAGCTCCTCCACGATGAAAAGCGGCGGTTCACCGTGGTCGAGTACTGCCGAGTGAAACATTTTGAGATCAAACCCGTCCCCCAGCACTGTCTTAGCCCGTTCCCGCAGATCCAGTATTTTCAACATCCCCATCTTGTAGCTGCACGCTTGGCCCGGCCAAACGATGTACCGTTCGATTTCAACAACCACTTCCGTATTGCTCATTCCCGTCGTATTTTTCATGTATTCAATCGCTTCTTGTCGTGTCCAGCGCTTGAAATGAATCCCGGTATCAACGACAAGGCGAACGGCTCGAAACAATTCGCTCTGTAAAACACCCAGTTCATCGTACGGGTTATCAACCAACCCGAGTTCGACAGCCAACCTTTCCGCATAGAGAGCCCACCCTTCACTAAACGCGGACGTTCCGTACCCGTGTTTTCGATAGAGGGTAAGGTCTTCATTTTCGAGATTTATCGCGTTTTGGAGATGATGACCTGGAATCGCTTCATGAAACGCAAGCGTGCGCATGCTGTATTTAGGCGTCTGCTTAATGTCATACAAGTTCGCATAGAAGACCCCTGGACGACTTCCGTCGAGGGCGGGCGACATGTAATAACCGCCCGCCGCGGTTTCTTCGGAGTAATCCGGAACGGCCCGAACCACGACGTCGGCTCGCGGCAGTTGCCGAAATGCGCTTCCCACCGCTTCCTTGGTAGCCGCAACGATCGCCGAATAATCGGCAACAACGAGATCTTTTCGATCGGACGTATCGTCATAAAGAAAACGCGGTTCTTCATTGAGGCCGTTCATCAGCAAGCCAACGCTTTTCGAGGTCGAGTAGCCAAGTCCGTTGAAAATGTCACGCATGCGACGAGTAATTCGGTCGACCTCGGCGACGCCTAGTTGGTGGATCGACGCCGCCGTCGCGTCAGTCGTCGTATAACTCCTCAAGCGAAGCTCGTAAAACGCATCGCCATTGGGAAGCGACCACACGCCATCGTGCGGATTGGCGTGTTCAATATGCGCATCGACGTATGAAAGTAGTCGCGAAAAACCGCGATTAGCCCCATTATTTATCGCGTTCTCGAGGCGCTCGCCGAGATCAGTAACCACATCATTGGATAACCCAAGGATGCCCACCTTGTTCATGAATACGGAATACAGCGGATTGTCCTCGTAACCGTAGGCGAGGAATTCGCTCAACTGACGTCTTACGTGTTCGAATACGAAGGCCGGGGGATGGACGCCTTCACCATGCTGCGCATTCAGTATCTCAAGATTGCCGTCAAAAACCTCGTCAAACTGATCGATCCGGCTAATGTAACCTTCGGCCTCAGCCCGGCTTCGAATCGGATGAATATCGGTCATGAATTCGACGAGATCGAGGTGAACCCCACCCAATTGTTCGAGTGGATAACCGTGGAATCGAAAATCCGACGTTTGCCTTATCTCATTGTCCAAATCGAACAGCGCGATCTTTTGCGTAATACGTTGGTGATCAGAAAGATCGGCGGGGGGGTAGGAACCTATAAGCCGCCGTCTATCGACCGCCTTCTGGAAGTCCGCCTCGATCATCTCGAGGTTGTAAAGCGACAGTTTTGAGTTGTGCTGTGTCAACCAGTTGAAACCGTCTACCAGCCCTAAATGAGTAATCGTCTCCGGCGAATCAAACATATCGACTAACAGATTCTTGGCTAGGTAGTGGTCGATGGAAACGGGGCGCATGAAAAAGAGATTCGTTAGGTACAACGCGCCAACGATCAAACCAAGCAGAAGGGAATATGCAGAGAATCTAACCATCTTGTGCATGGGTATTCATCCGAGAGTTCAAGGAACCAAGCTATGATTCGCTGTAATTGAGTCGTCGGAGTGACATCATAATAATGAGATCTAACTCCCTGGTAGAAACCCTACACAAACCGCGGCAGGACTTGCGTTTCGAACAATTCCGACGCCTCTTTACCTTCCTCGGATTGAGCACTGAACGTCGGCCCGTTAACCGCCAACCGATCCAACCCGAGTTCTCTTAATTCCTGTAACCGATCAACGCACTGGGCCGGATCCCCGACGATGGCAAAACGATCGATGAATTCAGGCGTCACCGCGGACGTTTGTTGAGAGTCTCCTCGGCCGTGTCCCTTCATGTCGTACCGTTCGTGTATCGAATTGAGTACTTCCGTTTGCATCGCATCAACGGGTCCCGAGATGCCTCCGTGCATTACTGAAAATCGTGCAAAGAGTGTCGCCCCGCCTCGAGCCAATTTGTGTGCTGTTTCAAGGTTGGAATGGCAAACAATATTGACGTAGGCCCCAAACGCTAACTCACTTACATCGCGATTTACGTCTCGTGCCGCTGCCTCGGCGGTTTCGATACCCCACCGCAATCGTTCGACGTCGGCGCCCACGGTAAACATCACCCGCTCGGCATGTCTGGCCGCAATCCCAATCACCTTGGGGCCGGTCGCCGCGACCTCCACTGGAACTTTCGGGTCCTGACGTAACCAACCAATCGTACTGGTCGAAGGCGTGTCTGCCAGTTCAAGTGCTTCAACGTCAGGGGCAACGGAATCGTGAATGGCACAGTCTTCGAACGCAACTTCGCCTCCGCTCAAGTACGTTTGTACGTTCTTCAAATACGTCTCAAACGGACCGAGTCGCGCGGGCGCCCTCCCCACATGGGCCAACGCCGAGTCCCCGCGACCGATTCCGAGAACAGCCCGACCGTCTGATAGTTTCTGGATGCTGGCGATAGCGCTCGCGGTGACGGCTGCATGACGCGTCACCGAATTCGTCACTCCTGGTCCCAGACCCAAATTCGACGTCGCAATCGCCGCAGACGCTAGGGCAACGTACGAGTCACCCGACAAGTTCTGCGAATCGACCACCAGCATACCGTGCCAACCAGCGTCTTCCGCATGCCTGCCAAATTCTGCTGCCCTCCGCGGCGCGGAAACCCCTAATGTCCAAAACTGCATGACCTCTCCTCGTTACCTAACAGAGATTAAAGCATCGTCGTCCGAAGTCTTGGGTAAAGATCGCCGGAACTAGACGGGATCGCGATGTAGTGGCTGACATAAACAATGGAGACTGCCACCTCCTTTCGAAATCATCGATATATCAGGCGCATATACCTTGAGCCCGTTCGCCAGACAAAGTTCACGCAGATTCTTCGCTTCCCGCGGAATCATGACTCTGTCATTTCCCAGCGCAACGACATTACAGCCAAGACACATAGCATCCTCGAACGATACCTCGACGATTTCAATGTTCCGGGACTTGACCCATGCCACAAGCTCCGGTTCGACGACGTCGGTGCACATGGCCGCCAGACCTTCGGTCAGCATCGCGAAGAAAACATCCAAATGGACGAAGAACGGGTCAAATTGGTAGGTCTTTAACTCCCAACCTTCGGGTTCGACCCAGCTCTTCAACTGGTCAACGGCAACCTTCTGCGTACGATCAGTGTCGGAAAAACCACAAAGAATAGAACCCGGTTTAACGACCTGGAAGTCGCCACCTTCGAATGCGCCCGCCGTGATCACGTCGTAAATCGGAATGTCGTTATCATGATAGAAGCGGATAACTGGCCCATATTCGCCGCGCCGCCACCAATGTCCCATCTGGGCAACGACCGGTCCCCAAGGCGTCATCACGGATGAGTCTCTTGCGAACACCTGGTAGGGCAGTGCTGGATCCGCCTGGAGCTTATGTATGGTCACGCCGGCGTCTCGGTAGCAAGCCTCCATCTCGGCGTGTTGCTGTTTGGCTATCTCGGGGTCGAACTTGTAACCGAGGCGGAGTGTTCGCCGCGATACGGAGCTCGTTTCTAGCCAACGATAATTCTCAATCGGACCGAGCAATACCTCGCGCAATACGCCGTATTCCGAGTTCATACCCCAGTCGCTTAGCTCGCGGCTGCCGCCCCCTTCAACCCGGTTTTTCAACGTAAATTCAGACATAGACATTCACGGGATAAATTCTAATGTTGATTGGCTCGCTCGAGCATCGCATGCAATAACACATTGCAACCGGCTTCGAGCTCCTCGGGTTTGGCATTTTCCGCCTCATTGTGGGAAAGACCGCCTTCACACGGCACGAAGATCATGCCTGTAGGCGCTACCCGCGAGACGTAAACCGAGTCATGACCTGCGCCCGAAACCATTTTCTTGTTGGAGTATCCGAGCAGATCGGCCGCGCGTTGCACCGCGGCGATGCAATCTCCATCGAATTCAACCGCGGGGGATTGCCATTCGTCGTGAATCGAATATCCAAGTCCGAAGCGATCGGCCTCCTCCGCCGCAATGAAATGGAGGCGCCGGTCCATTTCATCAAGAACGGCTTGATCGGGATGGCGCATATCGATCGAGAGCACAATCTTTTCGGGAACCGTATTACGGCTGCCGGGATCCAGACGAATGTCACCGAAGGTTATCCTTCCCCACGGACCGTTTTCGATGGCAAGCTCGTAATAACGCTTCAAGATCGAATGAAGACCCATCATCGGATCGCGACGATCCCCCATCGGCGTCGGACCTGCATGGCAAGCGCTACCCTCGAGCGTTAGGTCGTACCAGTTCATTCCCTGCACACCCGTCAATACACCGATCGTCAGGCCCTCGTGCTCAAGAATAGGGCCCTGCTCGATGTGCAACTCAAACGCGGCAGCCACGTTTTTTTCATCGATCGAGACTTCGTCGAGATAACCCAGGCGCTCCAGCTCTTCGCCGATTGAAATACCATTCTTGTCGGTTCTACCGTGCCCGTATTCGAGACTAAACTCACCCGCCCAGACGCCTGAGCCAATCATTGCCGGGGAGAAACGCGCACCCTCTTCGTTGGTCCAAACGACAACTTCGAGCGCCCTATCTGTCGCCAGTTCTGCATCATTGAGGGTCCGCACGACCTCAAGCCCGGCAAGCACTCCATAAACACCATCGAACTTGCCACCCGTCGGCTGAGTGTCCAGGTGGGATCCGACGATGACGGGTGGTAACGATTCGTCGCGGCCAGTCCGACGGGCGAATAAGTTACCCATTGCGTCGACGCGAACGGTGCACCCGGCATCGGTACACCATCCAACAAACATATCTCGGCCCACTTTATCCTCGTCGGTCAACGCCTGACGGTTACAGCCTCCTTTGGACGTCGCGCCTACCTCGGCCATCTCCATGAGCGATGACCATAGGCGCTCGCCGTTGACAAATAACTTATCGTTTTGCATAAGCACTTTCTTCGAACGAAGCCGACGGCCGGCAACACCCTATCCAATAATCCACGATATTTGCTGTGCACGAGAAAACTAAAGAATAACCGCTCGCCGAGGCGAAATCCTGAAACCGCGATGGAGCGGTTAGCAGCGATTCCGGCAAGATGCACGAAGGCTCAAGCCGAAGATGCATGACGTTGCCGATTTGGTTGTGAACACATTCCTTGTGGGCCTCGACCACACTGCGGTTCAATTCGCAGGAACTCCGATGTACCGTTATATATGCACCGACCTTGGGAATGGTTTTGCTTCAAACCTTTGACAACAGATCAGACACAGAACCATTAGTTAGCGCGCTTGCGACAGACGGTGGCGTCGTCATAGCTGATCTGGCATCGCATGACCTGATCGATCAGATTGCCCGCGAACTGCGACCTCACTTCGATATCGAAGGACACAAATTCCAGAATGACTTTAATGGCCACAAGACATTGCGTCTCGGCGGTATCCTGGCGCTATCAAGCGCGTCACAAAAACTGATCGCACATCCTCGTGTTACGGAAATCGCCGATCACGTATTGAAACCTCACTGTGCTAACTACAGGATTGGCAGCTGCACCGCCATAGAGATCCATCCTGGCGAAGAAGATCAAGCGCTGCACCGAGACGACGACATTTATCCGACGCGTATCCCTCAAGTCGAATTCCAAATTGGAGCGATGTGGGCGCTTGACGATTTCACGGAAGACAACGGAGCGACACTCATCGCGCCGGGCAGTCAAGACCTTCGGCAGATTTCCGACGTGACCGAAGCTGACTTAGTTCAGGCGACCATGACAAAAGGATCGGTTCTGCTTTATCTCGGGTCGATCATTCACGGAGGCGGGGCCAACAAATCGCAGTTGCCGCGATCCGGGCTTATCAATACCTACAGTCTTGGCTGGTTGCGCCAAGAGGAAAACCAATACCTCACTATTCCCCGAGAGATTGCCGACCGTTACCCCGAAAATGTCCGCAGACTCCTCGGCTATCAGGTCCACGACGAACACCTCGGCGTGTATCCGGGCGATCCGGATGGATTCTGGTTCGAATCGTGAATCGCACATTTGAACGTCGGCAGATGACTATCAACCGCACCTCATCGTCGCTGAGCACCCGGCACTCATAGCGACAATGCGGTCAGATCGCCGGTTGGCGCATTCGCTTCAAGGTCCACGCTGCCATTCGCAACGCCCAGGCTGTAAAACCGGCCCAATAATATAAGTAATCAATAAACTGGATATCGTCATAGTAGAAAAGTTCGAACCAGTACGTCGTCCAGACAACGAACCATATAAAGTAGATGCCTCCCGTGTGCAGAATTTTCCACTGTTTCGGGCTTAATTTACTTCGACCAAACCGGAACGACGTAATCGTCATCGCAATAAGCAGCACATATCCAGGGACTTGTTCAAGAAGGCTGAGGTAATCGTAGGCCTCCTCCATGTAGTAGTCGAAGTGTCCAACGACCAGCCAGACGATAAAGAACAACTGCCAAGCCATTCCCGCGGCGAAACAGAGGCCAAACATGCGGCGATTTCGGAGTACCCAACGACTATATTCTCCAGGGAAGATGGCAACCAAAGACGAAGCGCAAAATGCGATAAACAACCACGGCACCGCCAGCCGAACCGAAAACTGGATCATCGAAGAAATACCGAGCGAGCTAGATAGATCCACCGCTGTCATCGCCAACAAAGCAGCCGAGCACATGGGCACAACGACGATCGAAAAAAGCGCCCAACCGTTAACGGCTTTATGTCTCATCATGGACTTTTCCTATCGTTGCCCTTAGCGTACTTCGTTCCTTTCGCGACTGTACGAAAACCGAGTTGCTTGCATCGTCCATGCCGGAAGTCTTGGAGGACTCGGGCTCGCACTGCCCACCGGTATGATCCACCAATGAGCCCCGCAACCACATCCACCCGAACCTGGAACGCTGACAAAATCCAGCAAGTCCTGAAATGGATGGTTTATACACTACTGCTCATCAACTTCGCGTTTTACATTGGCGAAGATTGGAACAGGATTGCCTACACCCTGACCCCCGAATCCACCATCCTCGATTGGATGGCTGAGTTTGCCACCAGCATCGATGTGTTGGGCTGGATTCTCTTGTTGTGCATGCTCGAACTTGAGACCTATGTTCTTGAGGACGAAACCTGGAAAGGCTGGGTGGCATACGCCGTCCGCGGCGTCCGTTTTGGCTGCTACGCAATGATTGCCCATACCTTGTATGCCGCCGTTCTGACGACCATCAATCTACAACCTACCGTGGCTGTCGAAAACGTCTCCGATCTGTGCAGTATGGTGGAGGAAGATGTGTCGTACGTTTACAACCTCGAATACACAGACGTCACGTTGGAATCGTGCAGCACATTGTCCACGGAAACAGAATTCTATTGGGTCACGAGCGAGCAGATCGTCACCGACGAAGTCGGCCTTGAACTGGAACGCGTTCTAGCCTGGATCGATCTTTGGGAAGTGGTCCTATGGCTATTAATCCTTCTCGCAATAGAGACCGTCGTCCGTCTGCGGGACCGAGGTATAACCGAAGGCCCCATCCTATCGGTCACTAATTCGCTCAAACTATCGATGTATCTGGTGCTCATTGGATTCGGCATTTACTGGGCGTCGTTGTCTCATTGGCTTTATTTTTGGGACGAACTTCTGTGGATTGCTGGTTTCGCTACGATCGAGATGAACATCACCAAATGGCGAGATCAGTTGCAAGTCGAACAACGCGATCCGCAACCGAATCCGTTATGACGAATCGAGCACGCTCCTATCGACCTCGACCCGGACCAAACTTTCGATGAAAGGTGCAAAATGGTGCGTCGCCATCACGCTGGTGTTGACGGGCGCTTATCTACTGGTCTTTGGGAATACCTGGGCGGCCTTCGTTTTTGAACTCCTTTCGGGTTCCACGCTTGGTGCTTGGGTGGAACTTATCGTGCCACTCCTGCCAATGGTCTTCATTGGCGGAGGTGCTGCTTTGATCGCTTCAAGTCGTCGTTGAACACCTCTTCGATGACCTACTTATAACTTGTCAAGCATCCGGTAATACAACATACCTAAGGCAACGACCTGGTTCCCAAACCATTGTCCAAAGGGTATTCGGAAGTGGCTTACCTTCTCGTACGCTTGTAATACTTCGGTATCACCTTCCATGGCATCGGTTATCACCTCGGCAGCGATGTGGGTAGGCGCAACGCCATGGCCCGAGTAACCCATCGAATAATAAATATTCTCCGAGATCCTGCCCATGCACGGGACCCTATTTACAACAATGCCAATGTTTCCGCCCCACGCGTAGTCGATTTTTTTGCCTTCAAGTTCAGGGTATATCTGCAACATCCTCGGTACCATGCTGTCCTCGATGCTCTTAGGCACCCTGCCAGAGTAGTTGCACCGACCACCAAACAACATCCTCTTGTCGGCCGATAGTCTGTAATAGTCAAGGACATTGTTGAGATCGCAAACAGCAAGATCCTGTGGATTGATCCTGTCCGTTAAATCCTTAGACAACGGCTCAGTCGCAATGATAAAGCTGCCCGCCGGGAACACGAGGCCTGAAAGTTTCTTCGGTTCCAGGTGGTGATACGCATTGCCCGCTAACAATACCTTGTCGGCGATCACCTCCCCCTGCTGTGTGACAACCCGAACCTTGCTGCCATGAACGATGTCAATTACTTCAGTTTGCTCATGAATGCTCGCACCCAGACCGGTCGCCGCTCGCGCCTCGCCCGCGC
Organism: uncultured Gammaproteobacteria bacterium; assembly: GCA_913030615.1. Classification (GTDB taxonomy): domain Bacteria; phylum Pseudomonadota; class Gammaproteobacteria; order Pseudomonadales; family Azotimanducaceae; genus UBA11889. Next base: position 12,838 of record CAJWCW010000016.1, on the reverse strand, counting down.
AGAGGTTGAGCGGATGCAGGTGTCCGTCGAGGTCGTTGATCATCCCGCCGATGTACGCATCGGTACCCAGCAGTGTCTTCAGTTCGTCCTGACCCACCAACCGCAAGTGTTCATCCAAATCCCACTCTCGGTGTTCCTCGTAATCCTCAACCAACCCGTCCATCTGACTTTGTTTGAATGCGACATCGATGAAGCCGGGCTTGAGGTCACAGTTGATCTGATATTTTTCGATTCGCTCCTTGATGATGTCGTTACCACGATAATGAAGGGCCCATATCTTGTCTTCACTGAGAGAGCGGCCGAGTTGTTCGGTACCACCCAATCCATGAATGAGCTGACCACCATTTCGTCCTGATGCCCCCCAGCTGATTCGGTGCTGTTCCAATAACGTCACCCGATGGCCCCGTTCGGCCAGCGTGAGTGCGCAGGCAACACCGGTAAAACCGCCGCCAACAATGCAGACCTCCGTTTCCTCTTCGCCACGTAATGGCGGGTACGTTGTCTGATCGGTCCGCGTCGCGGCGTAATACGAGCTGGTATGTTCTTCCCCGCCCAACTTAGTTCCTTCTGCTAGATGATTGTGTGCCACCCCTCAGGGGCCTCACATCATGTTTGGTCTCACCTCGAAAATACACTGAATTCGACATGGTAGAATCCGATCGTGTAAGGCACAGCTTTAACGGCTGTGGTCGAACAATTCATAAAAATATCGCGCTTTGATAGTACAATTTCCCATTATCCAGAGGTTTTGACGTGGCCGTTCAGTCAGACAAGCTGCGTAGCAAAGAAGAAGTAGAGCCCAACCCCCTCGGCCACCTCACGGCCACGCTACCCGCTTGGATTTACCACAATCAGGACTTCTTTGAGGCGGAAAAACAGAACATATTCCTATCATCGTGGCAGCTGGTGGGCCACACGAGCGACCTGCCAGAACCCGGTTGCTACATCACCTTTCAACTCTATGAAGAACGCGCTTTCGTTGTACGAACGAATACCGGTGAGATAAAAGCATTCCACAACGTTTGCCGGCATCGGGCGCACATCTTGCTCGAAGACGGACAGGGGAAATGCCCTGGAAAGGTCGTTTGCCCCTATCACGGTTGGACCTACAACCTTGATGGTGCACGCACGGCAATGGGTCACCCCAAAAGTTTTCCCGCCCACAATGCCGAGCACTTTGGGTTATCCCCCATTGATACCGAAATATACGGCGGTTTTATCTTCATCAGATTCCGTGCGGAAGGTGCCGGTGTCGCCGAGAGGATGGCGCCCATTCACGACGAGTTCATGGCGTATCAGACACACCGCATGACGCCGGAGGAAAACTCCGATACTGAAACGGCGACCTGGACCCACGCCGTAGAAGCCGACTGGAAAGTGGGAGTTGAGAATTTCATTGAGGACTACCATTTTTTTATCGGCCATCGCGGTCTCTTCGCACTGATGGACGAGCAATACGATCGGGAATCACACGGACCAGATGTTGCGCGGTTAAGCCACAAAATGCGCGAGCATCCTCAACCTAGTTGGAGTGCCGAGGCGTACAACAAACTGTTGCCGGACCAGAAACATCTTCCGACGGAGATGCAACGTCGCTGGACTTATTACGCGTTGTATCCGAATAACTTTTTTGATTGTTATCCCGACCAGGTGAATTTCTTTCAGATCTTGCCCACCGCCCCGGGGAAGTCGCTACTTCGCTGTCAGTCCTACGTGCTTCAAGATGATTCGCGTGCCATGCGAGCGACTCGGTACCTCAATTCGCGAATCAATAACCGGGTGCAAGACGAAGACAACGATCTCATCGAATCCGTACAGAAAGGCTTGGTTTCCAGCAGCTATCAAAATGGCGTTCTGTCGGATAAGGAAAACTTGGTCGGGCATTTCGCGGATTTTGTTCGAGAAAAAATACCCAGTGCAGCGGCCACTATCCCAGTGAGGTCTATCCGCTGAGGCGCCCCGTCGTTGAGGCTTTACAACGTATTATCGCGCTACCAACACTTGCGTCTCATACCAGATCCCTGACGGCGCGAAACGCCTGATCAATCGCCGCCTGAGCGTACGCGCTGCCGCCAGAATCGCTGCCGGCAATGGCAATGCGACCTTGCGTCTTTCTTGCCCGAACATGCGGCCCCTCGCCCGAATACTTATCCCACAGAGGAATGTATTCGTAGGTATAGCCATGCGGCCAACGATTAACAGTAATCGCTTCGATGTCCCGTTTTGCGTTAAATCCGCCCGGTTCAAGTATAGAGGTCAGTTGTTGCCTGATGCTTCTTTCGTGATCGGCAAACGACCGCGCCATCATTTGACGTCTACCAAGTCGCCACTGATCTTTCGCACTTAAGCCTGTTCCTCGCGTATACGGCACGTGGACAAGACGCAATACGACGGGGTCGTCGGGTGTCTTGGCGAATTCGTACCCACCGAGGCTGACGGGAAAATCCATCGCAATGGAGTGATAGAGCCCATTGGGGCAATAAACCTTACCTACGTGCAAGTTCTTCAGCGCGTGCCAATTTCGAACCAACACGTTGGTGTATACCAAGGGTCCCTTGACGCTTTGCGCAAGGGCCGCTTTCTGCTTTGCAGGGAGCGCCGGACAAATATGCGGAATGGCCCGGTGGTAACACGCGAGAACGCAGTCTTTACCATAAACCTCAGACAACTGTCCGTCCGTGGCGTACCGAATCCTTATATTTGCACCATGGTTATCCCGAACCTCGGCAACATTGATCACTGTGCTGTTGAGCCTGATCCGGACACCCTCATCCGGTTGGTCCAACGCTCCGTAGTCAATTCGTGCGGTGACCATGTCCATCATGTTGTCGGCTGAAGTAATTCCGGGGATCAATTTTTTTACTAACAATCGTGCAAGCGATGCATTGCCATCGGGGAAGTGAAAAATATACGGTTCTTCGTCCGCGTCACTTTGACGCAACAAGCCGCCAAACCCGGGTAACCACATTTCAACGGCATCGCGGGCCGAAAGCGCGTCGATTCCCAAAGCCCAGTAATTAAGGGATATTTTTCCCAACAAATGCACTACTTCATCCCCACAACCCAGATGTTCGCGGAGAAATTGCTCGATGCTGATGCTGCCAAGAAATTCTCGGCGCTGGCGCCGATTGAGGTGCCTCAACGACCGTTGATTCTCGGTCAGCAACTTCAGTAACTCAGCGCGCGCCCGTTCTGATAACGGCACGTTGTTCGCCTGGTGTACGAAACTCGGGTCTTGGTACTCATTGAGGGTTATCGGTACAAGGCGATCAACACCGTAGTGCTCCTTGTCGAAAAAAACTTGGCTTCGGAGCCCATGGTTTCCCGCAAAAGACTGATCGAAAGCATCGTAGAAAGTGGAAAGATCCACGGTTAGCTCACGCAGCAAATTTTTCGTCACCTTACTGAATTGCCCTGGATCCTCGAGCGTTTGGCTACCGCCAAAACCAATATAGGTCTTGCCCTGATAGAAAAACTCATTGCGCTTTGCATGTCCGCCGAAATCATCGTGATTGTCCAAAATCAGGATCCGGGCATTGGGCTTGGCCACCCGATAGAAATAAGCCGCGGATAAGCCACTGAGGCCGCCACCGACGACCACGAGGTCATAAGGGGTCTTGTCAGAAATCAGATTGCCGCTCGGCGACGATCCATTAAACGCAAGTTCATGCATCAAGTTAAAGGAGCCCGGATGTGAGCCTCGCATACCCGTCCGCGCCGGCGGATAAGCCTGGTAATTGTCGGCCGCAATACGACCTGTGAGCCCCAACCCAGTCGCGGTTACGGCTACCCCACCGATAAAATCACGCCGCGTAATCGCCCGGCTCATGCCAAGGTATTGGTCGGAATTCATAATCGTACGTTAAGCATTGCCAAACCCTCTCCTTATGATCATCGCATGACCGAAGCCACGCTTCCTATCTCCCGAGAGGGAACGAGCGACCTCACCCGTGTTGGGTAACGTCAACTTTGATTGTGATAGCTTGGACCCGTCATGAGAAAAGTACCTCTCTTAATCCTCGCGCGATCCATAGTCGCGATACTGGTCACCGCGGATATAGGTATCTTCGCTTCCGAAAACGATGGAAAAATCCTAAACGTTTACAACTGGGCCGACTACATTGGCGAAACAACGTTAAAGAACTTTGAGGACGAGTATGGAATCAAGGTCAACTACGACGTTTATGATTCCGCCCAGATCGTTGACGCAAAACTCATGGCAGGAAAGTCTGGGTACGACGTGATCGTCCATGCCGCCACCAATTCTGCACGGCTGATACCGATAGGCGTATTTCAGCAACTCGACAAAGAGCGGCTTTCGAACTGGGAGAACCTGGATCCCGTACTGCTAACCAATTTCGCCAAATACGATCCGGGTAATCAATATGGCGTCCCCTATATGTGGGGAACGACCGGTTTTTCATACAACAAGGAGATGGTGGCCGAACGCATGCCAAACGCGCCTGTAGGCAGTGCTCAGTTGATATTCGATCCGGAAACGGTATCGAAGTTCGCCGATTGCGGGGTGTCACTGTTGGATTCGGCCAGCGAGGTTATTGGTATGGCGATGCTTTACCTCGGTCACGATGCGAACTCGGTTGAGCCGGCACATTTGCAGCAGGCAGAACAGTTATTGCGTTCGATTCGGCCACACGTTAAATACTTCAGTTCGACTAAACTTTTACTCGATTTGCCGGCCAAAGAAGTTTGTATCGCAATGAGCTGGTCGGGCGACTACTCAGTGGCGAACCGCCGTGCAGCCGACGCCGGTATCGATCTAACCCTTGGCTACACAATCCCAACGGAAGGGTCACTGATCTGGTTCGACGTAGCCTATATTCCCGCCGGTGCTGCAAATGTCTACGGGGCGCACTTATTCTTGGATTTCATCATGCGTCCCAATGTCATCGCTGAGATCTCGAACTTCATTGGCTATGCCAACGCTAACCGGGAAGCAAGCCTATTGATGGATGCCGACATCGTAACGGATCCGGCCATCTATCCTGACGAAGCCACGCTCATGCGACTAAGCGATACTCAAACGCTACATCCAAAATTGGAACGACTACGGTCGCGAGTATGGACGCGAGTGAAATCGGGACTATGACGATCCCGGTAAACAAAACAGGCAACAGCACGCAGGATCAAACCGGACCGGGAACTGCCCGAGCGAGCAATAGGGGCAACGCCAACACCGAGCCGTTTGTTCGAATTGAGAACCTATCGAAACAGTTCGATGGAGTCACGGTCGTGGACGGCGTCGATCTCGACATTTCCCAAGGTGAATTATTTGCCATTCTCGGGGGCTCCGGGTGCGGTAAAACAACGTTGCTTCGCATGCTTGCAGGCTTCGAAACACCTTCGGCCGGTCGGATCATCATCGATGGGATCGACGTGACCGGACTGCCCCCTTATCAGCGTCCCGTGAATATGATGGTTCAATCCTACGCGGTTTTTCCACACATGACCGTTGAGAACAACGTCGCGTACGGACTGAAGAAAGAAGGCATCGATAAGGCGCGAATCGGTGAACAGGTTGCTCAAATACTATCGCTCGTTCAACTCTCCGGTTACGAAAAACGAAAACCCCACCAACTTTCCGGCGGCCAACTGCAACGCGTTGCGCTGGCGCGGGCGTTGGTGAAAAAACCCAAAGTCCTTCTTCTAGATGAACCGTTGGCAGCGTTGGATAAGAAGCTCAGGCAGCGTACTCAATTCGAACTGATGAACATACAGCATGAACTCGGTATTACGTTCGTCGTCGTGACCCATGACCAGGAAGAGGCGATGAATCTGGCAACGAGAATAGCGGTCATGGACGAAGGCAAGTTTGTACAAATGGGCACCCCGACCCATGTCTACGAATCCCCCTCAAATCGGTTTGTCGCCGATTTTTTCGGGACGATGAATATGTTTGAAGGCAGCGTATCCACTATCACTAATCAGTATTTGCTCATTGATACCGTGGACTTTGGTGTCATCAAAGCTCCGCCAACGCCAGGAGTCCAGGCGGGAAGTAGAGTCTGGCTAGCTGTTCGACCGGAAAAAATTGCGATCAGCAAGGAGCCCATATCGTCTGAATTCACCACGTCTATCAAAGGCGTGGTAACGGATCTAGGCTACTACGGAAATCGCACCATTTATCGAGTTGCGACCAATACCTCCAACGTCATCGAGATCAGCGCGCAAAATCAATTTCGAGCATCCGTGCCCACCCTCGATGCGAACGATCAAGTGTTTGTCTCCTGGGACCTAACTAATAGCATCGTCCTTAAAGAATGAATAACCGTTACGCCGAAATCGCCGACAAGGCCTGGCGGTTATTTGTTGTTTATCTGCCTTATCTTTGGCTGCTGTTATTTTTTCTCACACCGTTTCTAATCGTTTTCAAAATCAGTTTCTCTGACCCGGTTATCGCGCAGCCCCCCTTTACGCCGTTGTTTGACTGGACGAAAAACGGCGTAAATGCCTTGTACATTACTTTCGATAACTTCCTGTTCCTGTTTGAAGACGATCTTTATTGGTCGAGCTACCTCAAATCCGTCAGGGTTGCGACCGTTTCAACGCTTTGCTGTCTTTTCATCGGTTATCCAATGGCTTACGCCATCACACGCGCGAATACGACGACAAGAAACATTCTCCTCTTGCTGGTTATTCTGCCTTTCTGGACATCATTCCTTCTTCGGGTCTATGCATGGATGGGCATGTTGTCAACTCACGGACTGATCAATAAGGGTCTGCTTTCGATCGGGCTAATCGATGAACCGATGAAACTTCTCTACACGGATTTTGCGGTGTATCTCGGTATCGTTTATGCCTACCTGCCGTTCATGATTTTACCGTTGTACGCCGCGCTTCAGAAGCTTGACCTGTCGATACACGAAGCGGCATCCGATCTTGGTGCAACGCCGTTTCGTGTATTCATCGATATCACGCTACCCATGTCGGCGACCGGAATCATCGCCGGGTGTCTTCTGGTGTTCATCCCCGCCATCGGCGAATACGTCATACCTACCCTACTCGGCGGTCCGGATTCACTAATGATCGGCAGGCAATTGTTCAACGAATTCTTCGAGAATCGCGATTGGCCGGTAGCCAGTGCCGTCGCGACGATTCTGCTCTTTATCCTCGTTATTCCGATCATGTTGTTCCAGCGCTATCAGATAACGGAAGGAACGAGCGCCAACGAATGAGGCAACGATCAACATTCTTGTTCTCGACTCTCGCATTCGGCTACGCCTTTTTGTATTTGCCCATCGTGATTCTGATGGCCTATTCCTTCAATGACTCTAGGATCCAATCCGTATGGAACGGTTTTTCACTGCGCTGGTACGCGTCCCTGCTCGACAACCCGCAAATCATCGACGCCGCCCTATTGAGCCTTCAGATCGCACTGATCAGTGCGACGATCGCGACAGTCCTTGGCACGTTAGCGGGCTTGGCAATGACGCACATGGGACGATTCAAAGGCCGGCTGTTATTTACCGGGTTGATTGCAGCCCCTTTGATCATGCCCGAAGTCATTACCGGGCTTTCACTGTTGTTGGTGTTTGTAAGTACCGAACAATTAATCGGTTGGCCCGAAAGCAGGGGAACTTTGACAATCATCATCGCCCACATCACCTTCTCGATGGCATTCGTTGCGGTGATCGTACAGTCAAGATTGTCGACGGCGGATAGATCGCTGGAAGAAGCCGCGATGGATCTCGGTGGACGACCCTTCCGGGTAGCCATTGACGTTACGCTACCGCTCATCGCTCCCGCGATGATCTCCGGCTGGCTACTCGCATTCACCCTGTCATTGGACGATCTAGTGATCGCCAGTTTCGTTTCGGGTCCTGGTGCAAACACGCTACCCATGGTGATTTTCTCCAAGGTTAAGTTGGGCGTTGCGCCGGACGTTAATGCTCTGGCTACCTTAATTATAATGCTCGTCGGCATCGGCATCGTCATCGCCGGATTCGTGATGCAACGAAGAGAAAAAGCCAGGATCACGGAACATCAGGCCACGCAATGAGCGACTCAAAAAAATTCTACATGCCGGGAGAATGGAGCGAGCACGAGAACTGCTGGATGGCATGGCCGCCAGAACAGCGCCGCGACATTTATCCGAATCTCGACGATATGCGTCGCCAATACGCCGACGTTGCCAGCGCGATTGCCGAGTTCGAACCCGTCATGCTGTTGGCGACAACAGAGACGGCCGACGACGCGAGACGACATTGCAGCGGCAAGGTGGAAGTCATCGAACAAGAGCTAGACGATGCCTGGTTGCGCGACATTGGCCCGACCTTCGTGCTAACTGAATCCAATCAACTAGGCGGCGTTGACTGGCAATTTAACTGCTGGGGCGACCCAGAGTCTGCTCATCAAACGGATGCAACAATTGCACGCGTTATCAACGAATTAACCGGGGCTACCAACCTGCCTGCTTCAATCTTTCTCGAAGGCGGTGCCATTCACTGCAACGGCGACGGGTTATTGCTGACCACCAAAAATGTAGTGCTCAATCACAATCGAAATCCCGGATTAACGCGGTTGGATGCGGAGTGTTTGTTCAAGGACTATCTCGGCGTCGAGAAGGTCGTGTGGCTAGATCACGCACTGGAATACGACGATACCGACGGCCATGTCGATAATCTGGCATGTTTTTCAGACTCGGGCGTCGCTCTAGTCCTTTCCGCATCGGACTCGGAAGATTCGAATTACGCGCGTCTGCGTCGAAATATCGACACGCTCAGTAACGTCACCACGGCCAGCGGAGATCGGCTCGACCTTATTGAGATACAGCAACCCGCCCGACAAGAATACCGTGGTGAGCGGTTACCGTTGTCCTACATTAACTTCTATATCGCCAACGGAGGCATCGTCTTACCCGAATTCGATGACCCGATGGACCAGCCCGCACTTGAGGCGATCACCGCGGCATTCCCTGATCGGGAGATTGTGCAACTACCCGCTATTGAAATTACCAAGGGTGGGGGTTGTATCCATTGCATCACCCAGCAACAGCCAAAAAGCGTCCCTAGACTAAGCGTTAATACTCGTCTTGAGGGTCGGGTGGACGGCGGGTGACCACCTCAGGCGGCAAATAGTCGAATATGAACGTGATCCGGTCGTCCGACCCTTTGTTCATGACGCTGTGGGTTTTTTGGTTGTTCACCTCATAAGCCCGACCGACAGCCAACTGGTGGGGCCGACCATCGATCATAAACCTGACTCTTGGATTGGTCGTAACGGGAACATGAATACGATGTCCGGCATGGAACGACGGGTGTCGATCAACGTGGGGCTTGATGATGTTTCCCGCGGGTAGCTTTGCCACCATTGACCGAATGATGGTGCCACCGGCGGGATAATGCGCAGCCAATACAGCGTGCATGACGGGTACCGCAGTTTTCGCCAAGAGGTCCCAACCCTGTTCTTTTTTGACTTCCAGTTCAGGCCATCCTGAGCCGTCCGTAAAAACGAGGACAACCGACTCCGTTTGACTGTGCACTTCATATTCGTTCTGCCTAATTCGTTGCGCGGACCAATCTGTCGGACTCAATCCGATAACGGCTTCTTTCAGCCGCGCGATCTCCACCGGTCCCAGGTCCTTTAACGCCTCTTCGATGTCCATTTGGCTATCGTATATCAAACGAATCTAACTAAAAAAAGGCCGGTAGAGACGCGATTTCTGGATAGCCGACAAATATGATAGTGCTATCTATATCGAAACCGTCTGCGGGAAGCTCGTAATCGACCCAGAGCAAATGGCCATCGACGAACAACCATTATCGCCAAAAGCGAACCTTAACCAGGCGATCGACCTGATCAATTCGGGACAGATCGGCGCTGCCATGCGCATTTGTCGCGACGCCCTCAAAAAAGAGCCCGACGACGTCAATATGACGGCACTCCTGGGCGCTATGTTGCTGAAGTCACGCGAGATGGGCTTGTCGGAAAAATACCTGCGCCGAGCTATTGAACTCGCCCCCAATTTTGCGAAACCGCACGAAGACCTTGGCTTTCTGCTTTATGAGACGGGACGACCAACTGATGCCGTCGAAGTGCTGGAGACCGCCACACGACTGGATCCTCAATCTGAACCGGCGTTCTACACGCTCGGTCGCGCTCTGGCTGCGATCGGCAAGGGCACAGAATCCGACGACGCTTTTGAAGCGTCGTTTGAACTCAACCCACAACGTAAACAACTCGCCCTTGCCGCAGAACACCACAAAGCTGGGCGTACCGAAGAAGCTGAACGGGCGTATCGAGACTTGTTGCGGGACGACCCGAATAACGTCGATGCACTGCGGTTATTGGCCGGTATCGCCGTAAACAGGAACGACATTGACGAAGCTGAGCCTTTACTCAGAAAAGCAATCGCATCGGCCCCGGACTTCTATCTTGCTGTGCTCGATCTGGGTGGAATTCTTCATGAACAGCATCGATACGCGGAGGCCATCCAGTGCTTTGAGCGCGCCGTCGAGCTAGAACCCAACAGCAGCCGATCGCACTTTATGTTGGCGTCGACCCGAGCACCCGCGGGGCAAACCTATAAAGCGCTGGATTCGTATCGCCGCGTACTCGAGTTGAAACCGCAACATGCCGGCGCCTGGCTCGGACTTGGGCACACGCTGAAAACGGTGGGGCATCAAAGTGAAGCTATTGACGCTTATCGCGAGAGCATTACGTCTCGGCCTAACAACGGGGAAAGTTACTGGAGCCTCGCCAATCTCAAGACTTACGAACTAACGAGGGACGATATCGAGGCAATGGAATCGTCGCTAGAAGACAACGAAGGCTTGACAGATCAGTCAGCAGTCAACTTTCTCTTCGCGCTAGCTAAAGTCAATGAAGACCGTGGTCGTTTTGATCAGGCCTGGAACTATTTCCAGCAAGGGAATAGCAAACAACGATCGATGGAACATTATGACCCGGTACAAACAGAGGTAAGCAACGACGAAATCATCCAGACATTTGACGACGTTTTCGTGCAGACAAACACGGGCTTAGGTGACCCATCCGTTGCTCCCATTTTCATCGTCGGGTTGCCGCGCTCAGGATCGACGCTGATCGAACAGATACTGGCCAGTCACAGCATGGTTGAGGGGACATCGGAACTGCCCTACATCGGTCGAGTTGCGACATCTCTCAATCGAAATCGTGCCGACGGCGTAAATTATCCTTTTGCTACGCGCGAACTACGGGAACCCAACTTTCGCGCCCTGGGCCAAGACTATCTCAATCAAGCCAGTGCCCATCGACAGACTGATAAACCACGGTTTATCGACAAGAACCCGAACAACTTTCCGTCCATCGGACTGATCCATCTGGTTCTGCCCAACGCCAAGATCATTGACGCACGACGGTATCCATTGGATTCAACCTTGAGCTGTTATCGCCAACTCTTTGCTAAAGGACAGACGTTCGTCTACGACCTGATCGAAATCGGAGAGTACTTTCTTCAGTATCAACGCATGATGGATCATTGGCATCAAGTGCTCCCAGATCGGGTCCTGACGGTCCAATACGAAGATGTGGTGACAGATTTAGAGGGCCAGGTACGTCGGCTTCTTGCGTACTGCGAATTACCGTGGGAGGAAGCTTGTGTCCGATTCCACGAAACCGAGCGACCCATACGAACAGCCAGTTCCGAACAAGTGCGCCAGCCCATTTACTCCAAATCCATTCATTTCTGGCGTAACTACGAAGCGCATCTCGGCGAGTTAATTGACGTGCTGAAACCCGTCCTACCGAACTACAAACAATACGAATCTATTAATCAAGACGGCTCGACATCGAGTGCCGTTTAGTTAATCGTCGGGTAGCCCTGGAAAAGGCCACGTCTCCAGACCGTGAATCGCATTCCTGATATCAAGGGATAGATTCAACGACAGCGTTGTTTTCATCTGATCGATGTCATATAGCGTGACCGTCGAAGGGGACGATCCACCCGCAATCAGACTATCGCTGATCACACAGAGGCCTCGACCAAAGGCCTGTCGCGCAACACGGGAATCATCGAGCTCGGTGTGCGTGAGCAGCGCCGGGTTATAGACCGGAAGGTTAAATATGCCCTGCTTGCCGTGTTGGGGAACAAACCGGACGACATTCTTTTGCGTATCGTTGAATAAAACACCTTTCCGATACGGTCGCGCATTGTGAGTTCCGTCGGGCAATGTCGCAACTTGATTAATGTGTCGCCCAGTGTATGCATGTAATCCCGTAGTACGTAAGCCACTGATGTACATGGCCTGACTCTCACAAAAGACGCTGTTGATATGGAGTTCGTTACGCAAAGGTGGACCATGTCGACTTTCTGGATCAAACGGAACGGCTCGAAGGCCTTTCTTGTCCTTGGATACGCTTAGTCCCCAGCTAAATCGATTTCTATCCAGATCGAACCCGAGGATGGAGTCGAAGCCCGTTGAGGTGAGATAGAGTCGACGTTCGTAGCGGCTGATCTCATGACAGTGTTTTAGGTAGGGGCAGCGATACGACGTAATCTGTTGGAACGTGGGGTCATAAACGAACAGCTCGTCGCTAGCAGCGATAAACACCCTGTCCCCGTCAAACCCGATGCCGCGAAGACCACGATCCCATCCGCGACCCTGCCAATCGATATCCACCGAATCCCAATCGACTGTCTGCAATACGCGCTCGTTCGCTAAATCAATCAAGTAAACGCCGCCGTGGCTCTCGCCCTGGCGGCTGCCACGAACGACCGACGTTGCAACGAGCGTAGTCACCGCATGTATTTCGAGACAATTTGCGAGACAACAAGCATACTCCCACCACTATCAAGAACTAGAAGCGATGGTACGGAACAAGAAACCGACTGTTAGGTCGC
>CAJWCW010000015.1 GCA_913030615.1 uncultured Gammaproteobacteria bacterium | reverse complement strand
GTTCCAGTCACGTGGCAATTGGTGTTCGTAGAAAATCCCAAATTTCATCGGTATGGTCCCTCCCAGGCCGCCATTCATGTTGGCAGCGCGATTACTAAACTGCAAACCGGAGTACGCATTTGCGCCCTTTAGTTGTTTTGGTCGTACTGGCTTTTGTATCCAGTGCTGGAGATCCGTTCGTCGACACCGCACCGGAGAGATTGGCGGCGTATATAAGAGTGGATACAACCAATCCACCTGGGAACGAAACCAGGGGGGTCGAATTTCTTGGGACGATATTGCGAGAGGCGGGCATTGCGTATGACACAGTAGAGTCCGCACCGGGCCGTGGAAACCTGTGGGCAAGATTGCGAGGCAACGGCAAACCCGGCTTGGTCCTGTTACATCACATTGACGTAGTTCCTGCCGATGCTTCGTATTGGAGCGTTGATCCGTACGCCGGAGTGACTAAAGACGGGTATCTCTATGGTCGAGGTGCGCTGGACATGAAGGCCCTTGGGATCATGCAGCTACAGGCATTTTTGGCCTTACATGCGTCGGGCAAACAATTAAGTCGAGACGTTCTATACGTCGCGACGGCAGATGAAGAAGCCGGGGGATTTATGGGTGCCGGTTGGTTGCTGGAAAATCGTCCGGAGATATTTAAAGACATTGGCTACCTACTTAATGAAGGGGGGGGTGGGCGACGATTTGGCACTGATACTGTCTTTTTTGTGGAAGTCACGCAGAAAGTGCCGGTTTGGTTACGACTAACGGCAAAAGGTCGGTCCGGACATGGTTCTGTGCCTTTGGCACAAACGGCGGTCACTCGTATTCTGCGCGCTGGACAGCGCCTTGCAGACACTCGCTTCGAGGCTCGGGTCATTGAGCCAGTTGCTAACCTATTCAAGGGGGTAGCCCGGTTTCAACGATCCGAGCTTAAAAGTGCCTTCGAAGATATAGGAGCACATGTAACCGATGCAGCGTTTTTGCAGAGCTTACAAATGACGGCGCCCGGATATCACGCGTTGCTACGAAATACGTGTTCGCTGACAACGTTGCAAGGTAGCAAAAAAATTAATGTGGTACCGCCCGAAGCGGTACTAGAACTCGATTGTCGATTGGTACCCGATCAGGACGTGGACCAATTTATAGCGCAAGTAACGACGGTGGTGAATGACCGAGATGTGAGTATTGAACGAATTATGAGTTTCACTCCTGCGAGCAGTTCGATGGATACGTCGCTGTATCGATTAATCCAGACCAAGACCGGTGAGCGGTTTCCTGGGTCAACGACAATCCCAGGGGTATCGACGGGATTCACCGACAGCCACTTCTTTCGCGATATAGGGATCCAGAGTTATGGGTTTTCGCCGACCGTATTGGCGGAAAACGAGGGCGCCGGGGTCCATGGGAATGACGAACGCATTTCGGTCGCGACACTGACGAAAGGGACTGCTTTTATGGTTGATCTAGTACAGTCTTTCGCTACCGACTGAGTTTCCGGACCCCACGTTTCGGCGTTGCCTCTCGCGACAGATTACTTAGGTTAGAATCGTTGAGCTTGGATTATCAGGAGTGCACGCATGCCGAAGCTTTTATTCTCACGTGATGAACTGATGACGGACCATGACTTTGCCTCGGAGCACGTCGTCCAAGGCCAAGTGTTGCATGGCGGTTTTAATTCGGCGGGCGATTACGTACCCCCACGCTCCGAAGTAAGAGGTGTGGCAATCGCCAACTGGGCCGATGCTCTACGTGCTCGTGGCGGTGATCTTTTAGACGCAGATGCGTCTCTTTTGCGTGGACCCCGCGTACCGAATTCAGAGCAACAGCGGTTGTTGATTCGTGAAGGCCTTGGGCAAACCTTTTGGAATACCCTGACGATTACAGGAAAGATCGAGGGTCGTGGTCGGATGATCGCCGACATGCCGTTCCCCGACATGCAAGACTTAGTGGTTGAAGACATAGGTGAAATGGCGATCGGGCATCTAAAGAAGGGCCTTCTAGAAGCCCATGGAATTGATGAGGGTGGCCAACCGGAAAAAAGTATTGGGGGCCACGATGTAATGTGGTTTGTTGCCCGCGATTTGGTTTTTGGTTCCGAAGCGTTTCCCGACATTGAGCCGCCTCAAGGTATAAGTCGTGCAGAGGCAGGCCAACGGTGGATGCCGCAAATTCCACAACCGTACGAGTTGGCACTTAGTTTTTTGATGAATTTGTTAGTGATTGAATTTCGCGCTGAAATAGGGTTTGCCAATACACAGGAAACCTTGCGAACCGATGATTTGTTTACCGATAAACGTGCGGAAGCAGAGTTGGCTGCGGAAATAGTTGAGAGAATTCGGACGGACGAACGCATCCATGTCGAATCTCTGCGCCTATACATTGGTGAATTACGGTCGTTACATTTCAAAACAGAGGGTGGCGGGACCGCGTTAGGAAGCGACGTGCTGGATCCGTTTTGGGAACAACTCATTGCTTGGGCGACGGGACAACAGCCTCGTATCGCCGCTGAACAACAATACAACGTTATTAAAGAACGTATTCTTAAGCACGATGAAGGTGAACGCGTACTGACGCGATTTGACGCGTTGGCAGATGGCGATTTCATGGTCGCTGCTGGCTAAAGAACGCTTCCGCCTGAGTAAGATGATTGACGTTTTCGTCGGGGTTGGTAGCAACATCGAGCCGGGTGAGCGTATCAGCGCGGCGCTGGCGGATTTGCGCGAGCGATTTGGGGCGATCGAGCTTTCCACTGCGTATCAAAACCCGGCCATCGGGTTTGAAGGTGATGACTTTATTAATCTGGTGGTCCGTTTTCGAACGATGATTCCGTTGTCGGAGGTGCTTGGTATCCTCCACGAAATCGAAATCCGGGGTGGCAAAGATTTGGCGGCGCCGAGATTGGCATCGAAAAGTATCGATCTTGATTTACTATTGTTTGGGGACTTGGTTATTGAGAATGACCGCCTAGTTCTACCTCGCCCTGAAACGTTGACGGCTGCGTATTACTTAAAGCCTTTGTCCGAATTAGAACCCGACCGTGTTCATCCTGTAGTTGGAAGAACGTTTGCTGAGCTTTGGTCTCAATGGGAGGGCGAAGCTGGCCCGCTCGTAGCGTACGCGGTAGCGTGCAACCCGGTTTCAACGCGAACGCGAGGCCGACCAGAATTGCGGGTAGACGACCTCCGCGTATCCGTCCATCTTGGCGTACCCGATAGTGAACGCGAGAATCCTCAGGAAGTGTCGATTTCTATGAACGTCACGTTTCCGGACGTCCCCGAAGCGTGCAGTACCGATCAGATCGATGGAACAATAGACTACGGTGTTATGTGCCGACGCGTCATCGCACTCGTCGGCTCCCGCGCGTTTCGGACAATTGAACATCTTGCCGGATGTTGCGTAGATGAATTAAGCGAGATGTTGACTGAATCTGGTTCTGAGCTAACGCTCGAAGTACGTAAGTGCCACCCTCCCATCCCAGAACTCAAGGGTGGAACGGCATTCATCATGCGGACGCGTCGATGAGCGTCTTGCTTGGTCTCGGTTCTAACCTTGGAGACCGATGCGCTAATTTGGAAAAAGCGATGGGGGCGTTGGCAGCGCTATCAGGAACATCGCTGCTTCGATGGTCTACGGTGTACGAGAGCGAAGCGCTACTTGCACCAAAATCACCGCCGGCGTGGGACAAACCGTTCCTGAACGTAGCTGTAGAACTTTCAACGCGCTTGAAGCCCCACAACCTTTTGGCAGCAACCCAAGAAATCGAGAGGAGCCTTGGTCGCGTCGATGGGGAACGCTGGGCTCCGAGGCTTATCGACGTTGATATGCTGGCGTACGACGACGAGTCCATCGTCTCGCCTGATCTCGTTATTCCTCACGTTGGAGTGAGCGAGCGCGCCTTTGTGTTGGCTCCGTTGGCAGAAATCGTTCCAACCCGCCGTCTCCCGGGTACGAAGGAGACCGTTCTACAACTCAAGCGTCGGACCAACGAATCGCTACCCGCATGGATGAGCGTGATCAACGTTACGCCCGACTCGTTTTCAGACGGCGGACGCTGGTTAAAGGGTGATGAGCCAACCACAGTGCAACCCGAATTTCTCGGTGGCAACTACATTGATGTTGGTGGCGAATCGACGCGCCCCGGGGCCGTCGACGTCGATCCAGAAACGGAGTGGCGCCGGGTTGTGCCCGTGCTAGAGCATCTCGATCAACAGTTTTCGGGGCGACTGCTTCGACCGAAAATAAGCATTGACACAAGATCCGCAACAACGGCCTTTCGGGCGATCGAAGCTGGCGCTTCAATCGTTAATGACGTGAGTGGCCTCGCTGATCCCGCGATGATTGAGGTTCTTGCTGGAAGTCGATGCGATATTGTACTAATGCACAGTTTGTCGGTGCCCGCCGATCCCAGAAACGTCCTACCGCTCGAATGTGATCCGTTAGCTGTTCTGAGCAGTTGGTTTGCCGAACATCTTGAAACGCTCGGAAGAGCTGGCATAGCGCTCGAGCGCGTGATCATCGATCCGGGCATTGGTTTTGGCAAGACTGCGACGCAGTCACTAGAAATCATTAGTCGAGCACGAGAATTGATGGCATTCGACTGTCGGGTGATGTTTGGTCACAGTCGAAAGTCTTATCTTGAGCCGATGACGAGGGTTCCGCCAAACGAACGCGATCCAGAAACGTTAGCTGTGTCGGCGAGATTAGCGAGTCGTGGGGTCGACATACTGCGGGTCCACACACTCGACTTACACCGTCGCTTTTGGCGCGTATATCAGCGGACGGTATGACGCGCCCTGGCGGAGTCTACGCGAAGCCACATCGTCCCGCGGAATGACTGAGACCTCGCTCACTGATAACTGACGCCCATCCCTGCTCTAACATCGTTGTTGATCCCGTATTGAGGGATTGGGTAGCGCAACCCGTTGCGAGATAAGTGGTCAAGTCCATCGATCACTTTGGGCAGGAAATGGGGTGGAATAGCCATCAGCAACTCGTCTTCCATCACCCCTCCGTAACGTCTTTCCGCAAAACACGGGATCGAAAGGCTTGGTTCTCCCGATGCTAGTGCGCGGCCCCAACTGTCGGCGCAGGCACTTTCGCCTACGCAACCCCATTCCAGTTTCTTGTATCCCGTCCACTGCAAGCCGTTAATGAACAAGATCATTTGCGCGGGTGTCGCGTAGATAAGACAGATATCTGGTGGAGATAAGCGGCCACTTGCGAGTGGACTTACGGCCATGGCTTCGAAAGCGCCGTATGGAACAACGTCCATTGCATGCTGGTGTTTGGACGATTCTTCCTTCGTTTCGTACCAAACGCCAGCCATGTTGTTGCCAGATAGCCACTCATCGCTGCGGGGCGCGAGGCCAATGACCGCCTGACATTGGGCGCCCACGAGGTCGTCGGCAGTGATACCGACGGTCCAACCGTTACGACAGGCCTGTCCGACGATCTGATCCGTCGTGTGGACGTCCGAAGGTCGACGTATTCTCGGGATCGCTTCCATATCGGTTTTGTTTTCGAACATTTTCATACCAATAGGAGTGGTTCTCAGTCGGAGGAAGCGATTCAGATCGGTGACAATCTGATTCCAGTCAACGTTTGTGTGATCCGTAGCGATAACGCTCATCGTGCTGTCTCCTCGATCAATCGATCATGATTCGTTGGAAATCCGGCGGTCGTTTTTCGACGAAGGAACTGACGCCTTCTTTAAAATCACCTCGGCCAAGGCTTTCGTCCATCCATTGATTAGACTCAACCATCGCGGCTCCCAACTCTTGGTTTAGATGTCTGTAGATTTGTTTCTTCATCATCATTAAGGACATGGGTGCTGCTGACCCAGCGATTTGTTCGAGAAACTCGGTCGCTTCCTGAACGCACTCCCCGGGTTCACAGAGTCGATTGGCGTAGCCTATGCGGTAGGCTTCGTCGCCTTCGAATTTTCGCGAGCTCCAGAGAAGATCCAAAGCGTGTGCCGGACCGATTATTCGAGGCAACATCCAGCTGGTGCCATGTTCCGCGATTAATCCTCGCTGCGCGAATGACGTGGTTAATCGTGCGGTTCGATCGATGAAACGGAGGTCACAAAAAGTTGCATAACTGAAACCCAGGCCGGCACAGGCACCATTGATGGCAGCAATCAATGGTTTGCGCAATCCGAGAAAATAGGCGGTCGCGACTTTGAAATTGGGGTCATCGTCTGGATTGCCCGGATCCGATGCAAGATGCTCGTGTACGTTCCCAAGGCGCTGGCCCGCTTCGCTCATGGCACCCAGTGCGTTCATGTCGACGCCGGAGCAAAAACCACGACCGGCACCGGTAAGCACCGTGCCGATAACATCGGCGTTCTTTTCGGATTCCCCAAGCGCATGCCTGATTTCTGCCTGCGTCAGATCGGTCAAGGCATTCAACGTATCGGGCCGGTTCATCGTCAAAACTGCCACTGAACCGGTTATTTCGTAGAGAATTTCTTTGTATAGGCTCACGACTATCTCCAGGATTCAAGTCAAAGATCACGTCAAAAGAATAACTTGATTCGAGTTAGTGTCGAAACAACTGATCACTTGGCTTTGGTTCGACATCGATTGGCGCCAGCCGAGTGAACGCGCACTACGTCAAAAAGCTATTTCCTTGGATAGAGTCGGAGAGACGTTCGGAGAGTCAGTGCGGTGCTGTTTCATGCAATGGTGAACCGATCCCAGCGAAACAGCTGTACGGTACGAAATTCATCGAATTCGCCGAGGTTTGGAAATGTACGCGCGGACATCGAACCGATATGACAAAAGCCTCGCGGAGTTTGTTTTACGCGTGAATCTGCCACCAACACGGTGTCGGCCAGCGTTCTTGTTTCGTCGAGTACGTCACGGTTGCGAGGGTCGTAAAGGACATCGCCGAGTAACGCGATGTCAAAATGACCTGACGCGATCCCGGCGGTCGTGATAGCGACGTTGTTGATTTCTGCATTAACTGCAATGGCCAGACACGCGTTCGGATCTGTGTCGCATGCGACGACGAGTCGGGCACCGCTGAAGCACGCGGCTATTGCCACGATTCCAGAGCCTGAGCCAAGATCGAGGACGCGTAGCCCGGAGACGATTCCTCTCTGTCTTCGTAGATAGCGTGCGAGTGCGATTCCGCTGCCCCAACAAAAAGCCCAATAAGCGGGATCTTTGATAACGGCGTTCATTACGGTCTGGGGAAGCGGACCGATCGGGAAATCTTCGTTGATAAGGGCGAGCTTGATGGCTTGATAACCTGGAACGCTAACCACCTCCATATGGGCGTCGGGTAGCGTGGCTTCCAACCGGGATTGTAATTCAGCCAGTGACATCGTAAGTGTGATTGTCGCATTCGCATGAGCCGCAAGAGCACGTTATCCAAAGGCAGGTGGAAGACCCCTCGTTAACAGAAGACGTACAAACGTGATCGAGCGGTTGACCGCCGTTGCAAGAGTCTGATTCCATTACCGGGCTAAGCGTTTCGGACGTTGGGGAAGGATATGCAAATTGCGAGGTCGAAATCACGACCTGGCGCACTTGTTGGCCTGTTCGAGTGATCGATCGGCGAAGGTGCAATTCGCGAACACAGTTGAATATGATACAGAGCCGCGCGTGGAGCACGGCGGTTAAAATGATACGAGGGGAAAGAACATGCCGATGATTCTTAACGAAGAACAAAACCAGCTTAAAGATATGGCAAAGTCCTTCTGTACGGATAAGGCGCCGATTGATCAACTCCGTCGGCTTCGGGATGAAGATAACGCAGACGGTTTTGATCGAGAAACATGGTCGGCGATGACCGAACTCGGATTTGCAGGAGCTCCCTTCCCCGAGGAGCACGGAGGGATTGGCTTTGGTTACAAGGGACTCGGAGTCATTACCGAAGAAACGGGAAGAACTCTGTCGGCGAGCCCGCTCTTTGCAAGCGTGTGGCTCGGTGGTACGACGGTGAACATTGGTGGTTCGGTTGATCAGAAAACTGAGATTCTTCCAAAAGTTGTGGGGGGCGAACTTCTGCTCGCTCTGGCTTTAGAGGAGTCGCATCGACATGATCCTTATGGGGTTGCTACTTCAGCATCGGTGTCGGGTGATGGGTATACGATTTCAGGATCAAAGAAATTTGTATTGGACGGGCATGTTGCGGATCAGTTGATCGTCGTGGCGAGAACATCGGGTTCGCCGGGCGAACGTGAGGGGTTGACGCTTTTTCTCGTCGATCGAGAAGCCGAGGGAGTGTCAGTGACTCGGACGAGAATGGTCGACAGCCGTAACGCTGCCAATATCGATTTCAACAATGTGGCAGTCGGGAGTGAAGCCCGAATTGGCGAAGAAGGTAAAGGTGCGGACGTTCTTGATCCGACGTTAGATATTGGACGGATCGGGATCGCCGCGGAAATGCTTGGCAGCACTCAAGAATGCTTCGAGCGAACCGTTCAGTACCTGAAAGATCGAGAACAATTTGGTGTTCCCATTGGCTCCTTTCAAGCGCTCAAACATCGAGCGGCCAACATGTTCTGCGAGGTTGAGCTCTCGAAGTCAGTTGTTTTGGAAGCGTTGACCGCATTGGACGAAGAGCGAGACGCGAGTGAAATCGCGAAGCTAGCAAGCCTAACAAAGGCTAAAGTCGGTGAAACTTTTCACACGGTGTCGCGAGAAGGTATTCAGATGCACGGTGGCATTGGCATGACGGATGAATTCGATATTGGCTTTTTCATCAAGCGCGCCGCGGTAACGGAGCAGACGTTAGGCGACGTGAATTTTCACCGCAATCGTTACGGGGATCTTGAAGGATACTAGACCAATTTCGTGAGATCACGAGACTGATAAGCCGTTCAGTCGCTCTTGTTGAACTCCGGATCGCGTTTAGCAATGAATGCACTCACCGCTTCGGCGTGATCGGGAAGACGGCGTGCGATTTGATCACGGAGACTCTCGCGCTCCATGACCGCCTCGAGGTCACGGTCCATGGGGTTCTTGCGTAATAGTTCTTTGATCATCATTACCGCGGGCGTTGAATTATTGGCAATTTCGGTAGCCTTCGCGAGCGCAGTATTGAAAAGTTCGTCTGGTTCCGTTACTGCGCTTACAAGCCCCATGTTGGCGGCTTCGTCCGCCGAAACCATTCTGCCCGTCAGGCACATGTCGGTGGCGTTACCTAGGCCTACGAGCTCCGCGAGAAGTCGGGTTGATCCAAGTTCAGGCATTAAACCCATCTTGATAAACCGAATACTTAGTAGCGCGCTGGTTGACGCGATGCGAATGTCGAAAGGGAGGATCATTGTGAGCCCGACACCCACCGCATAGCCATTGATTGCGGCCACCGTCGGTTTTGATTCACGAATAAAGTCAGGGAAACTGTAGCCACCCCGCCCAAGTTGTTCGCCCTCGCCGTCCCGGTTCGTTTCGACCCGTTCTGAGAACACGCCAATATCTGCCCCTGCGCAGAACGCTCGACCTTCTCCCGTCATCAGAATCGCACCGATACCTGAGTCGTCGTTCCAGACGTTAATCTGATCCTGGATCTCGGCTGCCATTTGACTTGTCCACGCATTGAGTTTTTCGGGACGATTGAGACGGAGCACGCCAACTCGATCCACGATTTCTGTAACTATTTGTTCGTACGCCATCTCACGGTCCTCGCTTGTTCGTTGCAGAGTTTAATTTCCCAGATTTCGCTGGATGCCTGCAAGCGTCATTGCTGTAATTCTGTCATCAGCTCCGACGGATACCAATCTGGCCACCCGCCTGCACTGGTCGGGGAAGTGTTTTATGCGATCGCATTAGCTCGTTGAGTTGCTGTTGCACCGTTTTGGGTAGCGGGGTGGTACGACGCCGATTCATGTCGACGTGAAGAGCGAGCTGTTCGGACGTCGCGGCAAGGTAATCGTCATTGTCATGGTACATGTGTTGAAAGAAGTGCAGACGTTTTTCATCGCAGTCCAAGAGCTGAAACGTCACCCGTACGGGATCCCCAGCGACCAATTCCTGGAGATAGTTAACTTGAACTTCACGCGAGAAACATGAGCCGCCCGACGCCTCGACGTACGCGACGCCTATGTTGAGGTGGTCGTATACGAAGTCCAGGCATCGATCGAAAATGAGCAGGTAATAGGCCATATTCATGTGGCCGTTGTAGTCGATCCATGCGTTTTCAACTTGCATGGTTGGGCAGACGATGGGTACGTCGAGTAATGGATCTACCATCGCGTTCTTTGCAGTTAGTGTCTGGAAAAACGGCGGTGAGATTATCACACCGCGCGGTCAGACTCCGCACTCGTCGGGCGTGGCGGTTGCGCGCATGGGCCCGAGTGATGGTGAAAAAGTTTGATCACCCCGCGTTCTTCAACAAACCCGTTGGTCGCAACCATAATGCTGTCAGATAATTCCTCGTAGCAGGTGACAAGGACAATATCGCCGATCGCAAGTGCGCTGGCGTTATAAAAGTCCATTCCTGGTTGACCGGGATTCTCAAGGATCCGTTTCCAACTCTCCACGACATCTTTGCGTTCGGTAAGAGCTGGCCAGCCGGGATGGATGCAGAGGGTCGGATGCTCAGTCGCCCACAGCCGATCCATTGCTTCGAAATTCTTGCTGGTGAATGTGAGATAGAAGGTGTCGTTTGCGAAGAGAGCCTCTTCGGTTTTCACGATGCGATGAGGCGTGTGGCGTAGGCCACCGTCCCGGTGGTGAGTTGATGCCGGCGTTGGAAATTTTCTCGCGCTTCTGGCGCGGGATTTCTCGATGTTTGCCAGGAATTGAGACTGTCGTACCAGGTAACGAGAAGCATCCGACCATGTTCTTGGGAGCGGTCTGTTTGACAAAAAAGCCCTTGCGGTTCGGCTGAGTATGCGTCGACATGCTCAAAACTCTGCCAAGCGACACGGGAAAGATCGGCGATTTCCTCGACATCCTTATGAGCGACATCAAAGAACCGAAATACGTAGAGTCCTTCCCGCGAGACGGGTTCTTCGGTGACCGGTCGAACGGTAGCTTCCAGCTGGAGAGACTCGCAATGCGCAACGCTATCGAGGGCCAATAAATTTGTATGGACGTTTTCTGTAGCGCCGACACTGACGACGACCAACTCATTGGATGCGAGGCCAAATAATCCGTGAAATGCGCCCCAAAGTGATGCGGGCTGAAGTGACGCGTTGGAATTATTTGAGATTTCGGTATGGGCTACGGTGAAATTTCGGTCGTTCGCGCGAACGCGTGAGATGGCGAAGCTCATATTGAGAGGCTCTGCGTTGTTTTCGATGGGCATCGTAACCCGTCAAAGCGATCGATTGGGGAAGTCCCTGCCCCAGTTGGTTATTCGGAGGAAGCGGCTAATTGGGTGGCCGAATCGCACAAATTGCCTGAAGCGGTTTTGAAAACTCGGGAAGCGATCTGTTTACCGATTTGTGTGCAAGTCGGGAATTAACACGTGCTGGGCCATTAGAGCCGGGTTTGAGTGGTTTCGCATTCACCGTCCATAGCCGTAATCCATGCCGAGATCAGGTCGTGACCTTCGACATGGACCAAACTGCGTCCGATTTCCGGCATCATCACGGCGGGGTTTTGTGATCCAAGACGAACCATCATATTGGAAACGTCGGGTTGGCCCGGTTTGATATCGAAGGCATACGGAGCGCCGGGTCCAGCGGCAACAGCGGGTTTGCAGATTCCCAAACTGGTGGGATGGGTGTTAGCGTACTCGAGATCCAGTCCCGACGTATCGGCGGCGCCGTCTGCGTTATGGCAGTGCGCGCACGATACATCGAGGTAGGCTCTGGCACGAGCCTCAACCTCGATCGTGTCGTTTTGCCATGCGGGCATCGAGCTGAACTGGGCCGGCTTAGCACCTAACGGCCGGATTTCCCCGGTGGTGTGGTTCCATGCATGACAGCTCGCGCATTGGTTCTCATCGGGGACAAAGTAGTCGAACGTTTCACCGTCCAAGGTTAGCTTTACGGAAGCTCCGGTCGGTGCGAGGACTGCTTCGGTTTCTGCTTCATTCCATAGATAAGGTAGAGCGATCCATCCGGACTCTTCTTTGTAGAGAACACGCGTTTCGAGTAATCGATGGTCGTTCAGCGTGATCGAAGCGTGGATGCCGTGATTACTATGACGGGTCAGACCGGTAGAGATCGAGGGGTAGTAGAACGTTTTAGTGAAGATGCTGCCTACCGGATATTCGTACCAATCCCCCTTCAACATTATTTTTCCGGGGATTTGACGCGTACGCAGTTTCACCGCGTAGTCGGAAAAGAGCGGCGAATTGATCGTGAATGATTCAACATCCTGCGCGACGACCAGTTCTCCATGTTCGATCCTCAGTTGATTCCATTCGGAGAGAGTTTGCGGGTATTCGTCACGCGTACAAGCACCTGACGCGAGCAACAACAGCGCGCCGACGCTAATAAAAATGAAGGAGCGTCTGTCCGAACGAAGGCGCCGGCGAGAGGTTATGGATATCGTCTTCTTACCCTTGATTTCGGGCACGGAGTCGCGTGAATAACCGACGTTAGGCAAAGACAATGCTCGCCGTCCTTGAAACGAACCAAAACGATGCGATGGCACCGATCCCGTAGACGGGCGCTTGCCATACGATGCGTGGGGTTGGACTGAACCAACGTGCGGTGGCACGTGCGACCAACAACGCTGCAGCGACCACCAACAACTGCCCGAGCTCCACACCAAGATTGAACAGGAGTAGCGCGAGCAAGAGGTTTTCGCGCGGCAGCCCGATATCGTTGAGCGCCCCGGCAAAGCCGAAGCCGTGCAATAAGCCAAAAATGAATGCGATCAACCAGGTGCGCCGTGCTAGCAGGGTGTCGGTGGTACCTCGGAGCTTTTCGGTTGCTAAAAACAGAATGGAGAGGGCAATGACAGCCTCGATGGGTGCTTGGGGGATGCGGACGAGCCCGATTGCCGAGATCCCGAGCGTCAGACTATGAGCCAAGGTAAAGGCGGTGATGGTTTTAACCAGCGGGCCAATTCGATCCAAGAAAAACATCAGTCCAATTACGAAGAGCACGTGATCAATACCGAACAAGAGATGTTCGATACCGAGCTGCAAGTAGCTTGCTAAGGGTGCAGAACGGCCGGCGCCGAGTTTCGTGGTTGGTGATTCCGGGCGCAGCAGAGTCGTCGTGACGCCGTCGCCAAGTTGCACGCGAACCAGGACGTCGGTGAGTGTTTTCGTTAGTCCGGAAACTCCGATTATCCTCCCCTCTAGCGACGACGCGCATTGAAGTTCAATACGTTCGATAAGAGCTTCTGTTCCCAATGCTTCAATTCGTGTTGACGAGCGTGCACAGTCGCTTGGGAAGTCGGGTTGCAATGACAAAGGTCGCCCGTTAAGTAAAGGTTGTTTCCAGATCACCGAATACTCGTTCTCTCCCGCCGCATTTATTTCGAGATACGCGGGTCGTACTTCGTGTGCCTGGATCGATCCCGTGCAGACGCAAAACGCGATCAGGATGAGGCGATTCATCGTTCGATTCGAATACGGTAGTTTTCGCGCATGGCGTGTAGCTCCGTCGCATTTGCCTCGTTACGACGATCGAGGTTGAAATCGTTTCGGACCCTGTCGACCGCCTCGTCGAACGTAGATTCGCGCGCAGCGTAACGCTGCGTAAGCTTCACTAGATGCTGGCCGTAGCCGGATACGATAGGTCCCTGCCAGGTTCCGATCGAAAGCGACGACAGTGAAGTCATAAACCGGGATCCAAAATCACGACGGATTTCCGTAGGAGTTGCTTGAGTATAGGTACGTCGCAACATGAAGCTATCGCCGAGTTGGCGCCAGTTTCCGTCATCGATTGACTCAAGCAGATCTTTCGCATCTTGAGCTGCGGTATCTCGACGTTCGGGACTGAAAAATACGTGAGAAAAAGTCAATCGTTCGGCTACTTGGTAGCGTTCCTGATGACGATCGAAATAACTGCGCAATGTCGTATCGCTTGGCGGTTCAAGTAACGCGCGATCTTCCACGACGAACTGCAGTTTTTGCGCGAGGCGCCGACGAATAATAACGTCGTCGTGTTCCAGTCCGAGTTTGCGGGCCTCGCGGACGAACATTTCTTCGCGGATGTGGCCGTCGATCAAGCCTTCGAGTTCGGCGGGCGTAGGCGCGGAGCCCATCTGCGATCGCCATTGATCGTGGAGTCGCTGAATGTCGTTTTTGCTGACGACGATATTCCGGTCTATCGACCCTCGTTGACGCAGTGAATCAACAGCGAACAACAGGAGACCGACAACGATAAACACAAACAGTGGGTCGCGGACGAAACGCATGGTTGTTAGTAAGCCTTAATTCATCTCAAAACCACCGGCCACGTTGAGCGAGATGCCCGTTACGTTTGGGGCGGTTGCTAGGTACACGGCTGCCTGACCCATGTCGGCGGCGGTTTGCGGTCGACCGAGAGGCATCATATCGGCCATGCGATTGTCGAAGGCCGCTGCGCCCTGATTGGCCATGAGGTGGTCAAGCCACATCGCGGTTCCCACCACACCCGGACAAATCGCGTTGACGCGAATGCCGAAAGGAGCGAACTCCTGAGCCATCGATTGCGTTAATCCCACAGCCGCAAATTTAGAAGCGCAATACGCGGCGAGATTTGCTGAGCCTCGTTTACCCGCGATAGACGCGGTGCTCACGATCGCCGCATCCGATGATGCTTTCAGCTGGGGTAATGCCGTTTTCGACATGAGAAAAATCCCTTTGACGTTGACGGCGAAGATACGATCCCATGTGGCTTCGCTGAAACTTTCGATTGGGCCACTATCGACAATGCCAGCGTTGTTTATGAGCACATCGATTTGTCCGAAAGTGTCTAATGTCTTTTGGATCGCTCGTTGACACGAGGTCACTTGGGTCACGTCGACGTCCACGCTGTCCACTTCTCCAAGAGACGAAAGGTCATCGAGGGTTTCGCTCAAGGCGTGATCGCCGCCCAAATCGTAGTTCCAATCAGGGCTTGTACCCAAATCAGCGATCATGACTCGATGCCCGGCGCGTAGAAATGCGTCGGCGATCCCTTTACCGATTCCGCGAGCCGCTCCCGTCACAAGTACTGTTCGTTTCACCATCGTCAATTTTCCCTATCCACCAATAACGTATTCATGCATCCACAGGGCTCAGGCGCAAGGTAAAGAATGGTGGTGTATTTTTGTTACAGAACCCTCATCGCCGCGGTTACCGTTATGCTCTCCGTCTTGTTGTTATTTCGATGGGTATAACTTAGCTCGACTCAAGAGCGCATATGAGGAATTGAGATGGTGTCAGCCGAGGAACATGCGAAGCGTTTTATTGAAGTCGATGGACGGCGTATGGCGTACGTCGAAATGGGTGAGGGGTCGCCCATCGTCTTTCAACACGGGAATCCGACGTCGAGTTATCTGTGGCGTAATGTGATGCCGATGTTGGCACACCGAGGTCGATGTGTTGCGTTGGATCTCATCGGTATGGGTGATTCTGACAAGCTTATTGATCCAGGTCCCGGCTCATATACCTACGCCGAGCAACGGCAATATTTCGACAAGGCACTGGCATCGCTCGGCGTGGGCGATGACGTGGTACTGATTGTCCATGATTGGGGGTCGGCGCTTGGGTTTGACTGGGCGCAACGCCATCCGCAATCCGTCCGGGGAATATGTTACATGGAGGCAATTGTCCGCCCGCTTACATGGGACGAATTTCCAGACAGATCACGGGGCATTTTCCAAGGGTTTCGTTCAGAAGCGGGTGAAGGGATGGTGTTGGAGAACAATCTCTTTGTAGAGCGGGTGTTGCCGGGATCGGTATTAAGAGAGCTTTCTGAGGAAGAGATGTCGGTGTATCGGCGTCCCTTCACCGAGCCGGGCGAGGGCCGTCGACCGACTCTCACCTGGCCGCGGCAGATTCCGATTGAAGGCGAGCCAGCAGACGTCACGGACATCGTTAAAACGTACGCCGAGTGGCTCGAGAAGTCGCAAATTCCGAAATTGTTTATCAATGCCGAACCTGGGGCGCTGCTGACTGGAGCGCAGCGAGAATTTTGTCGACGTTGGCCGAATCAGCACGAAGTCACCGTTCGTGGCAGTCATTTCATCCAGGAAGATTCGCCGACGGAAATTGGTACAGCGATCGACGCCTGGCTCGAAAGTTTGTAGGCAGTTTTGTTGGTTTAGACCATGAGTACATTGCCGTTTGAGCGTCCGGCTTCAAGCCGATTGTCGGACGTAGGGTCGGGAGCAACCCTGACCAACGTTTTCCCAAAGTTCTTCCCCTTCAACATAGCCTCGAATGCTTCGGGCGCGTTTTCGAGGCCGTCCCATAGGTCTTCCCGATAACGCATTAAGCCCTCTTGAATCCAGCCCGACATCGCTTCGAGGAAAGCGGCTTGGTGCTGGTCGACAAAATTTCGCACGAAGAGAGGATGGACGGTCACATTTTTCTTTTGAAAGAACGGCGCACCTGTTGCGTGCCACCGTTCGGACGCACGTTCAGGCTGGGCGTCACCGTATTGGGAGATCATGCCGCACAGAGTAATGCGTGACTCCGAATTCAGCAGGGGTAGTACGCCTTCGTAAACACCGCCGCCGACATTTTCGAAGTACGCGTCAATGCCGTCGGGACACGCCGTCCGAAGATCTTCGGTATAACTCGGAGAAAGGTGGGAAACACATGCGTCGAAACCCAGTTCTCCGGTAACGAATTGGCACTTGGATTCACGACCCGCGATACCGACCACGCGACAACCCATGATTCGGGCGATCTGGCCGGCGGCTTGCCCAACGCCACCGGACGCAGCTGAAACCACGACGGTTTCCCCTGGTCTTGGCCGGCATTGTAAATAGATTCCTGAATACGCCGTCAGACCGAGCATGCCCAGAATACTTAGAGCGGTAGATATCGGCGCTACATTAGCGTCCAGAATTCGGGGAAACATGTATCCGAAGACGTTTATTTCCGCCCCAACCAGGCCAAATTGTTGCCAGCCATTGGTATTAAAGATGATGTCACCCTCGCGGTATTCAACTGAGCGGCTGGCGACCACCTCGGAGACGGTGCGGCCATGACATACATCCCCCGGGGTCTCGGTGCCACTGCGACGACGCCCCCACTGGTACGGATCCATCGAGAGGTAGAGGGTCCGCGTCAGCGCTTGCCCGCGGCGAGGAACGTACTGCTCTTGCGTGACCCATTCAAAGTCGCCCTCTGTGGGCCAGCCCTCGAGAGGCTCACGTCCTAGCAACCATGCCTCGTTTATCGAATCCATATGCATTGCCGTGTCCCCGTTTCGATTCGGCACAATCAATAAAAGGTTACCGCAGGGGCCGATTATGCGCGTCTGGTTTTACGATCTGTTACCTTGTCCGATCGAACAGGAGAGGTAGTTATGCTGGAGCGCTTCAAAGTACCCGACGATATAGCTGTTCGGGTGGATCAAGCCGTCATGCGCCAAGCGGTCGAAGATATTTTCAAAGCGATGGATATGCCGGAGGCGGAAGCCGAAGCCTCGGCCGATGTCTTGCTGTATGCCGATATACGAGGTATTGATTCCCACGGTGTTTCCAACATGATGCGAGCGTATGTCGCAGGCTTTCGCGCCGAACAAATAAATCCGACACCCTTGGCTCGCCGCGAACGCGATACCTTGGGTGCGATTTCATACGACTGCGACAACGGACTGGGAATAGCACAAAGTCGGGTGTTTATGGAGGACGCCTGCGAACGGGCGAAAGACACCGGGGTCGCGGTGGTCACGGCGTACAACGGACAACATTATGGTCCGTCAGCGTACTATGCGCACCTGGCGTTGGCCCACGACATGATTGGGATCTCCATGACCACCGGCGGTTTATTGGTCACACCAACTCAGGGTGCGGAGCGACTTTTAGGCCTTAACCCGATTGGAATCGCAGCGCCTTCCAACGCCGAAGTACCGTTTATATTTGATGCCTCCATGAGTTCGGTTGCTGCGAATAAAATTCAATTGTTGCGACGGGTCGATGGCAACGTTGCACCGGGATGGATTACCGACGCTGAAGGTGCCCCCGTGATGGAAGAGTCCCCCGTACTCGAAGGGTTCATGATGCTGCCACTCGGTGGTACCCGTGAGATCGGCTCGCATAAAGGTTTTGGGTTGGCGATGTTGGTCGAAATTCTGTGTGGCGTCTTGACGGGCACGGGCGGCGGACCGTTTCGACGGCAAGGTACGTCGCACTATTTTATGGCGTACGACGTCGGTGCGTTCTGCGACGTCGCGACTTTCAAGAAAGACATGGACGACTACTTGCGTGCATTGCTCGACTGCAAGCCGGCGCCCGGTGAATCACGCGTCGTTTATCCCGGCATCCCCGAGCACGAAGCGGAGCTCGAGCGCCGAGCCGAAGGTATTCCATACCATCCGGAAGTCATTGAATGGTTCAAGAAAACCATGGCCGATCTTGGCGTAACCGATGATTTACCCTAGCGATCATTAACCATGGGATGGTCTGTCAACCGCCCGACCGGTCTGACCTTTCACCGGCACGGACTTTCAACCAAAGGTTATACGTTACTGACCCCTCACGGCGATGCGGCTACCTACCTTATCGATATTGATGGACGCGTAGTCCATCGCTGGGTCTTTAGCCATATCAAGCCTGGCTACGGGCGGTTGCTCGAAAACGGCAATCTCCTGATGACCGGTTCGGACGTCAACACGCCCAAACCGCCGAAAGATGAACCGACGAAAGCACCGCCTCCACTTGAACACCATGTCACCCGCTTGGGTGGCTACCACACGACGCTGGTTGAGGTTGACTGGGATGGCAACGTCGTTTGGGAGTACATCAACAAATTTCAACACCACGACTTTTTTCGATTCGCGAATGGCAACACGATGGTTCCCGTGTGGGTGGAATTGCCTGAAGAATTCCATCGCGGAGTCCGAGGTGGGCGAAAAATGCCTAGGGAGCGGCTGCCGCGGCTGCTTGGCGACGATTTAGTTGAAATTGATCAGGATCAAAATGAGGTGCGCCGAATACATACCTGGAAACTGCTTGATCCTGTTCGAGATCCTATTTTCGCTACGGTCCGACGATGGGAATGGACGCATATTAACTCGATTGATGTGAACCTAGAAGGTGACATCGTATTCTCTGCGCGCCACAACGATCGG
Organism: uncultured Gammaproteobacteria bacterium; assembly: GCA_913030615.1. GTDB lineage: Bacteria > Pseudomonadota > Gammaproteobacteria > Pseudomonadales > Azotimanducaceae > UBA11889. The sequence continues at coordinate 8,500 of CAJWCW010000015.1, read as the reverse complement.
GTCTGCGTGATCGACAGCAAATCGGAAGAAATTAGCTTCAAGTACACTGAAACGCATGGTCAGCACCACGCGACATGGGTCAAGGATGGCAATATTCAGGTGTTCGATAACGGTGACTCCAGTTCGCGGATCATTGAAATTGACCCAGGTAAGTCGGAGGTTGTTTGGGATTACCATGGGATCCCGTCCCATCAATTCTTTAGCGGACATATCTCTGGTGCGACCCGCCTAGGATCAGGAAACGTTTTGGTTTGTGAGGGCACCAGCGGGCGATTGTTTGAAGTGAATCGTGCGCATGAAGTTGTTTGGGAATGGATCAACCCCTTTCTGAACAATAACTCAAGAGGAGAGGCCACCGTCAGCATCTATCGAGCGCATCGGTACCCTGTTGATCATCCAGCCTTGTTCGATAAAGACCTTGACCCTAACCGGTTCCGTAATTTGAACCAGCTGAACGGTTTAACGTAGATCGGCCCCACCAAGAATCCCCGGCCGTTCAGCGTTCAACGATCGGTTTGTTAACTAATACGACTCCGAGGACTATTAGGCCGAGAGCAATGACCGCACTAGGGTGAACGCTTTCTCCCAATATTTGATCAATCAAAAACAGGGAAATAAATGGGGAGAGAAAAATGAGCTGACTAACCTTTGCGACTTGTCGAGTACGAGAGAGCGCCTGCTGCCAGAGGAGAAAGGTCACCCCCATTTCGAAGAGACCAACCCAGACTCCAACCGACAGCGTACGAGGGGTCAATGGTGGAAAGCCATCGGTGGACCAACAAAGTAACCCGATGATTGGTGTGGCAACCGCAAACCCGATCAGCATGAGCGGTGCAGGATGACTTTCGATCCGGATGGTGGCGAGCCAATACAGTGACCACAACAACGTGCTGAGGAGCGCGAGCGTGATACCTACGATGTCGAACGTGTCGAATCCGGCACTCGCGCCCCGGGTTACGAGGATAACCACGCCAACGTAGCTAACGCCGATACCGATCCACGCCTTTGACGATAGCCGCTGCTTGAGTAAAGGGATGGCGAGAATGGCAAGCGTTATCGCCCATGTGTAGTTCAGCGGTTGCGCTATCTGCGCGGGCAGCCTGTCGTACGCTTCGAACAGAATCAAGTAATACGCCAGTGGGTTCACTAATCCCAACAGCCCGGCTCGAAAGTAAACGGATCTCGTGATTGGCGTTGGTGCGATAACGAGTTTCGTGAGGGCGAAGAACGCTAGGGAAAATACGCTGCCAAGCCACAACATTTGAATGGGTGTAAGGAACGCGAGACCGAGTTTGAAAACAGTGGCGACCGTGGACCACAAAGCAACCGCGGCCAAGCCCAAAAGAATTGCTTGTGTTTCTCGGGAACGCACCACTTCGTCACATTATCTGAATTTCGTCGAGCATCCCATCGGCGTGATGGTTGGCCGTGTGGCGAGTCGGGATCTCGGGATCGGTATGGCGGTACTAGTTGAACGGAGGCGCCGAACACCGCACACTTAATTTGGTTGACTCAGATTTGATAGGAAGTGATATGGCGATTGAGGAAGGGGATAAGCTCCCCGAAGCAACGATGCATACAATGCGGGATGGAAGGCCGACTCCGGTGACGACGGCCGAATTGTTTGACGGCAAGAAGGTGGTCGTTTTTGCGGTTCCGGGCGCGTTTACACCGACGTGTTCACAGTCACACCTCCCGGGATACGTGGTCAATGCGGATGCGATTCGGTCGAAGGGCGTTGATGACATCGTCTGTATCTCGGTCAACGATGCCTTCGTCATGGGGGCGTGGGGTGACGATCGCAACGCCGAAGACATCACCATGGTGGGCGATGGCAACGGGGATTTCACTAAAGCTCTTGGTCTTGAGATGGATGGTAGTGGCTTTGGTCTTGGGACCCGATCTCAGCGCTACGCCATGGTCGTTGACGACGGCGTTGTCTCGAATTTGTCCGTCGAGGATCCCGGTCAATTTGAAGTGAGTAAAGCGGAGGCGATCCTCGAAGCCCTTTAATTCCGGTAATTGGTTTGAAGCCATGACGAGATTGCGCCGACGCAAAGCTGCTGTTTGTGGATAGAAAAAATAAACGTGAACAGGAGCACGCATTGTGTATGTAGTCCGTGTGTATACGGGAGACGATGGCGAATCGCATTTTGAAGATGTAGCGATTGATCTCGAAGATCAAGGCTTGGGCGGTCGAATTTCGAGGTTAATTCGGGGTAGCGGAGTTATGTTTCGGGAGGTCGATGCGACCTACGACCTTGATTTCCACAACGCGCCGAGGCGCCAGCTTGTGGTGAATCTTACCGGGTCGGTGGATATCACGGTTGGGGATGGCACCGTGCGGCGACTCGGTCCGGGCGAGATTCTGCTCGCCGAGGATACGTCAGGCCGAGGTCACAAGAGTGCAGCGGTGGATGGCAAGTCGAGAACGTGTCTCTTTATTCCTGTCGACGACGATGCTGAGATCGGAATATAAGCATTGTTGGGGGTGATTCGAGTCATCTAAATGGTTGGTGTGCCGGCGAGGTCATCGCCAAGGCGCATGGCGTCTTGTAGAGAACCAAGCCGCCGAACCCACGGTGTCAAGTCGTTGAGGGCAGAGGGCATATTGGCGGCGGCCGTACGCGCAGTGCTTTCATCCGAGTAAATACCAAGCAGCAACACGAAAAATAGTTGGTTGCCGTAGGCAATCCGGGTAGCAGATAGGCCCGGAATGTTTTTATCGCGTACGAATTTCTCTAGGGCCTCCTTGTTGGAGACGGCAAGCAGCTGCACAGCAAAATAGTCGGATGGTAGGTCGATGAGATTCACCGCATGGTCCGATTTAAGTGCGAGGCGTCGGTAAAGTGGCAGTCCGATGTTACGGTTGGGAGAGTGGTTACCTACGGTGTTTCCGGTAGCTACCACTTCCGGCACGTGCGTTTTTGCCAGTGTCCGATCTGGCGTAGGTCGCTGCGATCCCGACAGCTGTTTTTTTGTGCCGTTTGGAACGTAGTCTTTGACGCACTCCCAGGTCTGATTTTCGATCCCCATGTCGCAAAACCAGTTGTCTTTGGGAGTAACGGGCACCGGAGTCTCAACCATGGGGTTGGTGGAACGACAGCCCCAGAGCAATAGAAACGTAATCACATGGGCCGTGGACCATCGCCATATCATGGCGGACGACTGTGCCCATTCGTTTATGATCTGTCAAAAAGTAGGAGCTGTTCAATGCCGATGAATTCTTCGACCGTGGGAAAGTCGACTAAGCGCTTTCGTCAAGTTGCAGAAAAACGTTGGTTGATGTCCTACGCGGCGGGCATCGGAGAGATATCCGCGAACTACTACGACACGACGAAGAAACTTATTGTGCACCCGGTTTTTTCTGTGTGCCCCGAATGGCCGGTTGTCCTCGATGCACAACGTGTCGAGGGATCAGAAAGCATGACGACGGAAGAAGCACGTTCTGGAGTGCATGCTTCACACGACGTCCTTATCCATCGCCCGATCCGTCCGAACGAATCCCTTTACACGTGCGCCACAATTACTTCAGTGGAGCAGCGCAAAGCGGGGGCATTTCAGATGATGCGGCTCGAAACCAGGGACGAGGAGTCGAATTTGATCGTGTCCACCCACCAAGGCGGCCTCTCTCGTGGGGTGAACGTTGTGGGTGGGGATAAGACGATCGAGAGTGCACCGTTGCTACCCGAAATCCCATCGGACACCCAAGCCAATCGACTGTTCACGATCCCGGTCAGCACGTATGCGGCGCACGTATACACGGAATGCGCGCGGATCTACAACCCCATCCATACGGATCGAGACATCGCACGGGCTGCGGGTCTTCCCGACATCATTCTCCACGGTACGGCGACGTTGGCGCTCGCTGTTTCTTGCCTCGTCAACAACTTGTTCGATGGTAATGCGCAGCGTGTTAAGCGTTACGCGTGTCGATTCAGTGCCATGGTTTTGATGCCAAGCACGATTACCCTGGAAGTAAACGGGTTGGCAGACAGTCATGTCTGGTTTACCGCCTATAACAAGGCAGGTGAAGCGGCGATCCGGGGCGGCTATATGGAGGTGCGTTAGCGCTCCTCCAGTGCTCGGCAATCCCTAAAGTTATTGCGTGAGAGCGAGTTGACAGCCTTCCGTGATTGGTCATGATACGTGTCGGGCGGAAGGATAGATTTATGTTAGCGACGTTGGACGACTTCGATCGTGCCCCGCGAATTCTAAGGCTCAACTTGGCGGGGCAGCCTGTTGATTGGGTTAGTTGGCAGGACGCCGTATGTCTATACGCGCGCCGATTGGTCATATGGACACACGGAGAGTCCATATTGAGGATTCGTGGCGGACACTCCCGCCGAGACGGCAGCCAGACGTCGCTGGAAGTACACAGCATTATCGCGTGCAACGGCCGTGTCGTTTCACTGGATCGAAGCGGTCCGCCATTAACGAATAAAGCCCTTTTTGCTCGTGATCACAACTTGTGTTTGTACTGTGGTGGGTCGTTCCCTGATTTGAAACTCACGCGAGACCACGTCGTACCAAAATCTCGGGGTGGTGATGATCGTTGGGATAATGTGTTGGCTGCATGCAAGCGTTGTAATCACTTCAAAGGGAGCCGGTTGCCGCACGAATGCGGGATGGAAATACTAGCCTTACCCTATGTTCCTAATGTCGCCGAATATTTGGCGTTGACCAACAGCGGACGAATTCTTGGAGACCAAATGTCGTTTCTCGAAGCCCAATTCGGTCGCCACAGCAAGTTGAGGGCGCACTTGGCGTAATAGCTCTATAGGGAAGACAACTGGCCGCGGTTCAAATGGGTTACGGCGTCAATGCTCGGTCGGCCAATACCTGGGCGACGCAGCAGGTCACGCGTTTCCCTGTATCTAGGTGGAGAAATTCATTGGGTCCATGGGCGTTCGAATGTGGGCCGAGAACTCCGGTCACAAAGAAATGACAAGCCGGGAATCGGTCTCCCAGCATTTTCATAAATGGGATAGTCCCACCCGTTCCCATGGTCATCAGGGGGGCTCCAAAAAAAGTTTCGGAACTCTGTTTGAGCGAGTTCAAAAGGCTTGGGGACAGACTTTTAGCGTGCCAACCGGTTTGCGGACTATCGAGGCTGAAAGACACGGTGGCGCCTTGTGGGGGATCTTTTTCGAACGTTGATTTGACCCGATTCGCAGCTTCGTTAGCGTCGAGTGACGGAGGGAGACGGAAAACAAGTTTTGCCGCGGTTGAGGGTCGCAACGTATTGCCAGCGTTTGAAGGGTCTGGAGCGCCCGCGAGGCCCACCACCGCCATGCTACTTCCCCAGGTATTTGCTAAAACCAATTCGCTTGCCGAGGTTGCTGTCGGCCGGGTACTACCTGACCACGGAAAACGATCGAGCACGGTGGGTCCAAGGGTTGACGCGACTTGGTCAGCCTGTTCGCGAACGTCGGCAGTAATGGGGACCTGTAGAAAGTTCAGTAGTTCGCCAGAGACCGCATTTTCGACTCGGTCGAGTAACTGGCGGAGCAACCGAAAGCTCGACGGCACGATGCCACCTGCCGCGCCCGAATGCACCCCTTCGGAAAGGACTTCAACGTTGAGTGTTCCACTCAAGGTCCCGCGTAACGACGTCGTCAGCCAAAGTTGATCGTAATTTCCGCATTCCGCATCCAAACAGATGACCAGGTCGGGTTCGCCGATTTCGTCGCGTAAATGGTCAATATAGCTGGGAAGATCATAACTACCGCTTTCTTCACAGCTCTCAATGAGTATCAGACATCGCGGATGAGGAAGGTTCTGTGCTTGCAGCGCACTAATCGCGGCAAGACTAGCGAAGATCGCATAGCCATCGTCGGCACCTCCGCGTCCGTAAAGTCGGCCATCTTTTTCGATTGGAGTCCATGGACCAAGCCCGTCCGCCCAACCTTCGAATTCGGGCTGTTTGTCGAAGTGCCCGTACATCAAGACGTTTCCGCGCTCACCCGGTATATCGATGAGGATGACGGGCGTGCGTCCGGCGAGTCGAACCACGCGGTGCGTTAATCCGGTGATGCCTGTTTGAACAACCCATTTAACGAGCAGATTGGCGGCGTCGTCCATGTAACCGTGTTCTTCCCAGTTCCGATCAAAAGCTGGAGACTTATTTGGGATACGGATGTATTCGTGGAGCGTCGGGACGATACTTTCGTCCCACATAGCCCCTACGTGCCGGCTGATTGCGTCACCATTCATAACGATGCGTGGATCCCGATCTGCGTTGAGGTACCTGGATTACGATAACCGAATACGTCTTGTGTTTTTACGTTGAACAGATTTTCAACGAAAAGTTGGAGCTGAAGTTGGGGGCCAAGGCGAAAGGTCGTGCCGGCGTTGATCTGTTGGTACGGATCCAGCCGCCGACGTGTCCCCGGGTAAGTTGAGAAATCGGTATCGATTTGACTTCCGGTATGCACGATCCTGGCCGCTAGAAGCCATCGTTCGCCGACTCGGAACGTATAGTTTATCCGGCCGAGGGTTCGTGGTCGGCGCACTTCGCGAAGTCCAGATTCGGTGCTTTTGATTACGCTGTAACTCGCGTCCAACGAATGTGATCCTCTTTCTATCTCGAGGGTCGCTTCGATGCCGGATCGATGACTTCGGCTAGCTACGTTCCGAGCCGTGAAACTCATGTTGACGGGGTCGTAAACAAATCCGTCGATTTCGTCTTTGAGGTTGGCGTTGAAATACACAAGCGAAAGATCTGTTCCGTACCAAGATCGATGAACCCCTGTCTGGAACTCTTTCGATGATTCCGGTGTTAGATCAGGGTTACCAACGAATGTGTCAGGCGTGTAGCCGAAACGTTCCGTAAAGGTTGGATTCTTGAAGCCTGAAGCGATTCGAGCGAACCACTTTGTGGAACGAAGAAAGACGCTGCCGGATATACCAAAGGTCGTTGCGTCACCGAATAAACTGTTGTGATCGTGCCTCATCGAAACTGAAGCTGTGATGGGTGTCCCGGTGTAGAGGTATTCAGCAGCAATATTGGATGACTGCGTTTGTTGATTTTGGTTAGGATCACCGTACTCGTTCGGTACGCCGTGCCGGAATAATTCTTCCGAATGATGGCCTACGGTTACGTTTAACCGTTGGTCATTCCAAAGTCTAAAGTTGTTGGAGAATGTGACGGTGTGCCGCTTCCCGATACTGCCATTAGAAATGGTCCCCTCGGAAACATTACTTAATTGAGCGCGCGTAGTTGCAAGGTGAATGTTGGGTGTCCAAAAATCCGAGCCATCCCAGATGCCGGATACACCAATTAATCTCAGATCTGTGTCGCTGCGTAGATCGCCGTCAATGGGAACGAATGCTGGATAGGGCGTTGGGTCGAAGTCGGCCCATGAGCGGGTTAATCGCGAGGTTAGTTTTACCGTCCAGTTCGCAACCGAGTGTTGCGCGTTGAAATTCAAGTTGTTGTTCTTAAAAGCATCTTTTTCGTCACCAGTTAGCGAGACATTGGTTCCGTCGCTTTTGATACCCCCAATTGAAGTACTAACGTACCCATCGGATTTCACTCGCGCGAAGTCAATAGAGGAAGTGACGGTTTGTGCCGTTCCTATGCCAAGATATGCTGCGGAGCGGTTGGCGATAGGGGTCGTGTCGATAAAGATTACGCCGGCTAGCGCGTCGCTTCCGTGTACCGCACTCTGCGGGCCGTTCAGGACCTCAATACGTGTGATACCGATACCGTGAAGCGTGCCAAAATTGAATTCCGATCCTATCGCCGGGTCGTTTGCCTGAACTCCATCGATTAACACCATGACATGATTTGCTTCGGCGCCTCGAAGCCGTAGTTGGGTTAGAGAACCCCGGTTGCCTGATTGAGAAATGGCGACGCTCGATATCCCACGAAGCGAATCTACAGGCATGAGAGGCCGTGGAACGTCGTCCATATCGACCACGTGGACTGGCTGTTCGGTGGTTTCCAGTCGGCTTGCGCTCACAATAATTTCGGTGACGATATTTTCGTCTCCGAAGGCAGAGATACCGCTAACAAACGTTGAAATTGCTACAACGTTTAGTAGAGGTCGTACGAACGACAAACACACTAGAACAATCTTCCCTCGTCGCTCCGCGAATGGCAGATGGATACCGTTCGAGCCGGTCTCCGGACTTGGTAGACGTTTCCCTTGAAACAGCGCTCGCGCCTTCCCAGCATAATTAAGCCAGTGGCTTGCGTTGTCGGAACTAGCCGACATGCGATGCGTACTCTACTTCACCGTTGCGGGGACAGTGTCGGAATCGCACCGACTTCCCGTTCACTCGAACCGATTAGTTTCAGGCCGCGCAGTTGCGGTCGCGGGTACTATATCGGGGTAGCTTTGCTCGCACCAGCCAATTGAGAATCGAAGGGTGGTTTTGGCGATTACAAGGTTCTCCAGCGAGTACCTTCCGACGTGTCTTCGAGCTCAATCCCACTTTCCAAGAGTTGATCACGTATTTGGTCTGCTCGGGCAAAGTCTTTCGCATTGCGTGC
>CAJWCW010000014.1 GCA_913030615.1 uncultured Gammaproteobacteria bacterium | reverse complement strand
GCGCGAATACGCGCAGAAGCAGTCGTCATATCATGTTCCTTCAACAAGTTCCAAGATCGTTCCGTCGGGATCCTTAAAGCAGACGAAGCGGGTTGCCGGGCTGTCGGTCAACTGTACTGTTGCAGGTTCCGACAGAAATTCAACTCCGTTCAACTTGAGAAATTCAACATCGGCATCAAGATCGTCGGTCGCGAGAGCTATCCGGGCAATACCTAGGTGATATAGATGTTCGTAGGGCGGGCTACCATCGTTGGGATCCAGCCATTCGAGTAAATCGATTACCAACGGCGTTTTCGCGGCCTTTAGAATCAGTAACGCGCCTTTAACCTCGTACGGTGGCATACCTACCGCAGCGGCGACCTCGTCCGTATTCCTTGCAGGGACATCGACTAATTTCTGAAATCCGAGTAGTTCATAGAAACTCAACGAACGATCAAAATTCGAACAATTAACGTTGACGTGGACCAAACCCGTGACGCTCATCTCGACATCAGCCCAACCGTGGCGCCGTTATCGATTACCAGCTCAGCCCCGTTGATGTGTTTTGATTCATCCGACGCGAGGAATAGCACCATATTCGCGACATCGAGAGGTTCCCCAATCCCCAAAGCCTTGCGAGTCGCCTCTGGATCCTCTTCTTCCATCAAATGAATACCCGAAAGCGTTTCGAGCGCGGCGTGCACCATGGGTGTTGAAATACTGCCCGGGTGGATCGAATTGCAACGAATGAGGTTTTTTTGCTCTCGACAGTATATGGCGATGGACTTTGTCATCGAACGGATACCGCCTTTTGCCGCGGAATACGCTAGATACGGTGACAGCCCCACAAGTGCTGCTACGGACGACATGTTGATGATCGAACCGCCACCGGATTTCGTCATTTCTGGTATGGCCGAACGGCATCCAAAAAAAGTGCCGTCAAGATGCACGCGCAAAATATCGTGCCACTGATCGGTCGAGGCTGATTCGATATTAGCGATATGCGAGTTACCCGCATTGTTAACGAGTACATCCAACCGTCCGAACGCCGCGATAGTCGTTTCGATCAATCGGGGCCAAGAGGATTCGTCTTTGACGTCCTGTGCAAAGAAGATCGCCTCGCCCTCGCACTCTTCGCCAGTGCGTCTGCCTTCTACTTCGTTAATATCCGTCAGAACGAGCTTTGCGCCCTCCTCTGAGAGACGAAGCGCGTCCGCCTTTCCAAGGCCAGATCCTGCGCCTGTAATCACGACGACCTTATCTTTAACCCGCTCCATGGATTCCCTCCAGTGCAACATTAAACCGCGAATCGCTATATCAGGATTACGAGATCCATTTTATGGTGACTCAAGGCATGCGTCACCGGGAGACCCTGGCCGTCGCGTTAACCCCCGAATCGGGAAACGCAGGCAGCGTTAATCCCGCGACCCAGCAACTCGACTTCTATATACGCAGTCCAGCCCGATCGTCGCTGAATCATCCTGATCGAGAGGTCTTTAACCATTTTTTTGCGATGGAAGTGACCTGGCATTGAAGGCTGAAGTTTGCCTAGGGTTACACCGATTTTCCGATTCTTAGGATTTTACGGGCATTCGCACCCAAAAATTTAGGCCATACCTCGTCGTTAAATGGAACGTCGTGCATATCGGTCATGATCCTTTCTAACGAAAGTCCCATCGGGAAGTAACCCGCATAGATCACTTTATCTGCGCCGCGTGTATTGGCGTAATCAATAATTGCCTTAGGGTAATACTTCGGAGCAAACGCCGAAGTCGAGTAATAGAGGTTTGGCCACTTGAGCATGAGTTTGACGGCGAGATCTTCCCAGGGTTCGCAGCCATGGCGAGTGACGAATACGAGTTCGGGAAAATCGTACATGACGTTATCGATACGCTCGACAGCCTGCGGCCACATCGGAAACCGAGGTCCTGGTACTCCTGCGCACGAAAAAATAGGTACATCGAGCTCAACGCATTTGGCATAGATCGGATACATACGTCGGTCGTCGATGGCAACCTGAGGGTTGAAACCGGCATTGAACGCACCGAAAGAACGTACACCGAATTCTTCGTACTGGCGGACCATGCTCCGCACCCCCTCCATGCCCTGATTAGGGTCGACGCTACCCTGCCCAATAAAGCGATCCGCATGATCATCGAGGGCTTTACGGCTTACATCTCCTCCAACACCAATGAGACCAACGTCGATACCGAACCGGTCCATTTCATGCAACGTGACGGAGACTGGATCCTTGTTTCCGTACAATTCCTTCGGGACGTTTTTGAACATGTACTCCACCGGGAAATCCATATCGGTGGAACCGTCTTTCAGCTGTGCCCTAATGAAGTCGTATTGCGAAAAATCACTAGCCGGAAAGCCGATCATGGTATCAACGATTCCTACCCCCGCTGGCATTACCACAGCTAGTGACCGCTAACCGGCAGCATAGAGTGCATTACGAAAGAGCGCACAAGTCGCGTCGCGTGGAATTTCATCCAGTGACAACGGTGTATTTACTTCCTCGGGAGTTGGCCCGTACTTTTCAGCTCGCGGTCGAAGCTTGTCGAGATCGAATTGGTATAGTTTCGCTGCGTTCTCACCAAAAACCATGCGACGTTCGCGCTCCGGCACGTCTTCAAACGTCAGTCTTAGCGATTCGAGGTTATACGGGAAGGTTCCTTCGAAGTGCGGATAATCGTTTCCCCAAAGGATTCGATCAGGCCCTAGTTTCTCGATGCCATTCAAATCTGCCTTGCTCGGAAAGCTCGCCCCGTACCAACAATTGCGCCGCGCATATTCGCTGGGCAGATCCTTTAACACCCACTCGCCGTCGTAATGCATCTCGCCGATCGCGCCGTGCTTTATTCCCTGGTGAATTCCATCAAGCTGCGCAAGCATCGGACTCACCCACGCGCAGCCCGATTCCGTAAGGATGTATTTGAGCCGGTTAAAACGTTCGAACACACCACTCATCAAAAGGTGTCGAAAGCCGGCTTGACAGTAAAACGTTACTTCTGACATCCATAAAGCTTCTCCGACCAAGTCGTCGCCGTACGCTGGCGATCCTTGTCCAGAGTGCTGATTGATCACAAGGTCATGGTCTTGAATGGCGGCAAAAACTCTATCCCATGCTTTATCGTATAGAGACGGGAGCCAATCACAGTCTGGCGGAATTAGTGGGAGTAGGACCCCGCCCCGCAACCCCGATTCCGCGATGAATTCGATATCTTTTATCGCCTCGTCTAGATCATTCGGCAAGATCAGCCCGATGCCAGCCCGACGGTCTGGATCTTCGGCACAGAAATCGACCAGCCAACGATTGTGCGCACGTATGCCGGCTAAACACATAGAGTACTGTTCGGGGCGAGGCGGCTGTGCGATCACGATGCTCTTGCTGTAGAACGGGGGCACGGTGTTCGGGAAAATCACCTCCCCCACAACACCTTGGCTATTTTGGTCGTCGGTTCGAATGTCGTAATCCCAGTTCCGCATTTTCTTCTTGCCGTAATGCTCCTGCGACGGGTTTTTATAGCCGCCACGCCATTCGTCAAATGCATCTCGGGCTTTCGGATCGAGATATTCTCGATACTGAGCGTGACTTCCACCCGCATGAGTGTCCGCCGTAATCAAGGTATAGGCACCGTTGTTCATTTCGTACCTTAGGTCGTTCTTGCGGGAGCATAGTCAATGGACTTGTCCTGGTCGAGCGCCGCTTATTTTCACGTTAAGAGCTAGATCGTCGTCTTCGCCGAAGCAACATTCAGATCCAATATGAAGCGGCCCGACAAGCTTTTCTTCCGCTGTTGAAAGAGTATATTTCGCTCCCTCTATCAACTGCCGACACTTGCGGTTCCCATGTCCTTGCTTGAGAACTGAACGGATGCCTTACATGAACGATGAAGCACGTCTCGCTCTATCTGAGCCAGAAACCTTTCAGGATCAAAAAGCAGTCCATCAAATATTCACGGAGCTACGACGCGAAGATCCCGTGGCCTGGTGTCCGGAGCCCGACGGCGGTAAAGGGTTTTGGTCGATTACAAAGTACGATGATATTCAGTCGATTTCGAAGAATCCGAAGGTTTTTAGTTCCGACCGACTGCTTGGTGGCATCACCTTGGAATCTGCGGACATGAGGCGACGCCGACAGAGTCTCGAAAACGCATCAGAAGACGAAGCTGGGGGTGGCGCCTCAATCATCACTTCGGGTAGCAGCATGATCATGATGGATCCGCCAACGCATACCCAACATCGTCGCATGGTGGCGCCCGGGTTTTCGCCGGGGCGATTAAACGCGCTGATTCCCGAAATCCGAACGCGGTGTGTCGAAATCCTCGAACGAATTGCCGGTCTTGGCGAGTGCGAATTTGTATCGGCCGTGGCTGCCGAATTACCGATCCAGATGCTTGCTGAACTGTTAGGCGTCGAACAAGAGGACCGGAAAAAACTATTCGAGTGGTCTAACGTCATGATCGGCGGCGATGACCCCGACATGCGTATTGATCGCGACCAGGTAATGGCTGTCTTCGGAGAGCTGTTTCAATATGCCCTCAAGCTTCGCGCATCGCGCCAAGAAAAACCCAGCGACGATCTACTTTCCATGCTGGTGAATACCGAGGTGGACGGCAAAGCCATGGAACTTGGCGACTACGTCTCCGCGTTCATCTTGCTCGTTGTTGCTGGTAATGAAACGACGCGAAATTCCATCAGTGGCGGCGTTTTGGCGTTGAGTCAATATCCGGATGAGCGACAAAAACTTGTCGACGACCCATCCCTTATTCCCAACGCAGTGGACGAGATCATCCGCTGGGTTGCACCCGTAGTGTATATGCGTCGTACTGCGCTGGAAGAGACGAAAGTCGGCGAAAAGATCATAAAGAAAGGCGATCGCTTAGCGTTATGGTACATGTCGGGTAATCGGGATGAAGATAAATGGGACGATCCCTTTTCTTTTAGTGTCACGCGCAACGGACCAAGACATTTAAGTTTTGGATATGGGCAGCATCTTTGTATCGGCTGGCGGCTGGCGGAAATTCAACTCACCGTCTGCTTGGAAGAGTTACTCAAACGCTTCCCTGATGTCACTGTATTGGGTGAGGTGGATCGTATGCGATCTAATTTCCTCAATAGCATTAAACGTATGCAGGTTCGGTATTCGGGATAGCGCGTCACGCGAACCAATATCAGAAGTCTGGTCGTACAGGTCGCCTATAGCCTGTATAACCTCTTGGCCTCTGCCTTAAGTTCGTCTTGGAAGTCCGGATGGGAGACTTCCAGTAACGCCGCCGCTCTCTCCTTCAACGTCTTTCCTCGCAACTCCGCGACACCATGTTCGGTAACAACGTAGTCGACGTAGGTCCTAGGCACCGTCACCGCGGCCCCGGCGCCTAGGGTAGGCACGATTCGCGACACCCTCGTTCCGGTCGCAGTTGGTACCGAGCTAGACGGCGTAACACTGATTGATTTTCCGCCTTTGGAGTACGCGCCGGCGATCATAAACACGGTTTGCCCTCCCACCCCCGTATACGGCCGATGGTCGAGCGCTTCGGCAGATACTTGCCCGGTTAGATCGACCACCAACGCGTTGTTTACCGCAACAAAATTTTCCTGCTGGATCAGATGCCGCAGGTCGTCGGTGTAGCCAAAGTCGTAGAGCTCGAAGTGTGGATTCATGTGGATTTGGTCCAACTCTTCCTGATCGAGCGCCACACAAGCCGAACCGACGACTTTGTGGCGGTTGAGTGATTTTCTTGTACCGGTAACGACACCCTGTTCCACGAGGGCTGCGACGCCCCCGGTGATAAGCTCCGTTTGAATCCCAAGGTCATTGCGAAACCCCAAGTAGTTGGCCAGCGCACCGGAAACTGTACCCACACCCATTTGCAACGTGTCGCCATCGTTGACGAGTTCAGCAGCTACCAGGGTGTTGATGACCTCGACGTGTGCGACCTCTTCCGCCGAAGGTTCCGGCGCTTCTATGTTTGCGCCAGCTGAAGGATCGGCCTCAACAAAAAGATCGATTTCGTCGACGTGGATGTAGTTATCGCCGAAGGTACGAATGAAGTCCGGCCGCACCTCGGCGATAATACGTTTGGCTCGGCGAGCCACCGCTTTAGAAAGCCATACGCCATGCCCGAAGCTGCAGAACCCACGCTTGTCGGGTGGTGAAACTGGGACCAAGAAAACATCGGGGTTTTGGTGAAACCCGGCCGGAATTTCGTAGCTTTGCCACATGCCGACCGGCAAGTACTCCATCTCGCCCGCATGGCAAGCTGCCCGATTTGGCGGCGTCGCGTAGTTGTCATGTAGTTCAACCGCACCGACCATACCTTCGTCCGTCCAGGAGAAAAACGCTGCGGGATGATCGACTCGTATGCCACTGAGATCGCCCCTTCGAATACGTTTTTTCAGACCCGCGCACAAGCTGTAAGGCGTCGTCGAATAGGGGGCCACATGGACGACGTCGCCAGGTCGTATGGTCGCGACCGCATCTTCAATACTGCATATTTTGTTAGCGATCTGAGACAAATGGCCCCCTCGCCTCTCTAACTGCCTGCGTTCGCGGCTTCAACCTGGAGCGACGCGTTCGGTTCGTCGTTGGGGAAGCTCGTAATCCAATTTGTATATTCGTTTTACGTTTTCCCCAAGTACTTTGTCTCGCGTTGTCGAACTCAAACGTTCCGCGTAACTGGTGAGATCATCTACCCAGGTATGCGGGTGGTCCGGATGCGGATAATCCGTTGCCCACATGAAATTGTCGGCGCCAACATGGTCCACAATAAATGGCGCTGCCGTTTCGTCGGGGTCTCCCGATATAAAGCATTGACGTTGGAAATACTCCCTGACGGAGGGCCGTTTGCCAGCCATGTTCATCGAAGCCGTATAGGCATCCAGCCGGTCGAGCAAAGGACCAATCCAACCCGAGCCGGCTTCCAACACGCCCAGTCTTAGCGAGGGAAAGCGATCAAGGGTCCCAAGCGCAAAAAACGAGATTAGGGCTTGCTGCACAATCGAGCGAAGCCAAATCATGCCTGCCATACCGACTCCTTCGGCTGGCCAGTCGAAAATACCGGTGGCGGTACCGTACGGATGGAATGTTGGGTGGATGGCCAAAGGCACATCCAACGCAACGCACTTTTCGAACAATACGTCGTGATCGGAATGGCCGTGAATCACTTTGTTGTGGTTAAAAGGGTTAACCCAACAACCCTGGCAACCGTCTTTGACCGCCCGCTCGAGCTCCTCGGCCGACCCGCTTGGATCCAACAGGGTGAGCATCGCAATAGGCACCAACCGACCGCCCGAATCCCGGCAGAAGTCGGCTATCCATCGGTTATAGGCCCTGGCATAGGCTAAGCTGATCGTCGGATCGGTCTCTTCGACTTCCCATAAAAGTCCGATCGTTGGATAAAGGAGGCTACATTCAAGATTTTCCTGATCCATTAGTGATATGCGATCCGACGCGTTACAAGCGCCGAGCGGCATGCTATCCGCGTACCTGCGTTCTGGACTCGGCATCAAACTTTCTTCGCCCATGGCTCCCATAATTCCAAGACTGCCCTTGCTCGTGAACTTGGAAGGCGCTCCATTGATCTCCAGATACTCAAGGCCGTTATCGTCGACTTTGATGCGGAGTGCACGTTCCTTAAATTTGTTTTCAAGGTACGTTTCCCACAAATCGGGTGGTTCTAATATGTGTCCGTCGGCATCGATCGTGCCGTCGTACGGAAATCGCTTGATTTCGTATGGCATGGACTGATCCCCTGTTGGCTTGTATTAACCATATCTTAGTTTTTGAAGGATAGGACGATCTTTTTACGGCATGGTCACCAACGTCCTGGTCCATCAATGGATGTCGACGTAGATATTAAGCACGTTTCTAATATAGATCCTATAAATAATTGATTTATAAGAATTAATACGTTGGATATATCGAATAGTAGACGTTCGTGGGGACGGCTCTTATGATGAGCCTATGAACCACGTACTGACAGCGATCGCGCTAACCCTCATTCTTGTCGGCTGCTCTGATAAAAGCGATAACAACAACGCGCTTACCTCTACGTTAGCCGCCCCCAAGCACTACCAAGTTGAGTTTGAGAATGACTATGTACGGTTGATTAGGGTGGGCTACGGGCCAGGAGAAGCATCCGGAATGCACTCCCACGAACCTTTTGTTGGTGTCGCATTGACAGGCGGCCAGAGCATTTTTACCGGATTGGATGGTCATTCTGAAACGCGTCCTGAAAGTTACCCGGGAGACATCATCGACGGTGACATAAAACCTCATTCCGTCAAGAGCATTTCAACGTTGGATCAAGAAAGCGTATTCGTTGAAATCAAGGGTCGATATCACGGAAAAGATCAAAGCGCCCCTAACGCCGTGGATGCGGATCCCGTTAACGCAAAAATTGAGCTCAAGCGTCCCGACGTACGCATCGTCCGCATTAAGAGTCCGGCGGGTCATGAAACGCCCATCCACTCTCACAAAGCGGGCGTTTCCGTAGCACTAACCGCCATGCATGTATCCGTGACGTCCGCGTCTGGAGAGGTCACCGAGATATCTAGGCCTGCCGGCGATGCAGTCTGGGCTGAAGAAAGGGGGGCCCACCGGGGCAAGAACTTGAGCGACAAACCTCTCGAAGTAATCTTCTTTGAGCTTCTTTAAAGCTCCGACGGTTACCGTCGCAACATCATCCGTGCCTATTTTCTAGCCAACCGACGATAAGGTCAGCCGCGTGCGTCCTGGCGCCATCGGGGGCCTGCAAGTAATGGTCGCCGGGTACCATCGCTAACGTTTTATCGCGTGAACCGAGGCTGTCATAAATGAGCTGCGCATCGCTCGGGAATACGCCTGAGTCTGCCAAACTCTGTACAACAAGAGACGGTTCGACAATTCGGGCGAGGTGCGGTGGACCACAACAAAACGAATCCGACAAGCTCCACATCGACAACCACGTCCGCAGTGTATTGGTTAGCCCAATCCCTTGAGGACGATAATTCGCCTTTCTAGGATCTCCGGCATAGCACCAATTCTGCTTTCGGTCGGACGGGTCGATGTCCGGATCCACGAAACGTAGATCGGCCCAGGTTCGGTATAGATTAAAGCCGCGGTCAGCCATGTTGTGGTCCTTTAATCGAGCCAATTCCGAGTGACACCAAGTCGTGATCCGGTGATTTCGCTCTACTTGCGCTTTTCGATACCGTTCAACAAATTCGCTCGGGTACGGGGGACCGTTAGTCTCGTTGTACATGTCGAGGTCGGGATCGACCGTGGTCGGGTCAGATTCGTCGGTAATGGCTGGATCAAACCATGCGGTTAGTACTTCTGGCCGGCCACCGTGTGCGCAAAGCGATACGTAAAAATCAGCCGGAACTAATTTCTGAAGCGCATCGGGGAGCTGGAGCCCTGGCGTCGGCGTCATGCTGACGCCTTTCGCTTGTGACTGATACGCACCCATGAGCGAACCGCCGCCGGAATTACCGAGGAGGACGACGTTTTCAATGCCGACCTCTTCCTTCAGCCAGGCAACTCCGACGCCAATATCTACAAGGGCATGCTCCAAAAGAAAGAAAGCTTCGTTACCCCGAAACCGCGTATTCCAGCCGAGAAACCCATAGCCGCGAGAGGCCATGTATTCACCCAAATAGTGTTCGCTGAAATCAACGTTGTAGTGCGAGGCAATGAATGCTGTCGTCGCTTTTTTTGCTTTGGGTTCGTAGTAGAGGCCTTGGCAAGGAGAAAAACCTGCGCCATTCCGAGTGCCGGTGGGCGATCCAAGAGCCACAAATCTGCGCCGCCAGTCAATTTTCATGGACGAACCTCCAATCTCTACTGCCCTGTTCGAACTCTCACGGGTTTGAGCGTCAGCAGACAGAATGCGTCAGGTGCGCTTTGCCACGAAGAAAGTACCGCTCGTTGTTGATCGTTATCCAGGTCCCAATACCGATCGGCAAGTCGCGTGGCGAGTTCAATGCCGCCGTTATCGCTGAGCTCAATCGGTCCGTCAAAGGCCACCCATGCTTCAGGCTCCCCTATCGCGTTAGTGACGAGTACCGAGGCTGTCGGGTCACGCTTGATACGGTCGATCTTGGGCGTTTCTCGTCCCGCGAACATGTGCACATTTGTCCCGGTCCACTCAAACCAAACCGGAACGCCTATGGGTGCACCACGGTCACTGTTGGTGATTAAAATCGCAAGGCGTGGTTCCGCAAGAAATTCTTCGCGTTGCGCGTTGTTCCTGAAGGGATTGGTCATGAATACTCGCCTCATGGTCACTGGATTAACTATGCTAGCAGCAACGATGGGCGTCGCGAGGTCAGGTTCCGAGACAGAAATTAACCGACGATCACTCTCAAAATCTGAGGGCAACAAGGTCTTGGCGAAAGATTACGAGCGAACCTATTGTCTAATCCCCAACCGCTAAATTTAAAACAGCACTTGTCCAAAACGTCCTAAGGACAGAAATATGCCTATCAAAAGGAAAACCAGACCGATCCTAAAAAGACGCTTCTTGTAGGGCTTGGCGTAAAACGATAGACCCATCAACCCAATGCCGAGCGGTAAGAACGCGGTTCCGAGCTCCGAAAAGGTCCCATACAGAACGAGATAGAGGGACAGAACACCGTAAACTATCCCTCCGCTCCACAGGATGACTTTTCCCCAATTACTCACAAGTTCAATGCCAGTAAAACTCTCATCTCGTGACCTATGCGGTATTGGGATCAATCGGCGTAATTGTATCCACCGCACGCTCTATGCATTCACCGGCTAGCAGGCATAGGTCGTCCCGCCAGAGATCTGCATAAATCTGAATACCTGTGGCTAATCCTTCAGAGACGCCGGTGGGCAGGGCCAACCCGGGGATGCCCAATGCGTTGCCTGGCACGATAAACCGTAACGTATCAATCACTAGCTCGGCACCCGTGACCGGAACTAAATCGGCGTTACAAGGGAACGGTAGATTGGTCCAAGTCGGACCTAAAAGGACGGAGTAGTCCGTCAAAAACTCCGACCAAATCCCTCGTAAGCGTTGACGCTCGCCTAGCGTTGCGTTGAGCGACCCACTTCCAGGATTAAAGTATTTCTCCACTTCGATTAGTTGTTGATGTATTTCCGGTGAGAGCACGTTACTCATTTCTTCAAGACCATCAGCCATACCTTCTAGCAAGATGTTTCCCCAAACATCTAATACCCGCTCAAGTTCTGGCGGTTCTGCCGTGGTTACTTCCCAACCCTGACTGGAAAGAATCTCTCCAGACCTTTCGATTGCCGCAATCGTCGCCGGTGGTAATTCGCATCCCGGTATCGAGGTGACGATGCCCGCTCTTAACGGGCTGGGCAGAGGGCCTGTTAGCGGTACGTCCACGGTCCTTGGGTCCTTGGCGTGGCGACCCGCGATGATGGATAAACCGAGTCGTAAATCCGCAACTGATCGTGCCATCGGTCCGTCCGACACAAATTCCATGCTGGCAGCGCCCAAACCTCCGACTTCGGACTCGACCACAAAGGGCACGCGCCCGGCGGTTGGTTTTAGAGAAGCAATCCCACAACAGTAGGCGGGGTTTCTTAACGAACCGCCGATATCGTTGCCGAGCCCCATCGGCGACATGCCCGTCGCAATGGCTGCAGCCTCACCTCCACTCGAACCACCAGGGGTAAGGTTCTTGTCCCACGGGTTAAAGGTTCGTCCACGCAGTGGATTCTCTGTATCGATACGTAATCCTGCCTCGGGGAGGTTCGTCCGCGCGATGGGAATTGCGCCCGCACTATTCATGCGGTCCACAATTGGTGAGTTGCTGCTCGGGATCGCATCAGCGAGCGACGGTAGTCCCTGGGTTGTCGGCGTCCCAACCAAGTCGATGTTCTCTTTGATCGTGTACGGTACGCCATGCAGCGGGCGTAAACGTTCCACAGCGTCGGCCGTGTCTGCAGCGTCCGCTTGCTTCAATGCGCTTTCCTCCAGCGTCAACGTGATGGCATTCACGTCATCGTTAACTTCGGCAATTCGCGCTAAGTGGGCCTCAACAACTTCGCGACTCGACACCTCGCCTCGGGATATAAGCGCAGCGAGTTCCGTGGCTGATCGCAAACATAATTCGTTCAAATCGTTCCCCTCGTTAGATCCGGGCTCAACCGATATTAAGCGGAAAAGAAAGACTAAGCATTGCCATGGCTCGACGGATGGCCAGCGTCATGAAAGGCTCTCGCGAATAGACCTAAAGTGATCCCATCGTGTTCAGAACTTGCCGACGCGATCGGGGTTAGATCCAGCCGCCCCTTTCGTTTTTGAGTAAACGATAACCACCATCGTCGTCACTGCCGTTAAGAACAACAGCGAGCTATTCGTAATAAAGGGCGCGGCGACATGCCACTCGTCATAGAGCCAACCGCCGAGTAGTGGACCACAAGCTGCTCCAGCACCGCGAACAAATTCGTAACGAGCAACGGTGCGCCCCCGATTGAGCGCCGACGTTCGAGATGTCATGAGCGCGTCGAGTTGCGGGGTGACCATGCACCAGGCACCGACCAAAACGGTATAGACAAGTATCAACACCCATACCGAAGGTAGAAATGGGAAACTGCCGTTGGCGATGGCGGCCAAGGCTAAACCAAAAACAACGACCCTATATCGACCAATTCGATCGCCCCAAGCTCCCGTTCGGGAGGGAAGAAATGCGTAAAGAATCCCACCGGCCATAACCGTACCAAGCATTGTTGGCTCAAGTTCGAAACGGTCCGTAAGAAGAATCAGAAAAACAGGACCAATAAGAGCTTCAGCTAGTGCGACTGTGGCGACCAAGGTCGCCAGGGCGATACCGCTGATATCCCAAGGCGTGACGAGACCCAGTTGTCCTTCAGCCTTTGTCTCAGGTACCCGACGCCAAGTCAGCGCCAAGGCAATAACCGAAAGCGCGGCATATCCGAGGAATGACCATTGCCAGGCCGATGGCAAAGGGAGAAATCCGATTAAGGTAAATCCGAAGAACGCGCCAAACATGCTTCCGCGCGCGGCCTGTTCCGTCAATCGCCCCATGATTCTGGCGCGATGCTGGTCCGGTACAGTGTCAGCAACCATCGTCCGCAACGTCAACCACATCATGGCGGCACCGATGCCATGGAGTATGCGCCCTGCGTATAAGTACGGTAGGTCAATACTTCGACCAAACACCAACATACAAGCAACGAAACTCGTTAACGCTAGCAAGAGTAGCGGTCGCCTTCCGTAGCGGTCGAGTGCCCAACCCGTCAGGGGTCTAACAATTAAAAGCACTCCCGTAAATACGCTAAACAGCCCCCCGATCGCGGTTGCGGACGCTCCCAATTGACGTGCATAAATAGGAAGCAGGATCGACAACATCCCCAGAGATGCCGATGCCAAAAGTATCGGTCGATACAAGAACCTGGGTTCTTCAAGCGTCTGGTCATTGATTGAGACTTGGACGACTCCTTGGAACGGGGATTTGCCTCCGCTTCACCTACATGGCCCTCTCTGGCTACCGGCATCCGACGTAGCGGCAATATCACTTTCGTCGGTTCGCTGCAGAGGAAATAGACTTGGCAAACGCGAAAGATTATAGGTATCGCTTGATGCACGGTAGCGTTCCATGGATAGATCGCAGCTCGATATCGGGAGACAGGAATGGAATTTAGTGAAGCGAGAAACGGTGACATAGTTATACGAGTTGCCATCAAGGGAAGCGGCCCAGTTGTACTCTGCGTACATGGGTGGCCCGAACTCTGGTATTCCTGGCGACATCAAATGTCTCATTTCAGCGAGCTCGGGTACACGATCGCAGCCATGGATGTTCGCGGTTATGGAGGCAGTTCCAAGCCGGAATCTATCTCGGCCTACTCCATAAAAAGTCTCTCAAGCGACGTGGCTGCCGTCATCAAAGAAATAAGCAACGCGCCAGTAGTTTTGTTAGGCCACGACTGGGGGGCACCCATCGTTTGGAATACTGCACTACTGTATCCGGATCTTGTTAGAGCCGTGGCTGGTTTGAGCGTCCCTTATACCCCGGGTGGCGACACCTCGTTCATCGACATGGCAAAACAACTTTACGCTGATCGCTTCTTCTATCAGCTCTACTTTCAAACGGAAGGTATCGCGGAGGCAGAACTTGAAGCCGATGTTCCCGCCGCATTACGCAAAATCTATTACGCCATTTCTGGCGATGCACCATCGGGCACATGGTTAACTGACAAACCCAGCGATGCGCAATTATTGGATGGTATGGTCGATCCTGATCCTTTCCCGGCGTGGCTTACAACTGCGGATCTCAAGAAATACAGCGATGCCTTTCAAATGGGAGGTTTCCGCGGCCCGCTAAACCGTTATCGAGCACAAGGTTTCGACATCGAAGAACTGGTTCAGATACGAGGTCAGACAATCCAGCAACCCGCTTGTTTTATTGGCGGCGAAAAGGATCCGGTACGACACTTTGTGACCGGATTCGATATGTATGCCAATCCAGGGGCGGCATGCGACGATTTTCGAGGAAGCACGATCATCGACGGGGCTGGCCATTGGGTTCAGCAGGAGGCGCCAGCTGAAACTAACGCTGCCCTGAAGACCTTTCTCAGCTCACTTTGAACGTCGTCTGAACGGCGACAGTCTGGAGTATGATTTAGGACCGTGGGGTTAACCGAGGGCGAAAGGTGGCCGAACAGACATTGAGTTACGACGACGTTAAGGCGTCCCGCGCTAAAGCGATCGGAACCGGGGTTAGCCAACCAGACCCGGACAAGCTCGCGCGGGAAACGACCATGGAAGAATTGGATTCTCTTGGCTTAAACGCGAATCTTGCCGAACTCGAATCAGTCGGTTACACGACCATCAAAGGAGCGCTCTCGCCTGAGCTAGTCGCACGCGCCCGAGAATCAATTATCCGGGCCATGGAACGAAAAACCGGTGCAATCGTTGATATCGAGACGGAATCCGGCGAAATATTCAACGGCGTTTCGTTAGCACACTATCTTCTGTTTGAAGACGAAGTGTTTGAGGAGATCGCGCTAGCACCCTCGCCCCTCGCTCTAATCAATTATCTCCTGGGTCGAAGCTGCAAACTTTCGAGCATGACATGCCATTTTAAGGGTCCTGGCGGGGCCTGCTTACCTCTTCACTCGGATAACGGCAACGGCATACCGGCACCCTTTTCTATGACATCGCAAGTTGCCAACGTGAACTACGCGCTCACGCCCTACAGCGAAGAAGCCGGTGCCCTCGGCATGGTCCCTGCAAGTCATCGGTTGTGTCGACAGCCGAGGCCCGATGAAGTCATGCTAGGCGGCGATCACGGCAACCCCAACGCGGTTGCGATGAATTTAGAGCCCGGTGACGCCGTGGTCTGGCACGGCAATACGTGGCACGGTTCCTTCGTGCGAACGGTACCGGGCATCCGGATGAATCTAGCGACATACTTTGCCCGGCATTACGTTGTTACGCAGGAGAAATTTGGTGAATACGTGCCCCCTGAAGTAATCAAGCGACATGCGAACAATCCTCGCATGTTGCGTTTGTTGGGCCAGGAACAAGGTTATGGGTGGGACGCTAGCGGTCCGGACTGGGCAAAATTCGCAAAAGCGCCCCGTGGTCAATTCGACTAAGGCAAGTTGAAACTCACGCCACATATCTCGACCGGCGATCTAAACCATTCACTGAACGCATTAACGTTTCAGAACGAATCACGAGGATTGCGGTGAAATTCGCGAACAATAAGTGTTTCTTTGACATGGAGATCGAGAAGCGTGGTAGCTAAAGCAGAGATACCTGTCTTTGAATCCGGTGCCGATTTGAGTTTAGTCAAAGGTGCCCTGGATGAAAGTGGTTGCGCGGTCATTCGAAACGCTCAATCCCTGGAATTAACTCAACAGGTGAAAGCTGAACTCGGGGACTCTCTAGGGCAAAGTCGTGTCCAGGAAGATGATTCCACTGAGGATTTTTATCCCGCCAAGACTCAACGATTGCCCGCGTTACTCGCTAGGTCAAAAGGCGCTCAAACGATGGCGACGCATCCGACCATAAAATCTCTGTGTGAACATCACTTAGGCGACAACTGTGAACGGTTCCAGTTGCACGTTTCGGTCGCAGTCAATATCGGACCTGGTGCAAGGGAACAAGTCCTGCACCGGGAAGAGGACGCTTTCCCGTTCTTTAAAATACCAAGGCCCAATTTGGTTATCGCCACCATGTGGGCCATGAGTGACTTCACACACTCGAACGGCGCCACGTTGCTCGTGCCAGGAAGCCATCGCTGGCAGTCGGGTCGTCAGGCAACGCCGGATGAAGTCGCGCAAGCGGACATGCCTGAAGGTTCGGTCATGATCTGGTTGGGCGGTACACTTCACGCTGCAGGAGGCAACAGTTCAAACGAGTGGCGCTATGGAATTATTCTTTCTTATTCGCTGGGTTGGTTGCGCCAGGAGGAAAATCAATATCTGAGCTTGCCACCCGCTCTTGCTACGAACGTGTCCGACGAGGTCAGAGAATTGGTGGGCTACCCCATGCACGGGTCGTTAGGATTTTACGATCCCCGAATAGCGAAAATTTAGGAGTGCGGCTGACAGACGATCTTGGCTATGACGCGCGCGAAGCCCGTTGTATTGCTCTTAGTACGTTTTGCAGGCGAAGCGGAAACAAAGGATCAAGATACGTCCACTGTGGCGCCATCGAGTCAAATTAAACCCTATGCGCTTTGGCATCTTCGACCACATGGAATTCCGTTCAGGTAGCCTTGCCGAATTATACGAAGAACGGCTGTGCATGTTGGAGTTTGCCGACGAGGCCGGGTTCTGGTGCTATCACAAAGCCGAACACCATTTCATACGCCTCGACGCCGCGCCTTCAGGCACCGTATTTCTGGCCGCAGCCTCACAGCGAACGGAAAGAATCCGCCTGGGTTCACTCGTCTTATTACTGCCGTTCTATGAACCGCTGAGACTCATCGAAGAAGTCTGCATGCTCGATCATCTCTCGAAGGGTCGCCTCGAAATCGGCGTCGGCAAAGGCATATCGCCGGCCGAACATACCCTCTGGGGAAAGGATCCGGAAACCGCTCGAGAACGCTTCGAAGAAGCGTTCGAGCTCCTACGGACCGGTCTAGCTAACACAACATTTAGTTACTCTGGCAAGAACCATGTATTTGGAAACATCTCCCTACCCCATCGTCCGCTGCAACAACCCCATCCAGGCTTCTGGTATCCGGGTAACGTCGATTACGCTGGCAGACATCGTCTCAACACCATCACGGCCGGACCTCCAGAAGCAATCAAGAACGCTATAGCGCATTTTCGGACGCAGCTCGACCAGCCCGATGCCGACTGGAATCCTGGCGTAGCAGACCCGGTCATTGGCGCGACACTGCATATTTACTTGGACTCATCCAAGCAAGGCGCGTTGGCAAGAGTCCATCAAGCCTACCCCGCATACCATCGCAACTTGGTGACGTTGTTTGAGCGCTACGACATACCCTTCACCGATCCAAGCCTGGGTGGCAATACGGAGCTTGCGTTGCAATTAGGGGTTCTGATTGCCGCTACTCCAGAAAACGCCATCGAACAAATCGAACACTTAATTAGCGAGACAGGAATCGAATACCTGACATTATCTTTTGCGTGGGGAGATCTTACGCACCAGGAAACGATGGACTCACTTCAACTCTTTGTGCAGGAGGTCATGCCGTACTTTCAGCGATAGTCGGAACGGAATCGACTTGTCGTTGCTATCAAGTAACGTTTTATGATGCTCTACTCGGTCTCTTCTATGAGATAACGATGAACGATGCGACGTCTTTACAAATGCACGAAGTGCGTACCAAGTGACAGCAGATCCTGAACTGCGCCTCCGTCAGATCTGCTTGCTCGCAAGGGATCTAGAATGGACGTCAGCAGTGTTGACCACAGCTTTCGATGCTCCCGTGGTCTTTCGGGACCCACGAATGGCCGCGGGAGGGTACCTCACTAACACGCATATACGTTTGGGCGATTCGTTTTTAGAGACGGTTTGTCCAACAGACCTCGCATGGAAGGATTCTTCGACACAAACGAGGCTTCTGGAACGCAACGGTGACTGCGGTTACATGGCGATCGTGCAGGTTCCCGATGTCTCCACGGCTTCAGAATCGATGGCTATTCAAGGTTCGCGGCGCGGAATCGTTGCGGGTGATTGGAACGTTTGTTCCGGCTCACCTGGCGCAGGTTTAGCCGGTGTCGAGTCTGGACGTTACGTATTGGGGGAGCGGTTGCCCAAGAACCCTGACACGGTTTCTGGCGTGAACGTACAGTTTCATCCCAAGGATTTTGGGACCCTCGCTGAGATCCAAGAGAATTGGCCCGGCCACGGTGTATTCCCTAGGAACAAAGGGGCTTACTTCCCCGCTGGAAATACATGGCAGAACGAAGTGGACACTCGCCCTCACGGGGTGGTCACGACTGGCTTTGCCGCCGTCGAAATCGCACCGCGGGATAACGATCCGGCCGACGTTTGTCAGAGATGGATGAACGGGCTCGGTGCCGGATGCTCGATCGATCCAGAGCAGCCCACAACCCTGAGGCTATCGGGGGGACAGACCATGAGATTTGTCGAGCCCGAGTCCGACGAAAAGACGGGCGTAGTCGGCGTGGATCTATGGGCAGCCCCCGGAACCGCCAAGAAATTCGACTCCGTGGTCATCTGCGGTGTCACCTGGACACTCGTAGTCTGTCCTGCCGAATGAACTTCCACATTTTTTTGGCAACTGGACTATGCGCCTACTACTAATAGTTCTGATATCTGTTCCGATCGCGCTTCAAGCTGACGCGGCTCAGAACGGGGCGGGGCTACTCAAAAGCTGCGCAGCTGCGTTTGATGGAACACCTGGTATCACGTCTGTCGACTCGATTGAAAAGGAAACGTGTTGCGCTTGCTACATTGAAGCAGTCACCGACACCAACGCATATTACTTGCGAAATCTCCTAGCTCCACTGATCGAAACCAAGGCTATTTCCTCCCGCAAAGGTAGAAAGAGTGGTTGGTCTTCAACCGCCGAGTTCCAGGAAGCCGCCAAGTTCCACTGCCCAACACCCGACGATGATTTAGGACCTGGGAAAAAGATGAGCATCGTGATGGGTTATCTCTACGATCACCCGGAGCGGCTGGATGAAAGTGCCGCGGTTCTGGTGATGGATGCACTGGCAAAAGCATTCCCTTGCGAAACTCAGCAAAACGTCATTAGCCCGACAACACAACCAACCACGCCATCGGAGATAGTAGATTCGGAACCGCCGCAGCTCGCTACACAACCCATTGAGCGACCGACGACTGCTCGTTCCGAGCCACAACTGGAGCTCCTCGAACGATCCAGTGAGCAATCGGAAAACGAGAATTCTGGACTACCAAAGAGACTTCGTGAAATTCAAACGAATTGGCGATTGCTGCAGGAGGGAATGGCCGCGGATGAGGTCAAGGCTTTGCTCGGCGAGCCGCTCAAAATAGACGTTCAAACGCGCCACAACCGTTCACCGAGGGCACATTGGTACTACTCGTCCGACCGGTCAAATGCTCGAATTACGTTTCGCGAGGGCCGAGTGAGACGATTGAGGGATTTGCGAAAAGTTTGGCTCGTTCATAGTTGGGAAGAACCGGAGAGATGACGTACATCAAATAATCAGCTGACGCGTCGTGTCGCCCCTCGTCGGCAGAATCCAGGATTGTTCGAGCTCTACCGTCCCGGCCGTTAATTTGTCGCTTCTTAATATTCTGTGCCTATCCAGCAGACGCGATCGTCACGAAGTTCCTTGAGCAGCATCTACCTCTCGTCGCAATGCCTTGAGTTCTAGTTGCTCCGCTTGAGCCCGTTGCCATATCGCTTCGGTATGGCTGTGTGGCCCCCACGCACTAGGTGGCATCAATATAGCCCGTCGATTTTCGGTAAGGTCGTCATAGTTATCGGAGTTGTAGTAGCAAGGGCTCCAAGCGACCGCGTGCGGACAGTACTTGTAGAAAATGGTCCGGCGTTCGTTATCGCCCTTCCATGGAACCGTCCCATGGGCACAGGCTTCCGTGAAGATGATCGCGTCTCCGGCTGAAGCCGCAACGCGGTCAACACATTCAGGGATATCGTCTTGACGTTCGCTGATTCGCCAATTATCTGGTAGCCCGACGTTTGCCTTGTGGCTCCCCGGAACGCAAGCAAAACCACCATCGCCTGCTTTCACGTCATCCAGTTCAAAGCCAACGGCAACCAACCCATTAAAAAATCGGCCGTTACTGTAGCGGTAATAGCATTGCCCGCCGTCGGTTGCTCCGACTAAATCCTTTGGACCACCTGCGCCCTGCCCGCCTCCATGCAGGTACAGTTTGTGCGCACTTTCAGCATTGTTGATATTCAGATAGTCATGATCGAGCCGATAGTTAACCCCGAGTAACGCCTCCAGATATGGGGTAATCGTCGGCAAATCGATGAGGTCAATGTACGTTCCACCCCACTCTAGAAGCGATCTTGCGGACCACGCGGGATCGTTTGGGTCATCAAACCGAGTACGGTCCGAACCCGCCCTGGTTATTCGGCGAGTATTGTTTCCGTCTTCCTCGAGATCCCGTCGTTGCTCAAGTCTGTCGGACAAATCCTCTATTTGTTGCACCGTCAGTGCGTTCTTGACGACTAGGTAACCGCGTAGGTCAAAGAGGTATTTCTCGTCTTCATCCATGTGCTTTCCTTGCTGAAATAACTATCGTTTTCGTTTTGACCAATGAAGGGCGTTATGGCGGAGTCTGGTAGCCTCCGCATAGCTCCGCGATATAACCCGCCAGCCGGATTGTCGTGTAATCACCCCCGTAGGGACCTACGACCTGAAAGCTGATGGGCAGACCGTCGTCATCAAACCCTATGGGAGGCGTCGTCGCGGGAAGGTACGCCATTCCAGTGAGGATCGTCCAACGTAATAAGTCCGCGTATGGCCTTTCTCCACCGTTACAAATCAACGTACGGGTTCCAAAATCTCCGTCTTGGTTATGTGGAAACGGAGGTATAAAACTGATCGGCATAATCACGGCGTCAAATGAATCGAAAAACTCTGCCCATTTCTTCCGGATGATCTCTCGTTCTGCGCACCTGACCAACCAATCTCGATGAGACGTTGTCGTTGATGCGCTCTCGACCTCCAATCCTTCAAGGGTTTCTGGCGGTATAGATTGAACCACCGCTGCAGAAACCAACCACAGCCCGAGCGAAGAGGCCTCTTCAGGATCAATGTCCGGCCGAGCTTCTCTGTCCACCGTCACACCTGCGTCTTCCAAGCTCGTCACGGCTTCATCCATAACGGTAAGAACGTTTTTGTCGACTGGACAAAAAGAATCGTCGAGCCACGCCGCGACCTTGAGATTAGTCACGTCATCGGGTGGCGGGGCCAAAGCTGCGACCAACGGACCGTCTTTTCTAACCAGTACCTCAAGCAGCATTTCCAAGTCGTCCGCCGATCGAGTAATGGGGCCGTGGACATTAACGTCAGCCTCGATCGTTCCACCGGCCTCGTGATCTAGGTATCCAGTCGACGGAACCACTCCCCAACTAGGCTTATGCCCGAAGACACCGCAGAAGGATGCCGGCAATCTGATCGAGCCGCCAATGTCTGTGCCGATCTCAAAGGACGACAGGCCAGCAGCAACGGCTGCCGCGGCACCTCCCGAGCTTCCCCCGGGCACCCGTTCACTGTCCCATGGGTTTACCGTTGTGCCAAACATCTCGTTGAACGATTGAAAGTCGCCTGACCATCGCGGTAGGTTGGTCTTACCGAAGACGATCGCGCCAGCTTCTTTGACGGCCGCCACAACGGGGGCATCTTTCGAGGGAATATTGTTGTGTAGCTCGGATGCGCCACCGGTTGATCGCAATCCCTTGGTTTCAAGCGCATCCTTGATTGTGACAGGTATACCGTGAAGCGGCCCCGTCAGCTCTCCATCCTTCAGTTTTGCATCGGCTTGGTCGGCAAGACGACGGGCGCCCTCAAGATCGAAGGTAATAACGGCATTCAGATCAGGATTTATTTTTTCGATTCTTGCAATCAGCAACTCCAATAATTCTCGGCTAGAGATCTCCCCCTTTCGTATCGCCTCCACCTGGCGTGTCGTCGACCAAAACGCGACGTCTTCGGTAATAGCCACTCTTAATCCCTCGCCTCTATCTGGTCACTCAGTGATGTGATTCTCTATGTCGTCCTCGATGTTTACCACTCCAATAGGTGGTCTCGAGCACCTCTCCTCCTAATAACGTACACAGTTTACGCTCGCGAAACCTATCCGCGCTTTACGAGGGCTGGTGTAAGCTATTCGGTCAAGACGCTTTCAGGCAAACCCATGCTCGACACCCCCATTGCACGGTCCGTCATCGATCACGCGCTCTCTTTGGGCGCTGACTTCGCCGAGCTCTTCATCGAGAGGAATCAGGTAAACAGCATCAGCACCCTCAGCAGCGAGGTGCAGGCGGTGCAATCTGGCATTGACTTCGGCATCGGTGTCCGAGTCGTGTACGGCACAAAGGTGTTATACGGCTATACAAACAGAACTGAAAAGGACGAGCTCTGCCGAATTGTTACTGAGCTGAGCGCAAAGGATTCGAGGGATCCGGAAACGAGCGGTGTTAGTTTCGACTTCTCCGTGCCGCGCGATATTCACAGTGCCGAACGAACCCTCACCAAGGGATCTGAGGTTGAAAGCAAAGTAGAGTTCCTCCTGAAAGCAGATCGGATAGCTCGTGCGGTCAGCAATATGATTTCTCAGACTCGTGGCGGCTGCTTGCAACGGGAACAATGTGTCGAGATCTTCACCAGTGAAGGCCTGCACGCATCCGATATCCGAAATTACATCCGTGCCAGCCTGAGCGCTATTGCTTCCAATGGATCTGAGCAAGCGACTGGTGGGTTCAACGATGGTGGATTGATCGGTTGGGAGATTCAGGAAGCCATTGATGCTGAGAAGACAGGCAGTGAAGCGGCGCGGCAGGCCCTGGTCAATCTATCCGCAAAAGCCTGTCCTTCCGGTCGGATGCCTGTCGTGATCGGTCCAGGTTTCGGCGGTGTCATCTTTCACGAGGCATGTGGTCATCTTTTGGAGACAACGTCTGTCGCAAAAAAAGCTTCGGTTTTCCACGACAAGATGGGCGAGCTAATCGCAAACCCCGTCGTCAGCGCCGTGGACGACGGTACCATGGCGAAAGAGTGGGGCTCGATCAATATCGATGACGAAGGTATGCCGACGCAGCGGACACAGCTTATCAAGGACGGGCAGCTAACGAGCTTCCTCGCTGATCGAATCGGCGCCGAACAGACCGGTCATGATCGAACCGGCTCCGGAAGGCGCCAATCTTACAAATTTGCGCCAGCGTCGCGCATGCGAAACACCTTTATCGAGCCCGGTGAGGCCGATCTCGACGACATGATCGCTTCCGTCGATCGAGGAATTTATGCGTCCCACATGGGCGGTGGTTCCGTACAACCGGGCACGGGCGAGTTCAACTTTGCCGTCACCGAGGGTTACTACATCGAAAAGGGCAAGGTTCAGTACCCCGTGAAGGCTGCCACGCTAATCAGCACGGGACCTGCTGTGCTCAAAGAAATTTCCATGGTGGGCAGCGATTTCGCGCTCGCTTGTGGCATGTGCGGGTCTGTCTCAGGCGCTGTACCTACGACGGTTGGGCAAGCCTCGCTCAAAGTCGACGACATCCTGGTTGGGGGTAACGCCTGATGGAAATTGCCGAACGCGTTTTGCAATGGGTGACCGAGGCCGGAGCGACCGGCGATCTCATGGTTGCAGAGGGCTCCTCGTTGTCGTTGAAAGCGCGCGACGGTGAGCTCGAAGAACACAAGGTCAGTTCTAGCCAGGTCTTCGGGGTCCGTGTGATCAAGGACGATAAAGCCGGTGTCGCGTACAGCGAGGCTGCCGATACGGCCGCGCTTCGGTTGATGGTGGACCACGCGCTGGTGAACGCGACTTATGCCCGCACGGACACGAATGAGCAAATTCCCGATACGGAAATCGCGTTGGCCACTGACGATGCCTTGCTGGCGCCGATCGACAATGTGACGGTGGAGGAGAAGATCGATACGGTGCTCCGACTTGAGCGAGAGCTGGCGGCACGAGACAAGGTTAAGAATGTTCCCTACAACGGCGTATCAGACGTGACAGCCGCGCAACGTATCTTTTCTACCGCTGGACTAAAAGCAGTCTCCCGAGTCCGAGCCTGTTTTTCGCAGGCAGCGGCCCTTGTCGAGGAAGGCGACAAGAACGTTATGGAAGGCTGGGGACAGGGCGCGCGCCGCTTTGACGAGCTCGACATCGACAACATCGTGGAAACGGCACACGCTAACTGTCTTGCTCTACTCCACGGAGAAGCCGTTCCCTCAGGACACTACGACGTAATCTTTGATGCTCAATGTCAGCCAACGATGTTCTCGACGTTTTCTATGATGTTTTCCGCTAAGGCTGCGAAAGATGGCATCAATCCGATGCGTGACAAAGTCGGCGAGGCCATTGGCGACCCAAGACTCAATCTTTTTGATTCCCCACTGATGGACGACGGTTTCGGGTACGCACTGTTCGACGACGAAGGTAGCCCGACAGCGCGTACCGCACTCATTGCCGCTGGTAATCTCGAAACGTTCATCCATAACAGCGCGACGGCGGCTCATTTCGGAGTCCAAACGACGGGCAACGGAGCGCGCTCACCGCGATCGACGCTCGAGGTGCAGCTACATCAATTCGAAATCGGCCCAGGCGATGCGGACGATGATGCAGTCACTGCGGGCGAATACTTGGAATTGACTGATCTCACCGGCACTCACTCCGGCGCCAACGCCGTGGCTGGAGATTTCAGTTTTGGGGCATCCGGCTTCCTATGCCGAGACGGCGAGCGCATTCAACCCGTGCGTAACATTACTGTTGCCGGTAATTTCTACGAAATGCTGAATAAGATCGGCCTTATCGGCAAGACTCGACGCTGGGATATGAACCGACACGCATTCATGCCGCCGATCCGGTTCTCTGATGTCGCCATTTCGGGTTGATCACGATTGCTGCTTTGTTAGCGCTGCGACGTATCTATTGACTCGAACCAACAACCTACCGGTTCACCGTTGGTCCAACTCGGGACGCTGATTCGCTATCCAAATTAGTACTCAAGTCATCATCGTTGGCGCCGGTCCTGTCGGATTGACGCTCGCTCTCGATCTGGCCCAACGAGGGATCGAAGTTTGCCTGCTTGAGCAAGGACGGGAGATGCAAGCCGGTGATGCAAAATGTAACACCGTGAGCGCCAGAACCATGGAAACATTCAGGCGACTTGGTGTGGCTAACCAAGTCCGCGCGGCGGGCCTACCCGATGACTACCCGACAGACGCTGTCTTCACTGCGGGTTTTGACGGGCCCGAAATTACGCGGATAAAACTTCCCAGCCGTAACGAGCGAATGGGGCCTGACGGTCACTCAGCCCCGGGATTCTTAGACAGCGATTGGTTGACCCCGGAGCCCGTTGTCCGACTCAGCCAGTACTTCCTTAACCCTATCCTTTACCAATACGCGAAGGACTTTCCAAACATAACGCTATTGCCGGAGGCCGTTTTTCGGCGTTACGAAACGATGGAAAATGGCGTCAGAGTGATCGCGGATTCAATCCCTAATGACGAGCCAATCGAGCTCGAAGGAACCTATTTGGTTGGCTGTGACGGAGCACGTAGTGCCGTACGTAAGCAAATGGGGGTGAAATTCAGGGGTGATAGTCAACTCGGTAGAACTCGGTCTACGCTCGTCCGGTGCCCTCAAATCCGAGATCTGTATAAAAATCGTCCCGCATGGATGAATTGGATCACCAATTCGAAAGTCAGCGGTGTTTGCATTGCGATCGACGGCAAAGAGCTGTGGCTGTTGCATCGCAGCGTGCCAGCCACCGCCGTTGATTTCGAAGACCTCAATGCCGATCAATCCATACGAGATTTGTTGGGTGTCGGCAACTTGAAGTGGGAGACCATTCAGCACGTCGACTGGACCGCCAGGCGGCTGGTTGCCGAAAAATTTCGAGTCGGCAATGTGTTCATCGAAGGCGACGCAGCGCATATCTGGATTCCGATGGCTGGTTACGGGATGAATGCAGGTGTGGCGGATGCGATGAATCTATCGTGGATGATGGCGGCTGTGCTGTTGGGTCATGCGCCGCCCTCCATCCTGGATGCCCACGAAAAAGAGCGGCACCCAATTACGGAACAGGTTTCCCGTCTAGCCATGGCTAAAGCCCTTGAACTAGCGGGTCGACATACACAGAAAGAACTTCGGCCGGAAGTCGTTGCAAATAAGGTGTACGACATTAACGTTCCGCAATTTGTTTGTGAGGGCCTAAATTTCGGCTATTTCTATGACAACTCCCCGCTGATCGTATACGACGATGAAGCGCCTCCTAGCTACGACATGGGCAATGCCACGCCTAGTACGGTCCCCGGTTGCCGATTGCCGCATTTTTGGGCCAATGATGATGACTCCATCTACGACTTGCTGGGTCCCTACTATTCGCTTCTACAGTTCCATGGCCGCACGATAGACCGTTCTTTCACGGACGCTTTTGAAGTCCATCAACTACCGCTCACCGTCATTGATGCCGAGGTGAAGGCGCCCTACTTCTGCCATGATTTTCTGCTGGTACGATCGGATCAACACATTTGCTGGCGTGGTAACGCGTTACCAGACGACGTCCCAGCAATCATCGCAACACTCACGAATCGGTCCGGCTAAACAAGCGAACCGATTGAGCATCAGGAGCTGAAAGACAAGCGCGAAGCATGACAAACGTCCGCATCCGATGCTGTCAGGGCGTCTTTTCAGCCGTTGTCATGGAATGCCTCAGGAAGCGTTGGGAGTGGGACACCACGTCGGGGGTCGCCAGATCCTAAACGCTTCCTTCCTGCAATTTGGAGCAATTGTGCCTCGAGTTCCGGTTCTACCCGGCGGATCGACGATAAGGTCTGTCGAAGTCAGTAACAGGGCGCGATACAACAGATAACGGTCGTATTGTGGGTCGTCGAGCGTGGCGCGCAGCTTCCTATCCATGGCACGAGCGTGTCGACTCCGGGCCTGTTTAATTCGGCGCGGAATATCATCTTTCTGCTGCTTCAGCATCGAAATGTACTCGCCCGTCAGACTATCGAGAAAGCCGCCAACCGCTTCCCGAAAAATACCCTGCTGCGTCACCGTCATCTTGATGTCCATAGACGCTTTCAGAACTTGGGGTTGCAGCCATGGTGCGGCTTTCCGCTCACCGACTTCTTCTGCGGTTAATGGCGCCGTATGCATAAGGCAATACGATAGACACGCAAATAACAGTCGGGGCACCCTACAGCCTCTCATCTTTTGCAATGCGCGAATCATACTGCAACCGATAAATAACCCAATTTAAATCGATCACCAAGGTAATATTCGTACATGGTAGATACTTTGGGTTTTGACCCCGCACGCGTCGAACGATTACGCAATCCTGAACGCCTCGAATATTTTCATCCCGCGCGAATCTGGGAAATCCTTCAACCCGAACCCGATTGCACGTTGATCGACATCGGAGCTGGCGTTGGTTTCTTCACGCTACCATTTGCTGAAAAATTCACACACGCCAAAGTCTTTGGCTGCGACATACTCGACGGTATGGTCCAACTATTGCGAGACGAAGCTAAACGACGCGGCATCGATAATCTCGATGCGCTGCTGATGTCACCAAACTATGTCGATCTGCATGATGATGTTGCTGATTTCATTGTGATGACCCAAGTTCACCATGAGCTGGATACACCGGAATCCCTTCTGGCGGAGTGTAAACGCCTGCTCAAGCCGGACGGCACAATTGCGATCGTGGATTGGACTGACGAAGAAAATGGCAAGAGTCCTCCCGTAGGCCGACGTGTTCCCGTCGCCCTGATAGGTACCCAGCTGCGGGGAGCTGGATTTCAGCAGATCGAAACCCACGACGTGTACGCATTCCACGCTTTCGTAACTGCGACGGCGTAGCTGAGCTAGTCCTCCCGTGGAGGTGCGTGCTTATGTTGCCCGCTTGGTGTTCACCGATCGCTAAAGCCGTATTCAACAAGCCGGAGTAGGTATTTAGGTCTTCGCCAGACAGAGCCTCGACAGGGTCGCGCTTAACGCCATAAGAACCCAAGGCCCGTCGTGCGGTAGGTCTTCATGAAAGTGGCCTCGGACGTTATCCCGGCTTCCTGAAACTTCCCCCCTAACGCGATATGTCTTGGGTCGTTGCTGTGTTTATCTACTGCCGCCATGTCGGTGCACGCCATCACGAATATGAGGTCGCCAGCTTTAATATCGGCGCGATCGCTATTGGCGTTGGCGAAGCCGCCGCCGTATACCAGGGTGTCCGGTTCGTTCCCAAGACAATAGTCGGCGTGTTCACCCGTCAGCTCGATGAACTTGTCACGATGTGCGTCGTT
>CAJWCW010000013.1 GCA_913030615.1 uncultured Gammaproteobacteria bacterium | reverse complement strand
GGCAAGACCACCTTATTCGAATTGATCGAGGGACAACTTAATCCCGAAGAAGGGGAAATATCGATCCCTAAAGATTGGCGTCTCGCCTGGCTAAAACAATCGACCCTACCGTCAGCGCGCAGTGCCATCGAATACGTAATCGATGGCGATCATAAACTGCGCCAAATTGAACGAGAAATTCGTGTTGCCGAAACATCTGGCGACAACGACCAACTCGCGAACCTGCACGTCGAATATGACGATGCTGGCGGTTACCGTGCCAGCGCAAGGGCCGGAGAAATTCTGCACGGCCTAGGATTCGTGGGTCCAGATTTCCACAAACCGCATCGAACATTTTCCGGAGGCTGGCAGATTCGTCTCAACCTCGCCCAAACATTAATGAGCCCCTCCGAACTTCTTCTACTAGATGAGCCCACGAACCACCTCGACCTCGACGCAACCGTGTGGTTAGAAAGATGGCTCCAACGGTATGACGGAACATTATTAACAATCGCCCACGACCGCGACTTTCTTGATGGAACCGTTAACGAAATAGTCCATCTGCACGATACCTCCGCCACAACGTACACTGGGAACTACGCGTCATTCGAACTTCAACGAAACGACGAGCTCGCACAACAAGCAAGTTCGCATCGAAAACAAGACGTCGAACGCGCGCGAATACAGCGTTTCGTCGATCGCTTCCGAGCAAAAGCTAGCAAAGCTAAACAGGTACAAAGTCGACTACGCGCGCTCGATCGAATGCCGTCAATTGCCTTGTTGCATAGCGAATCGCCTTACCAATTTTCGTTCACGAACCCTGAAAAGACCTCGAATCCCCTAGTTGTCGCAGACGACTCAACGATCGGTTACGGGCAAACGCCGATTCTAACGAGTCTCACGCTTCGCCTTTACCCCAAAGATCGTATCGGAATTCTAGGCATCAACGGCGCGGGTAAAACGACCCTCTTACGCGGCTTGGCAGGGGAATTGAGTCCGATGAACGGGCAAATCGTGCGAGGCAAACACGCGTCCATCGGATATTTCACGCAGCAACAGCTTGAACGTCTTGAACCCGACTCAACACCAATCGCAAAACTCAGTGAAGTTGAACCGATGCCGGATCAAAACGCTCGAAATTACCTCGGCGGCTGGGGATTTTCAGGCGACGACATCCATCGGCCGATCAAAACCTTCAG
The DNA here is from genome assembly GCA_913030615.1 of uncultured Gammaproteobacteria bacterium. Taxonomy (GTDB): domain Bacteria; phylum Pseudomonadota; class Gammaproteobacteria; order Pseudomonadales; family Azotimanducaceae; genus UBA11889. Next base: position 28,496 of record CAJWCW010000013.1, on the reverse strand, counting down.
CGGTGGCGAAAAGGCCCGCTTAGTATTGGCGCTCATTGCGACGCAAAAGCCGGCAATTCTTCTTCTCGATGAACCCACCAATCATCTTGATGTTGAAATGCGTCAAGCGCTCACGCTCGCGCTCCAGGAGTATGAAGGCGCATTACTGTTGGTATCCCACGATCGCCATCTTTTGCGGCACACTGTCGACACCTTTTGGCTGGTTGCGGAAGGCGCGGTGACACATTTTGACGACGATCTGGACGCCTATGCCGAATTAGTGAAGCGCAAATCTGCAAAAAGAAGCTCTCCCGTACCAAACTACGCACAAGAAAAACGTCGGTCGCAAGCCGACGCACGAGCCCGCACCCGATCATTGCGTCAACGCAGAGATCAATTAGACGTGGACATGGTGCTGCTCCAATCTCGACTAGATCAACTAACCGAACAGCTAGCTAATCCAACGACCTACACGTCCGAAAGCACGGCCAACATCAGAACATTGTCCGAAGAACACGGGCAACTAAAGAAAAAAGTCGCAACGATGGAGCAATCCTGGCTCGATATTGAAGAGTGCCTAGAACAAAGTAAGAAGCCCTAGCTTTGCATCGAATCGAGCGGCTGACCGCGCTATCCCGCTGCTGGGCGTTCGTATATCGATTTCTCGTTCTTGGCTTCTTCTGAAACTTTGCGTCCCAATGACATAAAGGTTGGGATTTCCTCATCCGCAAGCTCTTGCAAACCCTTCTTTCTGGCCATCGCAGCTTCAATATAAGGCGCTAACTCCTCGAGTTTTGCTTGTTCACGCGCGGGCTCTCGTTCCTTGAATTCAGGCATCACTTCTGTGGCAAAGATGTCTAGGGCTTCGCAGATATGTTCGTGCTGATTGCGTCCTGCTTGTTGAATGAACGTCACTTGGTCAACACCGCATTTCTCAAATTTCAGCAAGTGTTCGCGAAGATCGTCGGGGGTTCCTATGCCGCCTCGGCTGCCCGCGAGTGCCTGGGTCAAATCCATGTCGGCCATATCCCCCCGCGCTTTCTTCACTTCCTCAAATTGCTTCCACAGATCCGTTCTGCCCGGTTTGTGTTCGCCAAACGCGTACAGGCTACCCAAAGCGAAACCGAAGAATTCAAAACCATCCAAACCCCGTTGAATCGCCGTTTCACGATCGTGATGGCAAGAGAAGCTGGAGACCATGCAAATATTCGGATTTACAGCATGACCGATTGGGATGCACTCATCCGACTTTAAAATACTGTAGTACTCATCGACCCATTCTTGAGCCTCCATGGGGTCCACAAATGCAAAAGTTAGCGCACCGATACCAAGTCGTGCCGCCATCCGAATCGTTTCACGTTGCGAACAGGCCACCCAAAGCGGGGGGTGCGGGCGCTGCACCGGTTTTGGCACCACATTCCGGCAAGGCATGTCGAAATACTGGCCTTGATATCCTGGAAAGGGATCCATCGCGAGCATGTTGCAAACCTGTTCTAACGACTCAAGATAGATCTTGCGCTTCTCGGCAACCGGAATCTTGAATCCCCCTAGTTCCAGCTCTGCCGACGACTCGCCCGTGCCAAAATCGATACGACCGTTCGACACCAAATCGAGAGTGGCCACGACTTCTGCCGTGCGAGCTGGATGATTATATTGAGGGATTACTTGGCGAATTCCCTGACCTAAACGAATGTTCTTGGTTCGCTGGGAACAAGCTGCCAAAAATACTTCAGGGGCAGAGGAATGCGAATATTCTTCCAGAAAATGATGTTCCACCTCCCAGGCGTAGTCGATACCCAGCCGATCGGCTACTTCGACTTGCTCTAACGCATCGTTAAAAAGTTTCTGCTCGTCTCCTTCGTTCCAAGGCCGAGGCAACTGATGCTCATAAAAAATACCGAATTTCATAGTGGGCGGACCATATTTCCTAGTTCGTCGATCTAGTCAATCTGATCGACCGAACAAATTCAAGTTCTAGACCAAAATTGATTCCCAGTTGGACGGTTAGTTATCACTCGATAAACTACCGAACGATCGTTCCATTTGAGGATTTCGATGCCACGCTCAACTCTGGTCAGGAAAGAAATCGTTGGGCACCTTTGCGACGTATTCAGATCTCATGGTTATGAAGGAACAACCATGGCTGTGCTATCGCAAGCCACCGGTCTAAAAAAGGCTAGCCTTTACCATCACTTTCCAGGTGGCAAGAACGAAATGCTGGAAACCGCAGTGCTCGCGACGATCGTTGAATTAGAACGACGGGTATTTCGCTTTCTCGACACCCACGACGACGCCGCTGAACGCGTCACTCAAGTACTCGATGGATTCGAGACCTATACGAACGGAGGGCGGCGAAGCTGCCTACTCGCTGTGATTGCACAAAGTTCCGTTGCCGAAAATTTCAGATCCAGAATAGGGGCTCAATTCAGTGCGTGGACCACTCGCCTGAGCACAACGCTCGTCGAATACGGACACGGCCCAAAACGCGCCGACACGCTGGCTCTTGAGACTCTCGAAACGCTATACGGCTCATTAGTTGTTGGTCGTCTGTTGGGTACCTTTGAGATCTTTGCCCTTGGTCTCGAACGTTGCAGGACGAATATCGGCCTCGTTGATAAGGTTAAATTCTCATAGACGCCTGTATTCGTTCACACGTTGCGAAAGACCCAATAACCTCTCGGAAACGTTCTTACGACGCCAAGTACCCGCCGCCAATCGCGCAGCGTCCATCAGTGTCGGATAGACGTGTATCGTCGAGAAGATTTTTCTCAACCCCAATCCATGGGTCATAGCTGTCACATATTCGCTGATAATTTCACCCGCCTCGGGACCGACTACGAGCGCTCCAAGTAAACGATCACTGCCACGCGCAGTGATAAGCTTCACGAAACCTTCCGTTTGGCCTTCAGTCCGGGCTCGATCCACGTCGTCCAATTCATAGTGAGTCACAGCGATATCGCGGCCCAGGGCTCGGGCCTGCTCTTCGGACAATCCCACACGCGCGACCTCTGGATCCGTGAAGGTCGCCCATGGCACCACCGATTCGTCCAGTGCATAACGCCAAAAGGGCCTCGCCAAAGCGTTGGCTGCGGCGATCCATGCCTGATGTCCCGCCATATGGGTGAACTGATATGGCCCCACCACATCGCCTGCCGCGTATATGGAGTCGACCGCGGTACGTAAGTACCGATCAACGACCAAAGTGCCATTAGGTTCGGTTCCTATTCCCAGTTTTTCGATGCCCAATCCCGTCGTTCGCGACCGCCGACCTGCAGCTATTAGAATGTGATCGAAATTTAGCTCCTCAACCGAAATGGATCCCGTGACCGAAAGGCGTTTTCCGACGCATTTGTCGGGTCTATAGCCGGTCAAGACCCGGATGCCCTCACGCCCAAAGATATCCGCCATTAATGTTCCGACTTCTTTATCCTCACGCGGAAGCAGCCGGTCCTCGGTTTCAACGAGGGTTACGTCGCTACCCAGACGATTGAACGCCTGAGCAAGCTCACACCCGATAGGCCCACCACCTACGACAACCAGGCGCTCGGGTAGTTCTTGTAGCGACCAAAGATTCGTTGACGTGAGGCAATCGTCGTCGTCGAGCCCCGGGATGGGCAGGGCTACCGGTTCAGCACCGCTGGCGATGAGGATGTTTTTGGTTTTGTACCCAACACCGTCTACAAAAACGCAATGTGGATCGTGAATTTCCGCGTGGCCGTGAACGCAGTCGACTCCCAGCGACTCATAGCGCGCGATAGAGTCTTTCGGCGCAATGGACGCGATGACATCGTGCACCCGAGCCATCACCGCTCTAAAATCAACATCACCCTGCACATTACGCAACCCGTAGCTTGTCGCGTCGTTTAGTCGATACGCGGCCTTAGCCGATGCAATCAAAGCTTTCGAAGGTACACAACCAGTGTGGAGGCAATCTCCACCCATCTTGTCCCGCTCGACAAGGACTACTCGAGCACCCGCAGTAGACGCCACTAGTGCCGCCACGAGTCCCGCAGAACCCGCACCAACCACAACTAAATTGTGGTTATAGCGACTCACCCTGACATCCTTTTAGCGCCGAGCCAATCCAGGAATTTTCGCGCTCCAAAAGGAAATAGTCCGACCAACGCAAACGCTGTGATCAGGCCGGGGTTGAGTACATCCGCGACCGAGATCAGATTTCCGATACTGGATCCCGCGAACACATACACACCTGTGCCAGCCAACATACCAATCTGACTGACAACGTAGAAAGGTATCAATCGCATCCTGGTTAGTCCCATAACGCTATTTACGGCGAAAAAGGGGACCAGCGGTACCATGCGCAAACCAAACAAATAATAGTTACCCTCTCGTTCAATCCCTTCATTCACTCGAATCAGTTGGTCCGCGAATCGTTTTTGGATCCAATCGCCCAAGAAAAATCGGGCGATCACAAAGGCAAATGTTGCTCCGATTGAGCTCGCGAAGGAAACCAGAAACAACCCCCATTTAAATCCAAATAAGGCTCCTGCGGCGAGCGTCATGACCGTCGCTCCTGGTATAGAAAACGCCGCGACGACAATGTAGACCAGAAAAAACCCCGCGCGGAAAGTCCAAGGAGCTGATTCAACCGCTGAGACCAAATCCATCCTTATAGATTGAAAGTACGAAAGTGTCAGGTATCCCGTTACGTCGAAGACTACGATGGAAATGATAATTATCAGCAAGAGGGCGGCGAGAACCGACTTTTTCATCACGACATATTCAATGACGAAAGAAAACGCTTGAACCAACAAATAAAGCGCTCACGCTGAGACCGAATTCGCCGAGGCCTCAGAGGAGTTATACCGATGCCAGCTTCTCTGCTACATGCTTTCCAAAATAGGTCAGGATTCCATCCGCGCCGGCCCGTTTACAAGAAACTAGTGACTCCAGAATCACGTTCTCTTCTAACCACCCATTTTTGATAGCGGCCATATGCATCGCATATTCGCCACTTACCTGATACACAAAAGTTGGTACCTCGAATCGCTCTTTTACTCGCCGGACTACATCGAGGTAGGGCATCCCCGGCTTGACCATCACCATGTCCGCCCCTTCATCCAGATCCAGCGCGATTTCTCGTAGCGCTTCGTCGCTATTGGCAGGGTCCATTTGATAGTTCATCTTATCGCTATGTCCGAGGCTTGAGGCGGATCCAACCGCGTCACGAAACGGGCCGTAATAGGCCGACGCATACTTCGCGGAATACGCCATAATCTTGGTATTCAAGAAGGCATCGGCCTCGAGCCTTTCTCGTATTGCACCGATTCGCCCATCCATCATATCTGACGGCGCGATAACATCCGCGCCCGCTGCCGCACAGATCGTTGCTTGTTCGACCAGCACGTCAATCGTCGGGTCGTTAACAACATAGCCTGCGTCATCCAACAATCCATCCTGGCCGTGCGAAGTATAGGGATCCAACGCCGCATCTGTGATTATCCCTAAATCGGGACATGATTCTTTTACAGCGGCGACTGCCCTCGGGATAAGACCTTCGGGATTTATGGCTTCGCTACCGCTCGGATCCTTGAGACGAGGTTCGATTTTTGGAAATAATGCGATCGCAGGTACGCCGTACTCGACCAGTAATTTCGCTTGCGAAACCAGCCCGTCCAGACTTAGTCGCTCAATACCGGGCATCGATTCAACCGGTTCGCGTATTCCCGTTCCCTCAACAACGAACATCGGATAAATAAGGTCGTTGTTCGACAGCTCGTTTTCGCGCACCAAACGCCGAATAAAATCACTTGAGCGATTTCGGCGCATACGGGTTTTCGGATAACGCACTGTCATCTGACTACTCACTTTGTCATTCGACTCGCCACATTGTCTCAGCAGCGTCGCTGTATTTCAGCGCTTTATTAGGCGAGGTCCTAGGGCGTCTTTGGTGCGGATCGATGTCCCACCGTATCCGAGTATGGAACTAACGCGCTTGTGTTCGTTAGCGCATTCTTTAACGTGATCACAAATGCTATATTGATCGTCACCGAATACGGAGGATTGAATGAGCAACGACATACACCACGTCACCGATGCTAGCTGGGATACGGATGTGCTCGAGGCAGATGGTCCTGTACTAGTTGACTATTGGGCCGAGTGGTGCGGACCTTGCAAAATGATCGCTCCGATCCTCGAAGAGATTGCCAGTGAATACTCTGAAAAGCTCAAAGTCTGCAAGATTGATATAGATTCCAATGAAGGGACACCTCCCAAATACGGCATACGCGGAATTCCGACCTTGATGCTTTTTCGCGATGGCCAGGTCGAAGCAACCAAAGTTGGCGCTCTATCGAAATCACAACTTTCGGCGTTTCTTGACAGCAACATCTAATAAGTCGATTGCAAACGGAGTCTATTAGGACTCCATCTAAGGCACCTTTCGAGGGCAGAAATTGGTTCTTGTCGTAGCGTTATTGGGTCGGACTAGCCCATTCAAAATGCTAGACGCGGGCGTCAACGCGGTGGTACATTCGAGAGCTGACGACTAATTCGGTCGTCGACTCTTTCCCTTTTTCTCCGGTACCACTGGTATCCGCAAACGATTGCAACCGACCGGGGAAAAGGAATGCGTACCCTTGAATACGCGAAACTCACCAGCGATGAATAATGTGAAATGAACCTAACAGATTTGAAAAGAAAACCCGTCGCCGAGCTCGTCGAAATGGCCCATGAAATGGGACTTGAAAATCTAGCTCGGTCACGAAAACAGGAAGTGATCGCCGCGATATTACGCAAACAAGCGCAAAGTGGCGTCGACATCTATGGCAACGGGACCCTCGAAATCCTATCCGATGGCTTCGGTTTTCTCCGCTCGCACGATACAAGCTATTTGGCAGGTCCCGACGACATCTACGTTTCTCACAGTCAAATTCGGCGTTTTAATTTGCGTACTGGCGATAGTATTTCGGGAAAGATTCGGCCGCCTAAAGATGGCGAACGATACTTCGCTCTCCTCAAAGTTGACGAAATAAATCTTACCGAGCCCAATGCCAAGAAGCATCAGATCCTTTTTGAGAATTTGACGCCGCTCTTTCCTGAAGAGCGTTATGACCTCGAACGCGGCAACGGCAGCACAGAGGATCTGTCTGGTCGAATCGTCGATCTGATCGCACCTATTGGCAAAGGACAGCGAGCGCTTATTGTTTCTCCGCCAAAAGCAGGTAAGACCCTGATGCTTCAGGCGATCGCGCAGTCGATTACGTCCAACGACCCAGATGCCATCATGATTGTGCTTTTGATCGACGAACGTCCGGAAGAAGTGACAGAAATGCAACGTTTAGTGCAAGGTGAGGTCGTCGCCAGCACCTTCGATGAACCGCCATCTCGCCATGTCCAAGTCGCTGAAATGGTCATCGAAAAAGCTAAACGACTAGTCGAACACAAGAAAAACGTTGTAATTCTGCTTGATTCGATTACCCGACTTGCCCGTGCTTACAACACTATTGTGCCTTCTTCAGGCAAAGTCCTTACGGGAGGGGTCGACGCACACGCACTCGAAAGACCAAAGAGATTTTATGGTGCCGCACGGAATATCGAAGAAGGTGGAAGCCTAACCATCGTCGCAACCGCGATTGTGGAAACAGGATCAAAGATGGACGAGGTCATCTACGAAGAATTCAAGGGCACAGGGAACATGGAACTTCACCTCGAACGGAAGATCGCGGAAAAACGCGTTTATCCCGCCATTAACATTCGACGTTCGGGAACACGCCGAGAGGAACTTCTCATGAGCGAAGAAGAGCTCCAACGTGTATGGATACTAAGAAAACTACTGCACGATATGGACGATATCGCTGCAATCGAATTCATGACCGACAAGCTAAAAGACACTAAGACCAACGAAGAATTCTTTTCATCAATGAAGGGTGGACGATAGTACCCAGGTCAAAGTAGACGATCTTTAAGCGTCGCTACGACTGACCGAGGATCGGCACCATTGCTATTAACAATATTCGTGAAACCAAAAGAAGCCGCAACTTCAGCGACGCGACTCGAAGGTACTAAAACTGACAATTGACCCCCGATAAAGTTCGCGTGCGCGAAACATAACTCGGCAATTCTCGAGAGCGCTTCGGCACTTGAGGCGACGATGACATCGCATGCGCCGACGTCCACGACCGGTTTGAGCAGAATGCGACGATACGTGATCCACGTACACACGCGAACCCCTTTGTCATTGAGCCACTTAGCTAGGTCGGCACGTCCATCCGCACCCGCTACTATGAGCACACTTCCTGCATGAGGGTATTGTTGCTCGAATAGTTCCAAGATTCCCTCGGAAGAGGCTTGTGCGGCCTGAACTGGCTCAAGCCCTATCGATCGAAGAGCCTCAGCGGTCCTCTGACCAACGGCTACCACTGGACCAACCGAGCTCCACTTTCGTTCTATCGCGTGTTTCACGGCATGCTCCGATACAAACACGGTGACATCGAACTCTTCGCGTGGCGCCAGTTCTTTCACTATCTCGGTTGTCAAGACAGGAGCGTTTATCGATTCAAACCCCGCCTCGGTTAACGCCCGCTCCAAGCGAGTTGCGCCGGGCTCGGAGCGGGTGATCCAAACGCAAGTCATCCGACGTCAATTAACTCGCGTGCGCCCATAGCTAGCAATGTTTTCGCAGCCTCTTCGGCTAAAGCAGCTCCATCTTCACCTTTTTTCTCGACGCGCAAACATCGATCACCAGCCTCGGTCAGAAGCACCGCGGTAACGTGGTAACCCGGGTCGAGTGGTCGGCAATAAACACCAAGTGGCGTGGTGCAATCTGCGCCAAGTCGCTTCACCACCAGCCTTTCTGATTCAACCGCCATCGCAACACTATCGATGCACAATGAAGCAGCAATTGCCGCAATGTCTTCGCGTTCCCTCAAAAACTCAACGGCCAATGCACCTTGGCCGGCGGCAGGAACACAGAAGTCGATATCCAATCGCTGTCCTACTTCCGAGCTGAGACCGAGACGATCAAGTCCCGCGCACGCTAGCAGTAAAGCGTCGAATTCACCGCGTCGAAGCTTTTCCAGCCGAGTCCCGACATTTCCTCGAACAGGAACAATGTCCAAATCCCGATTCTGTCTCCCCAGTTGTGCCGCCCGTCGTCCGCTCGATGACCCGACTCGGCTGCCCTTAGGCAACGCTAGGATGCTATCGGCACCAACCAACGCATCACGAACGTCCGCCCTCTCACCTGCCGCCACCACACCAAACAATTCGTCGAGATTTGCGGGAACGTCCTTCATGCTATGGACGGCAAAATCAACCTGTTGCTCAAGCAAACCGCGCTCTAGTTCCTGGGTGAAAAGACCTTTCCCGCCCAAGTCTTGAAGACGCTCATACCGGCGAATATCGCCCTCGGTGGTGTAACCAACGATTTCGATGTTTAGCTCACTATTGCTTTGGGATATTAGTGAACCCACGTGCTTTGCCTGCCATAACGCAAGCTCGCTTTTTCTCGTTGCGATACGAATCGTCTTCATTGCGCTTGGAGGTATCCGTTCGGACTCATTTATTGATCACTCAGTGCACCCATCCAAAGGAAGTCGCCATCAAAGCAGTTCGCTCGATTGCTCGACGATACAGCGACCACGCGTTGTTGCGAAGCGCTTCTGAGCGCGGTGATCAAAAAAATCATACCCCGCGGGTTGGACGCTCGTTTGACCCCCCCAAACCACATAATTTCGTCAACGAAGAGAAAAAACCTTAGCTAACCCGACGTTGGTATAATCCCTCTTCTTCTCAGCCCCGCTTTAAGCAATGCCCAAAATCCCTAACAAACCATGGGGCGGCCGTTTTTCAGAGCCCACCAATAAATTCGTAGAACGTTTTTCTGCGTCGGTCGATTTCGACCATCGGTTATACGCTTACGACATTTTAGGTTCGACCGCTCATGCAGAGATGCTCTCGAAGATCGGCGTTCTAACTGACGCAGAGTGCCACGCCATTACCGATGGATTGCACGAAATTCGAGACGAAATCGAGACCGGGAATTTCGAATGGTCGATCGTCCTCGAAGATGTGCACATGAACATCGAAGCACGGCTGGTCGAACTCGTCGGTGAGCCAGGGAAAAAGCTCCATACCGGCCGTTCGCGAAACGACCAAGTCGCGACGGATATGCGCCTTTGGACCCGTGATCAAATCGATCAGATCGTCGCTGAACAAACAGTCATCCTTGGACATTTGTTGGATACGGCTGAACGTCACGCGAACACTATCATGCCTGGGTTTACGCACCTGCAGGTTGCCCAGCCAATCACCTTTGGCCACCATCTATTGGCTTGGTTCGAAATGCTGCATCGGGATCGAGAGCGCTTCTCAGAGTGTCGTCACCGAGTAAACGTCTCGCCCCTTGGTAGTGCCGCTTTAGCAGGAACCGGTTTTCCAATTGACCGCGAATTTACCGCCAAGAAGCTAGGTTTTGAGGACGTCGCACAGAACTCGCTTGACGCAGTGAGTGACCGTGATTTCGCAATCGAGTTTGCCGCGATCGCGAGCATGACGTTGCTGCACCTATCGCGTTGGTGTGAAGAACTCGTCGCGTGGAATTCGCCTGCTTTTGATTTCATTGAGTTACCCGACAGTTTTTGTACGGGTTCGAGCATCATGCCGCAGAAAAAGAATCCGGACATCCCTGAACTCGTACGCGGTAAAACCGGCAGAGTCTTCGGTAATCTTTCCAGCTTAATGGTGTTAATGAAAAGCCAACCTTTGGCCTATAACAGGGATAACCAAGAAGACAAAGAAGCTCTATTTGATACGGCCGATACCCTTCGAGATTGCCTTTTCGCAATGGGCGAAATCATCGCCGCAATGTCGCCTAGAGTGGACAATATGCGAGCGTTTGCGGAAAGAGGTTTTGCGACGGCGACGGATTTCGCGGATTACCTTGTCCGAAAGGACGTCCCCTTTAGAGACGCTCACGCCATCGTCGGGCGCGCAGTTGCCCACGCGTCAGAGAAGGGACTCGCCATTCATGAAATCGAGCTTTCTCAACTCCAGCAGTTTTCTGACTCCATCGACGCAGACGTTTTTGATTCCTTGACTTTGGAAGGATCGATCGCCGCGCGCAACCACGTCGGCGGTACAGCTCCAGAAGCCGTAATGGCGGCCATCAAAACCGCAAGAAAAAGACTGTGACCACTCTCGACCGAATTCGCCACACAACACTGCTTTGCCTATACTTCCGCGCCTTTTTTTCACTGGACGTTTGAAATGCGCCTTTTTCTAATCGCCGCGGTTTGCTTGATGGTCGCGACCTGTGGCCAAAAAGGTCCGCTGACACTACCCGACGAGACCGTTATCACAGGATAGCCATGTCCCTTGACCGAACGGATGGAATTCTTTGTTTAGACGGCGTGCGGCTAGACGAGGTTGCGGACCGCTTTGGCACCCCAACCTACGTCTATAGTTGGAATAATATAGAAGCTAGATACCAAGATCTTGCGGGAGCCCTTGCCGATACCAGGCACCGAATCTGTTATTCCGTGAAAGCGAATAGCAACCTCGCGATACTCCGTCATTTGAGTGAGCTAGGCGCAAATTTTGACATCGTGTCAGGAGGGGAATTGGAGCGCCTCATGGTGGTCGGTATTTCTCCGTCACGGGCAATCTTTTCCGGTGTTGGCAAAAGCGTGGCAGAAATCGACTTCGCCCTAAAGGCAGGGATCGGGTGCATCAATGTGGAAAGCACCGCAGAACTGGAACGGATTGAAGCGCGCTCCATCCTCTTAGGCAAAATAGCGCCTGTGTCCGTCCGACTCAATCCCGACGTCGAAGCCGATACACATCCTTATATTTCGACAGGCTTGAGGAAAAATAAGTTTGGTGTAGCGGAGACGGAGGCGATCGAAATGTGTCGCTATGCACACGAGTCACAGAGCTTGAAAATCTTCGGACTAGGCTGCCACATCGGCTCCCAAATCAACCAGACCGCGCCTTTCATCGAGGCCTTGGATCACCTGATCGGACTCACCCATCAACTGTCTGATGAAGGAATTGAACTAGCGCACCTGGATTTAGGCGGCGGACTTGGAATTCGCTACGCGGACGAAGAGGAACTTGATGTAGCAAGCTACGCGGCGGCTGTGTCCGAAAAGCTAGAAGGTCTCAACGTGGAATTATTGATTGAACCCGGTCGTTATCTAGTCGCCGAAGCAGGCCTGCTATTGACCCGAGTCGAGTACCTCAAACCTTCGCGCGTGGCTGATCAACCAAATTACGCCGTCGTGGACGCGGCAATGAATGACCTCATTCGACCCGCTCTTTATCAAGCGTATCACCAAGTCCTTTCAGTAAGCGCTGATACTACAGACAGCTGTCAATGGGATATCGTTGGCCCAATTTGCGAGTCCGGCGACTTTCTCGCGCTGCAGCGCGATCTCGACTTGTCCGAAGGTTCCCTGTTGGCAATCCTTTCGACGGGCGCATACGGTTTCGTCCAGTCCTCAAACTACAATACGAGACCGCGATCGGCCGAAGTAATGATTCGCGGTAATGATATGCAGCTGGTCCGCGATAGAGAATCGATCAGCGATCTTCTGCGTCTCGAACGGATCTTGTGATCGGATTGGGATTGGGCCATGCGACTTAAGTTTACGAAAATGCATGGATTAGGAAACGACTTCCTGGTCCTCGATCTCGTCACCCAGAGCTTTGATCTCACACCAGAACTTATCCGGACTTGGGGAGATCGAAGGACCGGGATCGGTTTCGATCAGCTTTTAATCATTCGTCCACCCTCAAATCCCGAGACAGATTTCCGCTACCAAATCTTTAATGTTGATGGCTCGGAAGCACAGCAATGCGGGAACGGCGCTCGTTGTATTGCTAAATATGTGACACACGCCGGACTAACGATCAAGAAATCACTGCGAATGGATGCACCTAGTGGAATCGTTAATACATCGATCCTCGAGATGGCGGTAGACAGCCCAAATACCAGTATCGTTCGTGTGGACATGGGCGTCCCCTGCACCAAACCGTCAGTAATTCCATTTCTTACGGACGAGCCAGCCGTTAAGTACACGGTCGACATTGGGTCCCAGAAAATCGAGTTTGTTCCGTTATCGATGGGAAACCCCCATGCGGTGGTTATTGTCGACGACGTCACCGACGTACCCGTCACGGAGTGGGCGCGGACGCTGCAAAACAACAACCGATTTCCCGAGGGCGTCAATGTTGGGTTTATGCAAATCGTCGATCGCCAGTTTGTGCGTCTTCGTGTCGTTGAACGCGGTGTCGGTGAAACACTTGCTTGTGGCACGGGAGCTTGTGCTGGAGTTGTCGCAGGGCGTTTACTTGGAAAATTGGACGATAGGGTCAAAGTATCTTTGCCAGGAGGTAAAGTACGCGTCGTGTGGCAGGGCGAAAGTTCAATCGTTGAAATGACCGGCGCAGCTACTTGGGTGTACGACGGCGAACTCAGTACATGACGACAACCTCCGATGACCCCATTATCGACGACGATACGGTAGTCGCATACTTGGAACGTGAGCGCGGGTTTTTCGAGCGCCACCCCGAAATGATCTCTAAACTCGAACTGCCTCACGAATCTGGATCAGCAACATCGCTTGTTGAGCGTCAAGTTTCGCTGCTGAGAGAGCGTAATATTGACTTGAGGAAACATTTAAACGAACTCGTCGATAATGCAGGCGTTAACGACAACGTATTCCTTAAGACGCGCACGTTGACATTGGCACTGATGGACACCGTTGATCTCCAGGGCCTCGACCAGGTTCTGGCAACAAGATTGATCGAAGGATTCGATGCGGATCACGGGCTCTGTTACGTGCTCGACTGGCAAGAACCAGCCAACTACCAGCACATCGTCGGCGTCCCTGCGAACGACGAGCCGCCCATACCTCGCCTGTTTAGCCAACCTGAACCCGTTTGCGGAATTTATCGACCCAACGAATATGGAGCCCTGTTCCCGGACTCTCACTTAACTGAACCAGGTTCCGTAGCGCTCGTCCCCATGCGTCTATCCGGCCTTGAAGCAATTCTCGCGATTGGCTCCAACGATTCGCAACGCTTCGTACCAGAGAAAGGAACGTTATTTCTCGAATACATCAGCGACGTTTTAAGTCGCACCTTGAATCGAGTGATGCAATAGAGGTTGGCATGACATCGGACAATAGTCTGCTATTGGAAGATTATTTCAGACACCTTACAGTCGAACGTCGTCTTTCCTCCCATACGCTAAAAGCGTATTCGCGCGACCTAAAATATTTTTTTCTGGTCTATCCAACGCAGTCCGTCGACGAGATTACATCCGCTGATATCAAGCACCACATTGCTCGATTAAATCAACGGGGGCTTTCTCCGCGGTCGATCAAGCGGGCCCTCTCGTGCCTAAATTCGTTCTTCGTTTACCTAGTGCGAAAAGATCTCTTGGCCAACAATCCGACCACCGGTGTCAGAGCGCCAAGAATCGCGAAAAAACTTCCACGAGCCCTTGATACCGATCAAACAGCCCAACTACTCGTAGGAAGCGTTACGACCCCGATCGAGAAGAGGGACCGCGCCCTGCTCGAACTATTTTATGGCAGCGGTATTCGCCTCGCCGAGCTAGTCGGACTCGATATTCGGGATCTGGATCTCGCGAACGGCAGCGCTCGGGTTTTAGGAAAGGGGCGCAAGACTCGAATCGTGCCGCTCGGCTCCCACACCGTTACGGCACTTCAAGCATGGTTATCCACCCGATCCGATCAGCACCCCGAGGACCCTGTTTTCGTCGGACGCGGCGACCAACGTATCAGTCCTCGCACCGTTCAGCTCCGCGTCAAACGTGCTGGGATGAAAGCCCTGGGAGTTGATTCGATCCACCCGCACCTATTGCGACACAGTTTTGCCAGCCACTTGTTAGAATCAAGCGGGGACTTGCGCGCAGTCCAGGAGCTTTTAGGCCATGCAGACATTTCGACAACGCAAATCTATACCCATCTGGACTTCCAACATCTCGCGAAGGTTTATGACGTTTCTCATCCTCGAGCTCGGGATAAAAAGGAAGACGGCAAATGACAATCCGGTTGGTGACCTTTGATTTGGATAACACCCTTTGGCACGTGGACACCGTTATTCGCCGGGCGGAAAAGGAAACGCGTAATTGGATACAACCTCGCGTTCCAGAGTACGCCAGTTGTATGACCACGGAAAACGTAGCATCTCTTCGCGCTCAGGTTATGGAAGAGAATCCGGATATACGGCACGACGTTTCGGAGTTGCGCATTCAGATGATGCGTCGCGCATTCGAACAGTGCGGTTTGCCGTCCACGGAAGCGAGTGCCAAGGCACGTGAGGCGTTTGCCGTATTCATACGTTGGCGCAATACCATTACGTTTTACGATGGCGCCCAAGACACACTCAATACCCTCTCACACCGTTATCAACTCGCCGCGCTTACCAACGGGAATGCGGACGTTCAAAAGATTGGCTTGGATTCTTATTTTTCGTTCGCGATATCTGCCGCCGACGTTGGCGCCAGCAAGCCAAGTCCCGAAATGTTCTTGGAAGCGATGCGCCGAGCCGAAGTTTCACCGGCCCACGCAGTGCACATTGGCGACCACCCAATCGACGATATCGAAGGTGCCAATCGTGTGGGTATGCATTCCATTTGGGTTAATTTCGACGGCAAAACGGACCAAGTACCCGCCCATGCAACGGTTACCGATTTACCTTCACTCGTCGGGGCAATCCTCGCGCTCGAGGGCTCGTAGCGTGAACGATCCGCTATTCTCTTATCGGGCGTTCTCGACCAAATAGTTTTTCACAGCAAGCTCGTCAGCAGCCAATACCGTCTTTCGGGTAGCCTGCGAGCCCAGTCTCTCGAGTTTGGCATGGGTAGCAACGTCCTTACCGATGGCTTCATTCACGGCATCCGGAAACTTCGCCGGGTGTGCGGTGGCGAGTGAAATCAAAGGACTTGTCAGTTGGAATCGCGACGCCGCAGCGACGCCAACGGCACTGTGCGGATCAAGTAGGTAACCGTGCGACGCGTACGTTGATTTGATCGTTTCCACGGTTTCTTCTTCGCCAACGCTGGCCGCTAAAAAAAGTGGCTCCATCGAGGCGATATGGTCAACCTTGGCCGAGCCTCGCTCATAGAATGTCTCCAGGAACTCGACTAAACGCTCCGAATCTCCGTTGAAATACAAGTACAAGAATCGCTCGAAGTTACTTGCAACCTGAATATCCATCGATGGACTCAGGGTATGTTGGACTGTCTCACGCGCATATATACCTGTTTCAAAAAAACGTGCAAGGATGTCGTTTTTGTTGGTTGCAAGTATCAGTCGGTCGATGGGAACACCCATCGACCGAGCAAGATAACCGGCAAATACGTTACCGAAATTACCCGTGGGCACGCTGAAAGATACTGGCTCTTTGAACTTCAGTGCCGCATAGATGTAGTAAACAACTTGAATCACAACGCGCGCCCAATTCACCGAATTCACGGCACCTAGCCTGTATTCTTCCTTGAACGCTAAATCATTGAAAATATTCTTCATCACCTCTTGGCAGTCGTCGAAGGTGCCTGCGATTCCAAGGCAATGGACGTTGTCATCGAGTACGGTCGTCATTTGCAGTTCCTGCATCAAACTCGTTCGACCGTCAGGAAAAAGCACGAAGATGTCGATATTGGGTCGACCACGAACAGCCGCTATTGCCGCGCTCCCTGTATCCCCACTGGTCGCGCCTAGAATATTCAAACTGCCCGTTTGTCCGCCCAATATATGCTCAAACAACCCGCCAAGAACCTGAAGAGCCACGTCTTTGAATGCGAGCGTAGGTCCATGAAATAACTCCAGTACGTTAAGACCGTCGAGTTGGACAAGAGGAATTCTGTCCTCAGTCTCAAACGTCTCGAAGGCGTCTTTGAGTATTTTTTTGAGAACCGCTTCATCGATATCATCGGCAAAAAGACGCACCACTTCGAATGCCAACTCTTCAAATGCAAGTCCTCGCCAACCCTCTAAATCCGACGAGACATTCGGCAAGACCTCGGGCAAAAGCAGTCCGCCGTCCGGCGCCTGACCAACGATCACGGCTTCCCGAAACCTTACGGGATCCATGCCACCGCGTGTGGAAATGTATCGCATCAAGGGCAGACCCAATTCGTTCCGCAACAGATTCTAACCATCGTCACTCCGATCGGTCATGCAAAAAGCTCACCGTCAAGTTTCCAAACGAGTGCCGACCAACGCCATCCCGACCCATTGCTCGCCTCACCTAGTTTGATGCGTCGAATAACTCCCGACCAATCAACATCCTTCGAATCTCGCTCGTTCCAGCACCAATCTCATACAACTTCGCATCCCGCAACAATCGGCCCGCTGAATATTCATTCGTATACCCATTGCCTCCCAAGGCTTGGATCGCATCCAGCGCAACTTGAGTTGCTTTTTCCGCGGCATACAAAATGCAACCCGCCGCGTCGAACCGAGTCGTCCGGCCGGTATCACATGCGTTCGCTACCGCGTACACGTATGCCCGGCTGGCATTCAGCGTGGTGTACATGTCGGCGATTTTCCCCTGCATCAACTGAAACGTTCCAATCGGTTGACCAAATTGTCTACGTTCATGGATATACGGAAGCACCACATCCAAGCAAGCTTGCATGATGCCGACCGGGCCCGCCGCAAGAACAACGCGCTCGTAATCCAATCCGCTCATAAGAACGCCAACGCCACCACCAGCGACGCCAAGCACAAGCGACTTGGGAACGTGCACGTCTTTGAAGAGAAGTTCAGAAGTATCCGAACCACGCATCCCTAGCTTGTCGAGCTTAGGTTGTGGTTCATAACCGGGCATGCCTTTCTCGACGATAAACGATGTAATGCCCTTGGCTCCCGCCGCTGGATCCAAGGTGGCGTATACGATCACAACATCGGCGTCCGGACCATTGGTAATCCACATCTTGCTACCGTTGAGCAAATAATAATCGCCACGATCCTCGGCTTTAAGACGCATGTTTACGACATCCGAGCCCGCCCCCGACTCGCTCATCGCGAGTGCCCCCAGGGATGCTCCGGAAATGAGATCCGGCAGGAACTTCTGTTTCTGCTCATCTGTCCCAAATCGACACAGTTGATTGACGCATAAATTCGAATGCGCGCCGTACGAAAGACCCACCGCCCCAGATGCTCGACTGATCTCTTCCATCACCACACAGTGCGCCAGATAACCGAGACCCGCACCACCGTATTTTTCATCCGCCGTGACACCAAGGACCCCAAGTTCGCCGAGAAGCGGCCACAGTGGGCGAGGAAATTCGTTTGATTGATCAATGCGTTCAGCAATGGGAACAATTTCTCGCTCGCAAAACTCGCGGACCGAACGCCGCAGCATGTCAATTGTTTCTCCGAGATCAAAGTCGAAATCCGTCAGCATCTGGGGCCCCGTTTCTCTGACATGCTCCGAGTGTCGCAACTGCAACCCAAGCTGGCAAACAGCCTCCTGACAGTTATTGTTTCGGCGTTACAATGTTCGAGGTTTCACAGGGAACGTCGAGATTATGGGATTTCGCGAAGCAGCACGTGACTGGCTAAAGATCAACTGTCCCAAGAGTATGCGGACCGCAACACCCGGGGGCGAATACATTAGCGGTGGCCGACGCGCCAAATACATCAATCCCGAATCGAGACTGTGGCTGGATCGAATGGCAGAGCATGGCTGGACCGCGCCAACTTGGCCGACCGAGTATGGAGGGGGAGGTCTGACCCAAGAGGAAAATCAAATCCTCATGGATGAAATGCGGCGCATCAACGCACGCTCACCTCTAGGTGGTCATGGATTAACCATGATCGGACCTGCCATTCTCGAATTTGGTACCCCCGAACAATGCCTCGAGCATTTGCCGCGTATCGTCAGCGGCGAAATCAAGTGGTGTCAGGGCTACAGTGAACCCGGCGCAGGGTCGGATCTTGCGAGTCTTCAAACGAAAGCTGTCGAAGATGGCGACGACTACATCATCAACGGGTCGAAAATCTGGACTTCCGGTGCCGACCAAGCGGACTGGATTTTTTGTCTAGTTCGTACGAATCCAATTGCATCCAAGCACGAAGGTATTTCGTTCATTGTTTTCGATATGGAAACGCCCGGCGTTTCCATTACTCCGATTGAACTAATCAGCGGATCATCAGAGTTTTGTCAGACCTTTTTTGATGATGTCCGCGTACCGAAACGCTTTCTTATTGGTGAGCCGGGACAGGGTTGGACCGTTGGAAAACGATTACTTCAATACGAGCGAAGTTCCATCGGGGGTGTTGGCGGAGCACGCCAAAAGGTTGCTACCCTCGATGAAGTCGCGGCGTCCTACGCCGGTCGTATAAGCGGACGCATCGGCGATTCGACCGTACGTACCAACGTGCTCGCTTACAACATGGATCAGCGCGCTTACCAACTAACCATGCGTCGCGCGGCCGATCAAGCTGCTAGTAGCCAAGCCCCAACTTTCCTATCTTCGTTCTTCAAGCTATACGGGACGGAGCAAAATATGCGACGTAGTGATCTTGTCGTTTCCATCATGGGGTCCAAGGGGTTGGGCTGGTCAGGCGACGGATTCGAAGCGAGCGAGCGAGCGAATACTCGGGGCTGGCTGCGCTCTAAAGCCAATTCCATTGAGGGTGGCAGTTCCGAAGTCCAGCGCAACATCATCGCAAAGCGCATTTTGGGCTTACCGGACTAACCGGTGTTCAACCCGAGAACACCGGTACTTGTCGGCGCGGGGCAGGTCCTTAATCGAATTGAAAAACTAGAGGACGCCAAAGAACCTCTGGAAATGATGATGACCGCTATCGATATGGCCGAAGAAGATACGGGCGTCGGTAACTTACTGGCTCAAACGCAGTCCGTCCGGGTCGTTCGCGGAATGTGGGGCTACGAGAACCCGGCAAAACTCATTGCTGAACGTATTGGCGCCGTTGGGGCTGAATCCATCGGCACCTTAATTGGCGGCAATCAAAACCAAGTCGTCATCAACGAAACCGCCTCGGCAATTCTCCACGAAGGCCTAGATCTAGCCGTCATCACAGGCGCAGAAAATGGCAACAGCGCGGGTAAAGCCCGAAAAGCAGGCGTTAACCTCACGGAAACGCCCGCTCCTGGTAAATACGATCGCGTGATTGGCGCGGCACAGCAGCCCGAACACCATGAATTTGAGCGCGCTCGAGGGATCATGCGTGCGATCCAAATATATCCAATGTACGACAATGCAATTAGGCAAGAGCGCGGGGAATCCATTAATCAACACGCCAAACGGGTTTCCGAATTGTGGTCCCGATTTAACGATGTCGCCCAACGCAATCCCAACGCTTGGGTTCAGCACAATATGACGGCGGAGGACATTCGCACTCCTTCGGAAACCAATCGACGTATTAGTTTCCCTTACACCAAATTCATGAATGCCAACATGTTCGTCGATATGGGTGCCGCGCTCATTATGTGTTCAGCGTCCAAGGCAAATTCTTTAGGTATAGCGAAAGACCGTTGGATTTATCCGTGCGCTGGAGTCATCGGCTACGACCACTTTTCTGCTTCGGTACGAGACAACTTTTATTCGTCACCGGGAATCCGACTGATCGGCCGCCGTCTCCTTGAACTCACCGACACGACGGTCGACCAACTTGATTTCGTTGATCTCTACAGTTGTTTTCCGTCGGCTGTCCAGATTGCAGCTAAGGAATACGGTTTAGATGAAGAACGGGATCTGACGGTTACTGGCGGTTTGACGTTCGGTGGCGGACCCTTGAATAACTACGTCATGCACAGCGTTGCCAGGACGGTCGAGCTATTACGCGAAAAACAAGGTGCTCGGGCGCTCATCACGGCCAACGGCGGAAATCTTTACAAACACGCGCACGGCATTTACAGCAGCGAAGCTCCAAACCACGACTTCTCTGTAGAAAACGTTCAAGCGGACATTGATGCACTTCCATCGCGTCACTGCTTAGCGGAGTTCGTGGGCGATGCGACCATAGAATCGTATACCGTTATGTTCAATGGAGATGATCCCACCATCGCGCATCTGGCTTGCCGAACCGCTGACGACGCCAGAACGTGGGTGAACACTCAAGATCCCGACATCATGAATGCGATGCTCGTCGAAGAATTTTGCGCCCGCCCGGTCCACATCAAAGGATCCGACGAGCTAACGGTTCTAAATTAGAGCGTCGCTTAAATAGCTTTAATCGAGCGTGTTGGCATAAGCCAAGGTGTCGGCGAGCGCTTGCTCGAATTTTCCGAACAGTTCGTCAATCTGCTTATCGTCGATAACGAGCGGTGGGCAAAAAGCAATCGTGTCGCCAAGGGCGCGCACTATGAGCCCGTGCTCTAAACAGCGATCCATACAGAAGCCGCCGACCGCATGCGACCCATCAAACTTCTGACCCGTCTCCCTGTCCGCCACTAATTCAACCGCACCGATCAAGCCGGCGCCTCGGGTATTTCCCACCAAAGGATGTTCACCGTATTGGTTGAGCCGCGATTGGAATATTTCGCCCATCTTTGCGGCGTGAGCAAACACCTGCCGTTCTTCGATGAGTTCTAAATTACGCAACGCAACCGCCGCGCAGACCGGGTGACCCGAATATGTGAATCCGTGCGCAAAATTACCTAATTCCGAACTGGCTTCTACAAATGGCTGGTACATCGAATCCGGAACGATGACGGCGCTGATCGGGAGATAGGCTGACGAAAGCGCTTTGGCCACACTCATGGTCGTAGGCTTTATGCCCATGGTTTGGCAACCAAAGGGGTTGCCCGTTCGACCAAATCCACAAATGACTTCATCATCGATAAAAAGTACGCCGTGACGCTCGAGAACTGCTTGTATCTTTTCGTAATATCCATCTGGAGGCACGATCACGCCACCAGCCCCCAATACCGGTTCGGCAATAAACGCCGCGACGGTTTCAGGTCCTTCTTCCTCGATCAGATCCGACAGGCTGTTGGCTAATCGGTTGGTGAATTGGTCCTCGGTCTCTCCTTCGTGAGCTTCCCGATAGTAGTGAGGCGATTCTGTGTGGAGAATGCCTTGAATCGGCAGATCAAAGGCTTTGTGAAAAGGCGCTAGGCCGGTGAGGCTTCCGCTCGCCACCGTGACCCCATGATACCCGCTCCAGCGCGAGATGATTTTCTTCTTCTCGGGTCGACCCACGAGATTGTGGTAGTACCACATGAGCTTGATTTGAGTGTCGTTCGCGTCCGAGCCCGTAAGCCCAAAAAATACGCGTCCGCCTTCTATAGGAACAATCTCCATCAACTTTTCAGCGAGTAGCACGCTCGGCTCGTTGGTCTTACCACCAAAAAGCTGCGAATAGGACAACTTTTTAAGTTGTTCACTCGCGGCATCGGCTAGTTCTTGAACTCCATACCCCAGTGCCGTGCACCAGAGCCCAGCCATTCCCTCCAAGTACTGCTTACCGTGGTTGTCCCAAAGGTAAACGCCTTTAGCTTCGGCATGCACCGCGGGGCCTTGACGCTGCAGCTCGCCTAAGTTCGTGTTTGGATGCAACAAGTGCCGAAGATCGCGGGCCTCAATTGAATCTGGCGCCAATTCGTTATGCAGGGGTTCGCTCACGTTTTTCATTCTCCCTTTTTAGAATCCATTGTAATGCGCATACGCGTGAAATCGCGCTGACACTTTCCTACAAAACGGAACAAGGAGTTGACCTCATCGTCCAACCTAGTTACCCAACGTCTTGTCGTCGATACCAGGAGCGCTCGCCTTATCGATCGAACTGTTCCGTTCAGATCAGATCCGCGGGTTCAAGTGAAAATTCTTTGATGACTTGATCCGCATAATCGATGCGTCCGGTCAAGCTCTTGGCGTCTCCGTAACACAGCCGCAAACACGCTTCAGCCATATGTTCCACGGGCGTTACTCGATCCTTATTGTTTTCGTTAATCAGTTTGTGGTGCACCACGCCCGGGGTTGCGACAAGTCCAGGAGAAATCACGTTTACGCCCACGCCCGCACCATAGACTTCTTGCGCAAGCCCGGTGGTAAAGCGCTCAAGCGCCGCTTTGCACATACCGTAAACGGTGCCGCCATGTCCGCCCGGGGCCTGAGCTTCCGGGTGAATAGCGGCGTGCGAAGAAATATTCAAAATCCAGCCGTCGCCCCGCTCCAGCATCGATGGTAAACACGCCTGAGCGAGCTCGAATGGTGCCCACACTTGTACATCCATCATTGTACGAAACCGCTTCTCCGAAAAATCGTGGACGGGGACGAACCACGTCACCGCGGCGTTGTTGACAAGGATATCAACGGGGCCAAACCGCTCCTCCGTTTCCGCGATGAGACTCTCTCTATCCTCGGCAACCGCCAAATCGGATTTGATGGCAACGGCCTCACCACCGGCATCGGTAATCTTTTTCACCGTTGCCTTAATCGTGCCGGGCAAAAAATGGTCCGCTTCTTCCACCGTGCGAGCTGAAACGACCACGCGTGCACCTTCCATCGCAAACCTGACCGCGATCGCCTCTCCTATACCCCGACTCGCACCCGTAACCACCGCAACTTTTCCAGCGAGCACACCATTTTTGTTGATCGATGTCATCTCATCCCCCAGGTAAATAACTGTTCCGCAACACGACCCTTAAGACTACACGTATACGCGTGAAACGCGTGACCCTATACGGGAAAGAATTTCGTAGCCCGACGTCCCCGTCGTCTCGGCCACTTCGTCCAGCGTGACCGTGACACCAAATACTTCGAGCCAATCACCAACGGAAATACTAGGGTCGTCGGTCACATCAACGTGTATCAGATCCATACCTATTTGACCCAAGACAGACAACCGTGCGCCGTTGTGGGCGAGCTGCCCTTTCCCCGAGAGAACCCGTGACACGCCATCGGCATAGCCGACGCCAACAATCGCGATTTCGACATTTTGTGGTGCAACATACTTTGCCCCATACCCTACGGATTCACCCGCATTAACGTGGCGCCGTTGAACGACCTGCGCTTCAAACACGGCAGCATTACGAAAATCGTTAGCTTTATCGAGGTATGGATTGCCACCGTACAACCCGATACCAGGTCGCGTTATCCCGCCTTGATATTGAATACCATTTAGCGTTCCAGCCGAATTGCCAAAGCTTGTTTCTATCCCTGGAAAGTCTTCGCAAACGCGGCTGAACAGGTATACCTGCTCTTCATTTTTTGGATGTTGAGGCTCGTCCGCGCACGCGAGGTGGCTCATCAGAAGCACCAATTCGATGCCCTCGAGCATCGTCGACGCAAGCTCTTTCGGGTCAAAGCCAAGCCTTTGCATTCCGGTATCCACCTGCAGCGCCGCCGGCGCCCCGTTTTGTCGCTTCCATAATCGAATTTGTTCGGGTGAATTAAGCACGGGAACAATGTTCGCCATCGCGAAAGCCATCGCTGTATCCGCGTCCGGGGGCCCCGAAAACACGTAAACAACACCTTTGTTGATGACCGACCTAAGCGCAAACGCCTCTTCTGGCGTTGCGACGAAAAAATGTTCGCAACCTTCTATTCTTAACCGTTGCGCAACCGCTTCCATACCCAGCCCATAGGCGTCTGCTTTCACTACGGCCCCAGCCAGCCCAGCCGAAGCTTCCACAAATCGACGATAATTCGCCGAGACCGAATCCAGATCGACGACAAGGCGGGCAAAGCTCATGCGTCGTGTCTCGAATGAAAACCCAATAGCGTATTAAGAATCGAAAAGAACACCTGGATTCAGTATCCCGTGAGGATCCAGTGAATGTTTGGCCGCGCGAAGAACCTCGCCAAAAAGCTCTGGTCGCTGCCGTTCCCAGCCATCCCGGTGCATCCGACCCACCGCGTGATGGTGGGTGACGGTACCGCCTGCATCAATGACTGCGTCCACGGCAGCGTGTTTGATGACTTGCCAACACTCGATTTCGGAACCTATTTCGACGGGTCCACTAAATGAATAGTACGGCGCAGGACCATCGGCATAAACGTGGGTAAAACGACAAGAAAGTTGGGCATCTTCCCCAAGAGTCTCCCGCAGTGCTCGACCCACACGCTCTCGCACTTCGCCATCAAAAGCGGGCCATTGATCCCAAGTAATTGCCGTTTCGAACGTATCCGAGAGCAATCCCAAGCCTGCAGTGAGACCAGCGTTTACACCTATAAATGCGTCGCGCCAGGCACCGACAGCTCCCTGCCGACCCGTGGCACTCCCACCACCGTCGTCAATGTGAACATCGTCATCATCCACGATCCCACCAAATTCACGGGCAATGTTGATGGCGGCCCTTATATTTTCTCCTTGGGGTACATCGCCGGATTCAAAGCCCACGATGAGGAGGGCAGTTTCGCCATCCATGCCCGCAGCGTTGGCTGCTTCTAGCGGATCAAGGATGCGCAAATTAGCAGGCCAAAGTTTCGTCTGTACGATATGCCGAACGGCCTCGGCACCCGCCTCCCAAGACGAGAACGCGACCCCAGCGGTGGCTCGATAAACAGGGCGCTTTTGCAGTCGCAACCAACAATCGCTAATCAGTCCAAGCGTGCCCTCCGATCCGATCACAAGTCGATCAGGACTTGGGCCGGCGCCACTACCTGGAAGACGCCGCGATTCAAACCACCCTTTGGGGGTTAGCATTCGCGTCGACTCGACAAAATCGTCAATGTGGGTCTGGTTGGTGGCGTAGTGGCCACCCGACCGTGTCGCTACCCAACCACCAACAGTCGACCACGGAAAACTCTGAGGAAAATGTCGCAGTGTCAATCCATGCGGCTTAAGTGTGGCTTCAACATCGGGTCCCAGCATGCCGGCCTGAAATCGTCCCGCGCGCGACGTTTCGTCGAGCTCTAAAACAGCATTCATTTCGTCCAGGTCAACGGTCACCGCAGTGTCTCGATCGAGCGGAGCGTTGACGCCCCAAACGACGCTGGTGCCTCCGCCGTATGGGATTACCGCGTGTTCCGAGTTATCGCACCATTCGAGTACGGCTTCTAGTTCATCCTCGTTTCGTGGATGTGCGACTGCATCCGGCGGGTTGTCAAAAATACCTCGCAACGCCGCAAGCAATTCCAGTGAGTGGCCACCGTGAGTGTGGGTAATTCGTTCCACTTGCGACGTCGATACGAATTCTTCCAGCTTCCCTGGAATCTTAACGCGAGGTAATCGCAGCTTTATCGCATCAATATCTGGAATCGGCGGGGGTTCACTCGCGCGCCCCGTGCGTCTAGAAATCCGTTCGGCTGCGGCTCGGCGCTCGTTCTCCGACGGCTCATCCGATTGATAGCCCCAGGTCCAAAAACTTCGCCGTTCCTTCCTAGCTGCCATTTAGATAATGCCAGTTGCCATGAAAACCGTAAGGGACCCTATGCGGAAGTTGTCCGACGGCCACTGGGCCCAAAGCGACGTCTCGCGCATCAAACACGGCAAGATCGCTCCGGTTTTCGGCGCCCCGATAAATAAGCGTCAGCAAGAATCCTGCGCCTTCTTCTGCGCCTTCGGCTTCCGGAACAAATACCGGTTCACCTAAATAATCCCCAGCGTCGAGCTCGTAACGGGTAGCGACGTCTTTTCCAAAGTCGTGATGCACCAACGCGTTGAACCCCATGCTGCCCTCACGACCCGTCGACGCAGCATAGTATCCGTGTCGATAGTCGAGTCCAGCACGGCGCTCATCAAGCCTCGGAAATTCGCCGGTAATATCGTCCAGATAGGTCCTCTTGACCCCCCGTGCATTATCGGCGAGATCGATTTCCCATTCGCACAAACGCGCATTGGCCTTTTTAGGATCGGCCGCACTGCCGTCGGCGTGTGGGAAAAGCGGTGCCTCTTCAAACTGCATTACGTGTGCGCGGATCTTATTCCCTGAAGTCATCGCATTCATCGGATGAAAGACGTAACAAGGATCGGTTTCATACCAACGGATGTCTTTCACGGAACCGTCTCGAGGCATTACGCCAATATGGCTGCCCTTCTCAGGCTCCCAGGCGAAGGCCGGTTCACCCCGCATCGCTCTTTGGACGCTTCCCGTAAGCGGAAGAATCGGAAAAATAACGTGCTCTGAGGTCACGATGAAATCGTGGACCATACTGCTAATCGGCGCTTCAAATCGTTCCGATCGGGTCAGCACGCCATCCGCGTTGACGACTTGGTATGAGAGGCCCTTGCCTAGCATGCCATCGACCATGTAACCGAAAAAAATCATTTCGCCGGTTACCGGGTCTATTTTGGGATGCGCGGTCATCGGACCCTCAAACGTGTCGTCAAAGCGCCAAGGTCCGATCGATTCGAGCGTTTGCGAATCGACTTCAAAAGGCGCGTGCCCTTCTTCCAAGGCGAGTAGACGTCCGCCGTGCCAAATCACATTGGTGTTAGCCACGCCATCGGTCTCAATACCGGCTACCGAAGGATCGGCGTCCATTGGATTAAAAGCGCCGAAAAGCGAACGTCCGGCTTCACGCTCTTTATGCCACTTGACGGTTCGTAACCAACGATTGCGGTATCGTACCTTGCCTTCGGCAATGACGAACTGGTGCAACATGCCATCCCCCGCGAACCAATGATGCTCTCCTCGCGGTGGAAATTGAGGGTCCGGACCATTGCGGTAATACGCAACTTCAAGCGATCGTGGTAGCTCTCCCTCGATAACCAGGTCATCGATATCGGCCTCCATACGAATCGGCGCAAAATTACCTTGCAACTGGGGGTGTACCGGATAGGGTTGTGTCATTGCATCGCTCCTTTATTGGTGCGGTTGGAGAAATTCTCTCACCACACGATTGAATTTATCGGGTATCTCAAAATATGACGAGTGGCCAGCGTCACCGAGATTGACGAACGTCGCGCCGGGAACCATCGCTGCGCCAATTTCAACGACCCTAGGTGGTACGACGACATCCTTATCCGCGGTGATGAACAACGTGGGCGTTTTGAAGGCCTTCATTTCGGCTAAATCGATTTGTTTACCGCGATTACGCAACCCCCCCAAACCGACACGCGAGAAGTCGAGGTTCATCGCACCAATGCAATTATAGAGGTGCGAAAGCGGCCGATTTTTCTCAGGCAGATCCAACGCAACGGCCCAACTGCCGAAGGGTTGGGTCGGTTGCGGCCGTATGTGTTCGCGGCGAACGTCGTCGATGGCCTCGCTACTTAGACCTCCCACCGTATGGCTCATCACGAGTGCTGACACTCGATCCGGTTCGGATAGCGCGAAATCGAGTCCCGTGCGACCCCCCATCGATTGGCAACAAAGCGCCGTCCGACGAATCTCCTCCGCGTCGAGAACGGACCTCAAATCAGCCACGAATAGATCGGGATCAAAATCCTCGTCGCGGCATCGCGACCGTCCAAAAGCTCGATGGTCAAAGGTCACGATGTCGTAGTCATCGAAGAAAGAAGGAACCTGTTGCCACCAGCTTGCCGCGTTGCCGCCAGCGCCGTGCGCAAACGTCAACCAGGGCCGACTATTTTCATCGTCGCCTCGATACACGTCGTAGTGAATATCAATGCCATCACTCGAGACAAAACTCATGCCAA
>CAJWCW010000012.1 GCA_913030615.1 uncultured Gammaproteobacteria bacterium | reverse complement strand
GATCAAATTCAGCCAACTCAAAATCCGGCGTCAATTGAATGGCATAGGTGGGACAAGCTTCCTCGCAAAGTCCGCACATAATGCAACGCGAAAAGTTGATACGAAAAAATTCTGGATACCACCGTCCATCCTCTTCCTTTTCGGTTTTCTGCAGGGCGATGCAATCGACCGGACACGCGACTGCGCACAAATTGCACGCAACGCATCGTTCTTCACCGTCTGGATCGCGCGTGAGTACGATACGACCGCGGTATCTCGGCGCCAGATAGGGCATCTCTTCTGGGTATTGAACCGTTTCGCTGCGCATGCCGAAAAGACGCCGAAAGCCGGGCGTGTGCTGCAAGATGGTCCAGATCGTTCGCAGTTGGCTAATCATGATTCTTGCACCCCTAGCCCGTCCACAACATCCACGCACCCGTCCCGAGCACGTTAACGAGAGACAACGGCAGCAGAATTTTCCATCCCAACGACATCAGTTGGTCGTATCTCGGTCGTGGTATGGCGGCACGCAATAGGATGAAAAAGTTAATGAACACGATAATCTTGGCGGCGAAGACCCCCAATCCGACCAGCGTCGACGTCAGGCCCGTTGGTACCATCGCCTGTAACGCGGGTGGTAACAGCCAGCCGCCGAAAAACAATAAGACGATCATCGCAGACGTGATAATTAGCCCTAGGTATTCAGCCGCCATGATCAAGCCGAATTTCATCCCTGAATATTCGGTGTGAAATCCCCCGGTTAGTTCATGCTCCGCTTCCGGTAAATCGAACGGTAAGCGGTGCGTCTCCGCCAATCCGGCGAGCAAGAAAATCACGAACCCAACGAACTGTGGGCCAATGTTCCACAACCCAGCTTGATCTTCGACGATGTCTAGTAGGCTAAATGATCCCGCCAAGATCACAACGCCCATCAGCGACAACGCCATAAACACTTCGTATGTCACCATCTGTGCAGCCGCCCGGAGGCCACCCAGGAGGGCATACTTATTGTTGCTGGCAAATCCTGCCAGAAGCACGCCGTAAACGGCGAGCGATGACATCGCCAGGAACCAAAGAACGGCGATATTGGAATCGGTGATGATGAGTCCCGATTCTCGCGGTGCCCACGGGACAACGACGTATGCCATGAGCATGGATCCGGCAACAATCGCCGGGGCCAGGACGAAAAAAAGACGGTCCCCGAATGGGGGTACCCAGTCGTCTTTCGCGAGCAGCTTGATGGCGTCCGCGATGGCTTGACCAAAACCACCCGCCCAGCGCCAAACACGATTTGGCCCTTTTCGATCTTGCCACCAGCCTAACAATCGTCGTTCCCACCAAACGAGAATCAGAGCCGTTACCAGCGCGCCCACTGCGATTGGCAGAATCAGCACGTAGGACCAAATGTTGGGAGGAAGCTCCATTAGCCTCTTGCAATCACGTCGGAAGTGCCGTTCGGCCGTCGGACAAAGTTTGAATCAATAGATAACTCGATGCGGCCCGTGGGCATCGTGTGTGTCCCGGGTAGACCGTGAACGACACCCACTACCCCGGCCGGGATTCGGTCATCGATGAGGACTTCAAGACTGGCATCTAACCCTGATCCCGAAACCCCGCCACCGGCTAGAACGCCAAGTCTGTTCGCGTCAGGGGCGTTCAGCAACGCGAACGGAGCCGGTATTCGGCTGGCGAGGGGCCATGAAGCATTTGACAGTTCATCACTCCCAAAGATCGCGTGGACCGGGACAACCAAGAACGCCTCGGTGGCGACAAATGCATCCGGCACGTCTCGAAATTTCGTGGCTCGCGACGCCTCGTCGGAGTCAGACTCGGGCACGACCAACAGTGCGCCGGGGTCACCACCAAGGAGCGCACCACCCACCTCTTGCTGAAACTTAAAAACCGACTGATTGGAATTCCAGCCCGGCGACCAGACGAACGGAACCGCAGCTCCATCTTGTGTGCCGAGATTTTGTCCCTCCATCGAATAATTGAACGGCGTTTCGTCATCGACCGTCGCTTTCGGTTCATGAACAGATATTTGGGCTCGCATCGCGGTGCGTCCACTGTATCGATGCGGTTGACGTGGAATCCTAGTGCCGCCCTCAACCCGGTAGTCGGACGGTGGGGATATGGTGGCGAGAACCGCATGAGTAGCCTTTGCACATTCTTCAATGAGGACGTTAATGTTGGCCCAGCCCGCACCGCTTGAATCGAGCGCATCAGCAATGTCACTTATCCAACGCCAAGCCGGCCGAATCTCGTCATCGGGCTCAAACACCTGGTAAAACCTTTGCGCCCGGGTTTCGTAGTTGACGTAAGTCCCCGTGCATTCGGCGTAGGACGATGCGGGCAACAAGACTGCGGCGTGTTCCGCCGTTTCGTTTTCTAGAATGTCCAGCACCAGCATTTTGGACTCGCTGCAAGCAGCGGTTACCCTTTGTGCATCACCACGTCGGTATAAATCGTTCTCCATTACGATGGCAGGGCTGCCGCCCGTCATAGCGTCCAACGCATCCGCCATAGACAGTCCGCCGCCAAGCAATGCGACGCCATAACTGTTGGCTTCCATTGGCGATAACAATAACGCTGGGTCCGAACCTTGTGCCTTTAACGCCCACGCCACATTCGCAGCAGCACGCAACACGTCCGGATCTCCGATACCCGTTCCCGATACGATGAGCGGTCGTTTGGCGGAACCGAGCGCCTCGACCACTCGGCGCGAAAAATCGATCCCGGCAGTGGATAATTCAACATCCGCCGCTGCGTAATTCGAATCGATCTCATGCGCAATCGCTGCACCGACGCGAGCGATATCTTGTGGAGCACTGCCGAACGTCGCCGTCGCGACATCATCGATACGCGTTGCCGCAACCGACGCAACATACAGTGGACTTAACGCTTGTTGCGCGTGGCCTCGGACACCAGCATCTTGCCAACCTGGGATCCTTGCCTCCTCGGCCATTGAGTGGGACTCGCCACGTACCGCTTGCCGCACGGCCAAGGCAATTCGCGGTGCAGTATTCAGTACATCCTCTCCTAAAATAAGAATCGCATCGGCCGCTTCAACATCGGTAAGTGAGGGGATACGGGCACCGCCTTCGCGCTGAATGGACAAGGCGAGTTCAATCAACATTGCCTCGTTATCACTAAGTCCTGTACAAAAACGCTCCTCCCCGACCAATTTTTTCAGCGCGAAATTGGCTTCAAAACTCGCTCGAGGCGAACCGATGCCAATGGCATTTGTTTTAGCTAATTTAGCGGCTTCGGCGACGGCATTTGATGCACCGCTCGCTTCGAAAATATCGTCGTCAGCTCGGATTCCAGCGCGTCGGATTCGTTGGTCACTGTTAATAAAGTGCGACCCAAACCGGCCTCGATCACACAGAAAATAGCCGTTTACTTCGCCGTGATATCGATTTTGAACGCGCTTAAGCACCCCATACCGCTCACTAGGAAACACGTTGCAGCCAACGGCACAACCCGGGCAGACAGAGGGCGCTGACTGAAGGTCCCATTTACGCGTGTAGTGAGTCGCAAAAGGTTTATCGGTGAACACCCCCGTCGGGCAAACCTCGACCAGATTTCCCGAAAATTCACTCTCTAACGGGCCATCTTCAGACCGGCCAAAGTACATCCGACTGCGTGAGCCGAATGCCGACAGATCGGTGCCGCCAGCGTAATCGCGGTAATAGCGTACGCACCGGAAGCAGGTAATACAGCGATTCATTTCGTGGCCGATGAACGGCCCGAGATTCTGGTTCTCCCAGGTCCTCTTGGTACCGCGGTATTTGCGCACGGAGTGTCCTGTCATCACGGTCATATCTTGTAAATGACATTCGCCCCCTTCCTCACAAACCGGACAATCGTGCGGGTGATTTTCCATCAACCACTCGATGACCGATTCGCGAAAATCACTTGCCTGCGGAGCCTCGATGGAGATCCGCATTCCGTCAACGACGTCGGTCATGCACGCCATACCGAGTCGACCTCGTTCGTCGTCCTCATCCGCGTATTGAATGACGGCGCACTGTCGGCACGCGCCGACCGAGCCCATCGCCGGATGCCAGCAAAAATAAGGAAGATTCAGCTGCTGCGACAGCACCGCATGAAGCAGATTTTGGCCTTCTTTAACCTCGTATTGCTGCCCATCAACGTTAATCGTTGCCACTACAAACGTCTCCCGTGATAAGGACACTTGCCAGTCCGAATGTGCTCGTCGAAGTCCTCTCGAAAATACTTTAGGGCCGATTGCAACGGTTCAATCGCGCCAGTTGCGTGCAGACAAAACGTATTTCCCGGCGCGCCGATAAATTGCGCATTGCGATCAAGTACTTCTAGATCCCCCTCTTGACCGCGACCTTCCTCGATATCCAGAAGCAGCGCTTCAATCCACGGTAAGCCTTCACGGCACGGCGTACAAAAACCACAAGATTCCTGTGCGAAAAAGTGTTGCAAATTACGCGACATATCCACCGGACAAATGGAGTTGTCCATGAGAATCATGGTACCCGTACCCATCCGACTACCGGCCGCTTGAATCGTGCCGTAATCCATTGCTAAGTCGAAATGTTCCTCCACCAAGAAGTCCGTCGACGCACCGCCCGGGAGAATCCCCTTGAGCTCGAACCCTTCGCGCATACCACCGGCATGCCGCTCAACCAGTTCTCGAATCGGGGTGCCAATCGGTAATTCCCATAGTCCCGGACGGTTGACCCGGCCAGAAATTCCATAAATTTTGGTGCCTGCATCTTCCGTCAGACCCAGGCCTTGATACCATTCAACGCCATTACGCACGATCCCTGGGACGTTACAAAACGTCTCAACGTTGTTAACGATGGTCGGTCTTCCCCAGGCACCGCTTGCCGGTGGAAAGGGAGGTTTGGTTCGGGGTTGTGCACGTTTGCCCTCGAGTGCGTTCAGCAACGCCGTTTCTTCTCCGCAAATGTAGCGGCCAGCCGAACTATGAATACGCAAGTCAAGATTGAAATCGGTCCCAAAAATACCCTGCCCTAAAAAACCCCTTGTCGTCGCGTCTGCAAGTGCCTCGACGAGGCGTCGATAGGGTTGATGGTATTCGCCGCGTAGAAAAATATAGGCCTTCTCTGCTTGAATCGCGTACGCGCCAATGATCATTCCTTCGATCAAAACGTGCGGATTGTTCTCTAGGAGAAACCGGTCCTTGAAGGTGCCCGGTTCCATTTCATCTGCGTTGCAGACGAGGTATTTGGCGCCTTCGCCCGCTGCATCTCCCTGAGGAACAAAACTCCATTTCAAGCCCGTGGGAAAACCAGCGCCACCTCGACCCCTTAGATTCGAGTCCTTCACTAGATTGATGATTGCTTCGGGACTCATCGAGGTTAGCGCTTTTCGAGCCGCCCCATATCCCTGCCCGGCCTCATACGCGTTCAGATCAACGAACCCCCCAACTTCTTCGACTCGCCCTAGCAAGGGTTTGGTATCCATGAGTGACACTATTCGAATCTCCCGAAAATCTCTCCGAGACGCTCAGCAGTCACGTTTTCGATAAGCTCATCATCAATCATCATCGTCGGTGCCTTATCGCACGCCCCGAGACAGACGATCGGCAGTAGGGTGAACCGATCATCGTCGGTCGTTCCCCCGAACGCGATGCCGAGGTGCTCCTCGATCGCCTTACCGAGCCCATCGGCACCCATGACATAACAAGAGACGCTGTCACACACCATCACGACGTGGCGACCAACGGGTTGGCGGAAAATCAAATTGTAGAATGTGGCGATGCTATCCAGCGCGTCGGAAGACATCCCCAACAGTCGGGCGATGGCGCGAAGGCTCGTATCAGATACCCAGCCACGGTGCTTCTGGACAATCATCAACGCATCGATCGCCGCCGATTCGCGGTCTGGAAGATGTGCGATCTCTGCTTCGATTTCAGCGATTTCTTCACCCGATAACACGTGTACCAGCTCGGCTGCACTCATCGGTCGACGTCCGCCATGACGAAATCGATGCTGGCAACGATGGCGATCAGATCCGACACCATAAATCCATTGCTAATCACTGGAATCTGCTGAAGCGCTGGGAACGACGGTGACCGAATGCGCGTGCGATACGACATCGTGCCCCCATCCGATATTGAGTAATACGAATTCCAACCCGTCCTCGCCTCGACAATGGTCGACGATTCGCCCGGCGGAATCACGGGTCCCCAACTGACGTTTAAGAAGTGATGAATCAACGTCTCGATATCCTGCATCGTGCGCTCCTTGGCAGGAGGCGTGGCCAGCCGGTGATCCGCTTTGTATGGTCCGGAAGGCATGTTCTCGGCGCACTGTCGAATAATCTTTAAACTTTCCCGAATCTCGTCCACGCGGACACGGCACCGATCGTACGTATCGCCATTGCTCGCCATCGGGATCTCGAAATCGAACTGATCGTACATGCTATACGGCCGCTTCTTGCGCAGATCCCAGTCGCTCCCGGTGGCACGTAACGACGGGCCGGTGATGCCCCACTCAAGTCCTTCCGCGGTGTTGTACGCACCAATACCTTTGGTCCGGCGTTTCAGGATGCCGTTTTGCATCGCCATTTTTTCGTAATGATCAAGACGTTTCGGCAGGTAATTGCAAAAATCCAGCACCATGGCATCCCAACCGTCGGGAAGATCTTGGCAAACACCGCCGATGCGAAACCAGCTAGGATGCATCCGACCGCCAGTAATCGCTTCAATGATTGAGAACAGGCGTTCACGGTCGGCAAACATATAAAACACCGGCGACATCTGTCCGACGTCCTGCGCGAACGTCCCATAGAAGAGCAAATGGCTGGCGATTCGAAAGAGCTCCACCAGCATCACGCGAATGACCTGGGCGCGCTCCGGCACTTTCATACCGGCCATGTTTTCAACATTCATGACGTACGGAAAGTTGTTGATTACCCCACCCAGGTAATCAACGCGATCGGTGTAGGGAATGTACGTGTGCCAGGACTGACGTTCGGACATTTTTTCCTGCGCGCGGTGGTGGTAGCCGATATCGGGGACCGCTTGCACGATGACCTCGCCATCAAGCTGTAACGCAATCCGAAACACACCATGCACGCTCGGGTGATTCGGACCTAAATTGAGGAACATGAAGTCGGTATGTTTCGCGTCGGTGTTCATCCCCCATTCTTCGGGAACAAACTTCAGCGCATCTTGCTGTGCTTTTTGGAATTCTGGCGTCATCTTGAACGGGTCCATCTCGGTCGCCCGGGCAGGATGTTCTTTTCGCAGCGGGTGCCCTTCCCAAAGAGGTGGCGTCAGAATTCGACGCAGGTTCGGGTGATCCTCAAAGTCGATCCCAAACATGTCGAACGCCTCACGTTCATACCAATTGGCCACCGGATAGATGGAGGAAACACTCTTAACGCGGTTATCTGCTTCGGACAACGGGACCTTAATTCTTATGTCGTTATTTCCCGACAGTGAAATCAGGTGATAAAACACGGTGAAGTCGGAATCCGGTTGATCTACCCGGTGCTGCCTTGTCCGCTCGTCAATCGCGGAGACGTCAAACAGCAATTCGTACGGTGCGCTCACCTCGTCCTTCAGATATCGGAGGACCGATTGAATCTCTTCCCGAGGAACCCAAATCGTGGGTATCTTGTCTGCCGTTTCTTGAACCACGCAGCGATCGGCACCCACCTTGGCGGTGAGATCGTCGACCACCGTCGACGCAGCGAACTCTGTTGTTGATTCAACTACTTCAGACACTTCTTAGCTACCGCGCTTCTTCCCCAATAAGTCCGTCGTCAGCGGCGCGTCCCCGACGGTCGTCGGCTCCGCAAGATCCGTCGCTTTCATACGCTCGGGCGTGTGTTTGTCTCGTTGACTGGGGTCGTACTTCGCCACGCCGCCATCGTTTCCGATCATCCATGACAACGGTCGTTCGGTGTTTTTCACGGACTCTTGCAGCAAGGTCAAACCCTGCATAAATGCCTCCGGACGAGGTGGGCAACCGGGTACATAGACGTCTACTGGTAGAAATTTATCGGATCCTTGAACGACGCTGTAGACATCGAACATGCCGCCCGAGTTAGCGCACGAGCCCATTGAAATCACCCAGCGGGGTTCCAACAACTGTTCGTAGAGGTGTTGGAGCACCGGTGCCATTTTCCGGAACACGGTGCCCGAAACCACAATCAAGTCAGCTTGGCGAGGCGTGGCCCGTATCACCTCTGCGCCGAACCGCGACACATCGTGTCGTGACGTAAAACTCGTCGCCATTTCGACGTAACAGCACGACAGACCAAAATTGAATGGCCAGATGGAGTTGGACCGGCCCCAGGCCACCAAATCTTCAAGCTTAGCGGTCAAAAAACCCTTCGCAGCATCTTCGATGTAAGCATCTTCGACCGGTTTCATCGATGCACCGGGCTCTGTTTTTATCAATCGCCATTCCACTAGCCATTCTCCAAGGCGGCATATTTCGCGGGTTCGGAACGACGCGATTTACGTCCCCAGTCAAGCGCACCAGATTTCAATTCGTACACCAGTGCCACCAACAAGATACCAATGAATATTGCGACCCCCACGTAACCAGCCCAGCCGACTTCTTCAAATGCGACGGCCCAGGCAACAATAAAGATCGTCTCAAGATCGAAGATGACAAAAAAAATAGCGACCAAGTAGAACTCGATCGACAAACGCATGTTTTCCGCCTCGCCCACCGAGACGATGCCGGATTCATACGGGACGTTCTGGGCCCCACCGTGTCGAGCCTTTGACCCAAAAAACCAGGAAACTAACAGGGTTACGGCTAGAACAACGCCTACTACTAACGTGTAAATAACGAACGGCCAAATATCGCTCGTCGTCTCTTCAACACCCATGAACTCCGCATCCCCCAGGAGTAAAAAAAGCGCGGTCTCGAGCCGGCGTCACAATACAGTTCGCACCCTTTGACGGCAAGTTCTGAGGTGCCATTTCGGTGTCCTTAGTGGCTCGGTATTTACCGTAAACCTGAAAAAAAGTGGTGCGGCGGGTAGGCTATCTCAACCGAGGCGAAGGAGCTCACGATCATGAATTTAGAAGGCGGATGTTTTTGCGGGTCGATCCGGTACCGCATTAAGGAAGACAGCTACCCGTCGGCAAACTGCCATTGCACGATGTGTCGGCGCACGTCCGCCGCCGCGTATGTCTCTTGGATTGTGGTGCCAACAAAGGACTTCGAGTACGTTCAAGGCGAGCCCGAAGTTCTCCAATCTTCCTCACACGGAACCCGTTATTTTTGTAGTAGTTGCGGTACACCGGTCGCCTGTGTCCTCGCCGAGCACCCGGACGTGATCGATGTAACTATCTGTAGCCTTGACGACCCCGGACAACATCCTCCACAAAACGACGTTCACACCGACACACGACTGTCATGGGTTTAGTCGACGACTCACCGTCCGCTGCAATCGGCGACCGACCCACGGCTATCCGGGTGGCATCAGGATTGCTCGCGTGCAACGCCGTGGTCCTCATCTTTTCGTGGGTTGTTGCACCTAGCCTTGTTGACAACCACGGCGGTGAAATTTTTTTCATCGCACTCTGGGGTTGCCTAGCCTACGCAACCTTTAATGCATGGGGTTGGGTACGGGCAACCATTACGGGCATCTGGGTCGCCTACGCTTGGGGTCTTCTTAATACAGGAAATGTCCTCGGCAGCATCGCAACGACACCCCTCGCCGACCTCCTGACCAAAACACTAGCGTTGATCGCCTTCACACTTTTATGGCTACCGGCCGCGAGAACCTGGTATTTACACCAGATACAAGAACGGGCAAAGAACTGATGGATATGGCATTAAGTACCCAAGGTCTCTCCCCCGATCGTTTCGGCGAAGGTTTTCGCATCCACGCGGTGAATCCGGCGCAGCAATGAAGTCCTGCGCAGTCGAATGGCTCGATCTCAATCGCCTCAACTACGTCTACCTAACGGCCATTCGAGAGCCGAAGGACAACGTTCTCGAGCTTATTATCGAACAAGCACTCGCCTCCGACTTTAGAGAGGAACTCGAGGGGTTGGGGATGAGCCCAGATGATCCGGTCGACATAGATCCATTACTTGAGACATATCGAATCGAATTTCCCAATTACGTTGCGTACGCGATACGCGACGAATCGTTCGCGAGTAACGACACGTCCGAAGACTACCTAGGAACCCTGGCTCGACTCTATCGCCAGTCGAATTTTCTGGACTACGTCGATTCCACCAGCACCGGGTTGCGGACGAACGACAGGCTTCAGCATTACAGCCTTCTTTGTCTCGAACACGTAATCGAAGTGGTATCGATGGGCACGCCCAACCTAACCTTGCTGGAACCTCAGTAATCCCTGCGAGCGAATGCTACGCCATCTAGTAGACCCGTCTTCTATTGACGGACCGACAGCTGCAGCAGGATCCCGTGCGTCGATTTTGGATGCACAAATACCTGCGGGCCGCCCTCACCAATCAGCCGCGCTCCGCCTTCTTTCATGGCCTCGCAAGTCGCGTCTAAGTCATCGACCTCAAGGGCGATGGTATGCATGCCTTCGCCTCGACCTTCGAGCGCTTTGCCGACCGCCGAATCAGCACTGGTTGGTGCAACAATCTCAATGAACCCGCCATTGGGCATGTTGAAGAACGCTTGCTTTATTCCCAACGCTTCGCTTTCGGCCATTCGATCAAGTGTCAAACCTAGTCGATCGCGATACGTCGCAATGCCTTCATCAATGTCGTTGACGCGCACCACGAGGTGATCGAACCCTGTTAATGCCATGATTTCCCCCTAGAGCTATTGAATGCGCGATCATAGCACCGCCATTATTTGAGCCCCAGCAAGGGATCGCGACGGATTACATTGGACACCGATACCTATAAAAGGGCTTAGGCGATAGAATCAACGTGCAAGATCGATCGCCGCTTACTGTACTAATGCTGAATCAAAAAAGTTTTTCTAGACCATGATCGAACCTGTATCGATTGGACTCATCGGCTGCGGGGTGATCAGCTCCGCGTACCTAAAAGCGGCATCGACTTTCGACGTCCTTAATTTCGCAGCGTGCGCTGATATCGACGCCGAGGCATCCGCGAGATGCAGCGAAAACTTTGATATCCCTTCAGTGACGGTCAACGAACTGTTGGCCCGTGACGACATTGAGGTCATTCTCAACTTGACCATTCCCAGCGCCCACGCCGACGTCAACCTCGCGGCCGTCCAATCCGACAAACATGTCTATTGCGAAAAACCTTTTGCTTTGAACGCCGTCGAGGGAAAACGCGTGATTGAAGCGGCTCGCGAGCGCGCACTGCGAGTTGGATGCGCGCCCGACACGTTCCTAGGTGGAGGCCATCAAACGGTACGCAGTGCCCTTGACAACGGCGCCGTCGGGACACCGATTGCGGGCACTGCCTTCATGATGAATCACGGCCATGAGTCATGGCATCCCAACCCCGCGTTCTATTACCAGGCGGGTGGCGGTCCTCTGTTTGACATGGGTCCCTACTACTTGACGGCCCTGATTAACGCATTGGGGCCAGTACGTCGCGTGGCGGCGCTGACAGCCAGAGCCTTCGACACCCGCACCATTGGATCCGAACTTCGCCGTGGCGAACAAATCGACGTCGAGGTCGATACCCATACGGCGGGGACACTTGAGTTCATTAACGGTGCGATCGTGTCCGTCGTTATGAGTTTCGACGTATGGCTGCATTCAAATCGTTTTATCGAAATTCACGGTACGGACGCCAGTCTGTCGTCGCCCGATCCCAACGGTTTCGGTGGAAGTGTCCGCGTGTCCCAAACCGACCGCACATGGGACGAACTGCCGTTGACCCACGGTTATCTAGAAAATATGCGCAGTATCGGTCTGGCCGACATGTGCGTCGGTATTCGAACCGGTCGATCACACCGTTGTAGCGGCGAACTCGCTTACCACGTCCTGGAGATCATGGAGGCGTTCGGCGATTCATCTGCGAGGGGCGAACACATTGAATTAACAACAACACCCGATCGGCCAGACGCGCTACCGACCGGACTGGCAATCGGCGAACTCGATTAAGAGGACTAACCCTTATGGCTAAGAACGCATTCATTACGTGGGGCGGTTGGGATGGGCACGAACCAGAGCAAACGGCCACCCTTTTTGCCGAGGTTTTGCGTACCGAGGGCTACCAGGTCGAAGTATCGAATGCACTGGACGCGCTCGAGGACGAAGCCTTTACAAGTTCTCAAGATCTCATCGTACCGGTTTGGACCATGGCCGGCATTTCGCGGGAACAGGAAACTGGTCTACTTCAAGCAATTCGAGCCGGGACCGGCTGCGCAGGCTGGCACGGCGGTATGGCGGATTCGTTTCGTCAAAACGTCGAATACCAGTTCATGGTGGGAGGCCAATTTATTTGTCATCCCGGGGGCGTTATTGACTACGAGGTCAACATCACGAGCTCAGACCCCATCGTGAGTGGTCTTTCCGATTTCACGATGCACTCCGAACAATATTTCATGCACGTAGATCCGTCCAACGATGTGCTCGCGACCACAACCTTTAGCGGCAGTCACTGGAACGTTGATTGGGTTAAGGATGTCGTCATGCCGATCTGTTGGAAAAAACGATACGGGGCAGGTCGCGTTTTCTACAGCTCACTCGGGCACGTTGCTGAAGACTTTGACGTGCCACAGGCTAAAGAGATCATGAAGCGCGGCTGTCTTTGGGCGACCCGTTGAGTGAACGGACTCACCCGTAACATCGCACATTATTATCGTCACTTCCTCGCTAAAGGTCAGGTTGTCCAGGATGTTCCGGAAGTTGACCGGATGTTTCTGCCCATGCTGGACTGCTGTCGGTCCAGATGTGCATCGCCGGGGTTACGCGTCCAGGATCATCAAGGCTCCCGGCTTTCAAAATGAGCATCCCGGGACTGGCAGATAATTCGGAGAAAAGCGGTGACCCACAACTCGTGCAGAAACGCCGCGTCACGGTATTACCGCTCGCTGCGTCCACAGTAAACGCGCTCGTTTCACCCTCGATCGTAACCGATTCGCTTGCCACACCGACAACGGTCGAATAGGCACCCCCTGAGGCGTACTGACAATCGCGGCAATGACAGTGTCCGGCAAAGATCACGGCGTCAGGACATTCATACCGAATCGCACCGCAACGACAACCACCTGTTAAATTTTCGCTCACATTCTCCCTCCTTTGTCTGATCATTTAACCATCTTTGCGATGGCCGAGCGACGCGCGCACAATGCTCACCGTCCGCGACCGACGACAGGGCATTTTGATGGATCATGTGACGACCGCGCGCAACGAAATTGAGCCGTTACTGGCGCAGTTGATTCACCAGCTAGGGATCGAAGGTCGGGCGACGGAGATGGCCGTATACCGTCGTATCCAACGCTACCTACGTACCGCGAAGCACAACCACGAGCTCGCTCGTCCATTTAGTGATCTCTCCACCACCGCCAACGTCTGCTTTACCTTGCCGGGCGAAGCTAACATCCTGCTCGAACGTATTATCGAGAAGGCGGAAGTGCTTGTCTGCGAAATGGCGAACCGACCCGACGCGATCCACTGATTCATCAAAAATTCTGTTCGTTTGCTCGGACAATTCCGTCCGAAGTATTCTCACGGAGGAGATCGCGCGTTTACGAGGGATCAACGTCTTTATTGCGGGAAGTGGACTATCCGGCCATCTAATCCATTACCAGTCGAGTTCCTTGCAGGTAGGCATCCGGTGACGCAATGCACGTTCGCGCCACCGTTTTGGGTTAAGGCTAATTTGAACCGGTTGGGATTTCGTTAAACGGAATGCCTTTATCCAAACGTACATCCTGAGGCATACCAAGCACGCGCTCTGCAAGAATGTTGAGCATAATTTCGTCCGACCCCCCTGCGATTCTTCCGCCCGGAGCACCCATGTAGGTTGCCGCATAGATTCCCGACTCTTCCCCGTGCTCGGAATCCCAAACAGCGCCCGAAAGTTCCAATAAGTCCATCGCAAAGGACGCCATGTCTTGCGTCTTCGACGCTCCCACGTATTTGCCAATCGAATTTTCGGGCCCCGGGGTATCTCCACGAGACAGTGCCGACATCGATCGGTACCCCGTGAAACGAAGTCCTGATTCTTGGCAGTACCAGTCCGCAAGTTTGGCCCGCACTTGTCGATCCTCGATCGCCGGCCGGTCGTCAATATTAACTCGTTTGGCGAGTTCAAAAATCCGGTCGAACCCCACGCCCATACCCCCACCACCAATCGCCGCACGCTCGTTCATGAGGGTAGTGAGCGCGACTTGCCATCCCTGCCCGACAGCACCAAGTCGTTGGCTATCCGGAATACGCACGTCGGTGAAATAGACCTCGTTAAAATTCGCTCCCCCTGAAATCTGTTTGATCGGCTTAACGTCCACTCCCGGTGACTTCATATCAAAAAAGAAATAAGTCAGCCCCTTGTGCTTGGCGACGTTGGGATCCGTACGTACAACAAGGATCCCGTAGTCACTATAGTGAGCACCTGACGTCCAAATTTTTTGGCCGTTAATTACCCAATCATCGCCGTCTTTCTTCGCCTGAGTGCGCAATGCGGCAAGATCGGAACCACCGGCTGGCTCACTAAAAAGCTGGCACCAGATGTGTTCACCCGACGCCAACGGAGGAAGGTGCTTGACCTTGTCCTCCTCAGATGCCCACGCCATCATCGTCGGTGCCGCCATGCCTTGACCAATCGCAAAAACGCCGCTTGGTGCGTTGAACCGAGACTCTTCCTGGTTCCAAATCACTTGTTCGATCGCTGAAGCGTCGCGGCCACCGTATTCCTTCGGCCAGCGAATACAGGCCCACCCAGCGTCATACTTACGTTTCTGCCAGAGTTTGGACCGTTCGATTTCGTCAAGCCCCTTTAACGCGTCATCCGTGGGCACATTGGCTTCTAACCATTGTCGTGCTTCGTCGCGAAAGGCCGCTTCTTCACGTGTGTCTTTGAAGTCCATGGATATCTCCTATGCCGCCTGGCCGCGTTCGATCGCGGTAATTAATCGGTCTTGCCACCATGATTCGCTCCCGATCGCGACGGAAAGTAGCTTCGATCGTCGATAAAAGAACTGGCAATCAAATTCCCACGTGAACCCCATGCCACCGTGCGTTTGAATATTTTC
Organism: uncultured Gammaproteobacteria bacterium; assembly: GCA_913030615.1. Classification (GTDB taxonomy): domain Bacteria; phylum Pseudomonadota; class Gammaproteobacteria; order Pseudomonadales; family Azotimanducaceae; genus UBA11889. The sequence continues at coordinate 14,982 of CAJWCW010000012.1, read as the reverse complement.
TTTGGACGCAAAATAGTACGCCTGTGTTCCGCTCACGCGCGCGGTTGCTGCAGCAATCGGAAGCTCGGGCGCATCGGTCGAGAGCGCCCAAGCTCCGTAGTATCCGTTTGACCGCGCGAGCGTATTCTTGACGTAGACGTTAGCGAGTTTGTGCTTGATTGCTTGAAAACCTGCAATGGGTCTGCCGAACGCGTATCGCCCCATCGCGTATTCCTTTGCCTGCTCGAGAGCCGCCTCGGAACCAGCGATCTGCTCCCACGCATAGAGCACAGCTGCGCGGTTGAAGAGTTTCTCCACCGCAGCCCAACCTTCCCCCTCAGCACCCATTAACGAGGCTGCAGCACCGTCAAAGGTCAACTTCGCGTGTGACCGGGTCGGATCGAGCGTGGCAACACTCGTACATTCAACCCCGTCCAATTCCACCAGGTACAAACTTGCTCCATCGCCGCTTTGGCAGGCGGAAACGACAACGGCGAAATCCGCAATATCGCCATCGGGCACCGGAATTTTTGTTCCAGAGACCACGCCATCGACGGCCGTAGTGTTTAGGTTAGCCGGCGACGGTCGTCCACTGCCCTCGCTGATGGCAAACGTACCAACGACCTCGCCTGTCGCAAGTTTAGGCAACCACTTTTCTTTCTGAGCTTCGGTTCCAACAAGCATTAGTGCTTCTGTAGCTAAATAGACCGAAGACGAAAAAGGTACCGGGGCGACAGCGCGACCAAGTTCTTCTGCAATCACGCATAGATCTAGGTAGGAAGCACCTAAGCCACCGTACGATTCTGGAATAACCGTCGCGGTCCACCCCATTTGACCAATGCTCTCCCAGAGCCCTCGTGCGTACGAATCATCGCCATCTAAGATTCCACGCACCAGCGTTGTAGGGCATTCGTCCTGCAAAAAACCCCGGGCCTGATCCCGCAGCAAGTTCTGCTGATCCGAAAACTCAAAATTCACGCCTTCCACCATTGCAAGCGAACGAATGAACGATTGTAGCGCGTGCCGTAGACTATCGGTATGGACCTGTCCCGACTTGGTTTTTTGCGCGTTGGCGTATGTTCCCCGGCGATAAAAATCGCCGATCCCGAAGCAAATGCGTCGACCATACTGGAAGCATACAAACGCCTTTGCGAAAGCCAAGCGGCCGTGGTGGTCACGCCCGAACTTTCGCTCACCGGCTACAGCTGCGAAGATCTTTTCCATAGCGACGATTTGTTGGCGCGGTCTCGCCAAGCGCTAACTCGTGTTGCAGCCGCCGCCGACGGTGCCGTTTTAGTGGTCGGGGCTCCATGGCGATTGGTCGATGGCCGTCTCTTAAATTGTGCCTTTGTGTGCGCAAGTGGGCGTGTCGTGGGCGCCGTTCCAAAATCCGCGCACCCAAATTATGACGAGTTCTACGAGCAACGCTGGTTCACGTCTGGGGCTGGCCTCGTCGCGACCATCAACGGCGAGTTGGGGCATTTCCAGATTCGTAGTGATCAGTTGTTTAGCGTCGGCGATACCCATTTCGCCATTGAAATTTGCGAAGATCTCTGGGCGCCAGAACCGCCAAGTACCCGGCATGCTTTGGCGGGTGCATCCCTCGTTGTTAATCCCTCGGCAAGTAACGAGTTAGTCGCCAAAGCCGACTATCGACGTGATCTGGTTCGTATGCAAAGCGGGCGATGCATCTGTGCGTACGCTTATGCCGGAGCCGGACCAACCGAATCCACCAAGGACGTCGTCTACGGGGGCCATCTACTTGGAGCGGAAAATGGCCTAATGGTTGCCGAGTCCGATCGTTTCAACCTCAACACGACTGAGCTTGTATTCGACATCGACTGGAAAAAACTTGAACACGATCGTAGCCGCAATACGACGTTTACCCAGGCACATCGACCAACCACCTACCCGATAGTCGATACTGACACGCGTGTTGAACTCGGCGGCAGCCATCGGCATTACGTCGCACATCCGTTTGTGCCGGATGACGAAACCGAATTTGATGCTCGGGCACAAGAGATCCTTTCGATTCAGTCGACGGGGCTCGCGCGACGCATGCGTGCTGCCAAGGTACAACGTCTGGTGCTGGGGCTCTCCGGTGGTCTCGATTCAACGCTCGCATGTCTCGTCTGTCTCGATGCCCTGGACCGGCTTGAGTTACCCGCGTCGGCACTGACCGCTCTGACGATGCCTGGACCGGGCACCACCAGCCACACCAAGAAATCGGCCTATCGCCTCGCCAAGGCAAGTGGTTGTGACCTAACGGAGATCCCTATCGATGACGCGGTCAAGCAGCACCTCGATGACGTTGGGCACGACGGTGCCCCGGATATCACCTTTGAGAACAGTCAGGCCCGCGAGCGCACCCAGATTCTCTTCGATACGGCCAACAAAATCGGAGCGATTGTGGTGGGCACCGGTGACCTATCAGAGCTCGCATTGGGCTGGTGTACGTTTAACGCAGACCACATGTCAAATTACAACGTCAACGTGAGCGTGCCGAAAACGATGATTGCGTACCTCGTTCGTTGGTACGCCCATCATCGAGCACCCAATGCGCTAGAAAAAGTATTGCAGCGCGTTATCGATACACCGATTACGCCCGAATTGTTGCCGAGTGTTGAAGGTCGGATTGTCCAGGAAACCGAGGTCTTGGTCGGTCCCTATGAGTTGCATGACTTTTTCCTTTACCACTACCTGCGGACAGGTGCCGATGCGGAGAAGATATTTTATCTCGCGAATTCGGCGTTCGAAGGGGCATACGATGGTCCAACGATCCAAAAGTGGCTGCGCGTGTTCTTTCAGCGCTTTTTCGAGCAGCAGTTCAAGCGGACAACACTGCCGCCGGGGCCTAAAGTCGGTACCGTCAGTCTGTCGCCAAGAGGCGACTGGCGTATGCCCGACGAGGCTGAGGTCGGTACCATCCTACTGAGTATTGACAAGCTGCTATAGTTTTCCAAATGCGGTATTTCCTCGTTGTCCTCCTATTGCTTGGGGCCCCAAAATCTTTAGCCCTCGAACCGCCCTATTGTGGCGACGAGGGAGTATGGATTCAGATTCTGGGGTCAGGCAGCCTCGAATTCGGTAACCCTCGGGCTGCCCCCAGCTACTTGGTGTGGATCGACAACCGTGCCCGGTTAATGATCGACGCCGGTGCCGGTGCGGCGCTACGATTTGACGAGAGCGGTGCCGCGTTTACAGATCTCGACGCGCTCGTGCTGTCGCATCTGCACCTCGAGCATACTGGCGATTTAGCCAACCTACTCGCGGCATCACGCGATGCCGATCGGAAGGGGTTGTTCCCGCTTTTTGGTCCCGCTGGCGAGAAGGGTGAGAAGGCAACGGGCGACTACATCAATCGATTGATTGGCTCGAGAGGGGTCTTCAACGAACTTTCGGACTTGCTCAAGTTTAGGAGTTCAGCCGGTTACAAAGTCTCGGTCCGCGACGTGCCAGCAGTCGGTCGACGTCGTTGGTCGCAGTTCTCCAGCGAACATCTCAAGCTTTCGGCTGTACCTGTCCACCATGGCGGCACCCCTAGCCTTGCCTGGCGGGTTGATATTGGCGAGCAGAGCGTCGTGTTTGCCGGCGATCTCAACAATCAAAAGGATACCTTGTCGGCTTTCGCCGCCAACGCCGACGCACTGGTCATTTCCCACGTACTGCCCGACCACGCTCGTGGTGCTGACCGCGAAACGCACCTTACGCCCTCTCAAATTGGCCGCATTGCCGAGGCTAGTAATGCGCGTTTTCTGATTCTTAGCTCTCGGGCAAAACGAACCTTCGGAATTGAATCGGCATCAAAGGCTGCTATTGAAAAAACCTACAAAGGCCCCCTTATCTTCGCCAACGATCTGGAGTGTTGGGGTCTTTAGTCGCTCGTTCTGAGGTTCGTAACGATCCGTTAAACACATGAACGTCTTCGCAACGGCATGAGAAGGGTTAGCATACAAATCTGTAACAACTACCCAACGGAAAACCATGGCACTCGATCAGCAGGTATGCGATGAGTTACTGAATACAACACGGTCGGTTCGTAAGCGCTTGGACTTGACTAAACCCGTCGCGAGAGAGGTCATCGACGAATGTCTGCAGTTAGCTGTTCAAGCACCAACGGGCTCGAACGTCCAGGGTTGGCGCTGGATCGTCATCGACGATTCCGATAAGCGGGCGGCACTGGCAGCACTTTATCGACGTAGTGCCGAGGGTTACCTCTCGGCGGCGAGCGAACAAGCCTCCTCCGGAACCAACGCCCAAACCCAACGCGTATTCAGCTCGGCCATGTATCTTATGGAGCACCTGCATGAGGTGCCGGTACATCTCATCCCGTGTATACAAGGCAATCCGCCCAATGGATTGGCAGGAGCGGGTTTTTACGCATCGATCTATCCGGCCGTGTGGAGTTTTCAACTGGCCCTTCGGGCCCGGGGACTCGGCTCGTGTCTGACAACGTTGCACCTGGCCCACGCCGACGAAGCAGCTGCACTATTGGGAATTCCCGACGGCATAACGCAGACGGCGCTCCTACCCGTTGCGTACACCGTCGGCACCGACTTTAAACTAGCAAAGCGGTCGCCGGTCTCGGAAATCACACACTGGAACTCATGGGGCTAGGCGAGTAGCAATTTTGCTCTCAATTTCGACGTCACCCGCGATGAATTCCTTAAGATCAAATTCGGTGGGAATCGATACGCTCGTGTCCCGTTCAAGCAACACCCGAAACGCCTGGACGAGCACCCATTCATGGGTAAATTCGCCTCTCGACAGATGTTTGTAGTAATCGGGACCCATGACCACCCGATGCTCCGTCTCGTCGGCCCCTTCGACGACGACTTGATACGTATTGGCACCAACCATCGACACACTAATCAAAGCCACGACTCCAGCTAATGAGTACATCGAAAACTGACACGAGCACGGAGCTCTGTCTATTAACGGCGACCGAACTCGCCGGACGGATCGCCAGGAAGGAGATCAGTTCTCGCGAAGTGACCGAGGCCCATATCGCACAGATTGAGTCGATCAATCCACGCGTAAACGCTGTAGTTACTACCGTCTTCGACCGCGCCCTTCAACAGGCAAGCGAGCTCGATAATGCCGGGAAAATCATCGGACCACTCCACGGCTTGCCCGTACTGCACAAGGACCTAGTGCCAACCCGAGGCATACGCACCACGTTCGGTTCACCGCTGCACGCCAACTATATCCCTGACTTCGATCAGCTCATTGTCGAGCGGATGCGTAACGCCGGCGCCATCACGCTGGGTAAAACTAACACGCCCGAATTTGGCGCAGGTTCGCACACCTTTAACCGAGTATTTGGTCTCACCCGCAACCCCTATAATCCATCTGTATCCAGCGGCGGAAGCAGCGGTGGTGCCGCTGCTGCCTTGGCGTCCCGTATGATCCCGCTCGCGGACGGAAGCGATACCGGTGGCTCGTTACGTAACCCCGCCGCATTCTGCAATGTGGTCGGATTTCGACCCTCTCCGGGGCGCGTACCCTTTTATCCCTCGCGCAACCCATGGAGTGATTTGAGCACTGAGGGCCCGATGGCGCGCACCTGCGAAGACGTTGCACTGCTCTTCTCGGTTCTTGCGGGTCCTGACCCTCGGCTGCCCGGATTGCTTGAAACCGAAGGGAGTGAATTCCGCCAAATGAACCCCGTTCCTCTCGAAAACCTGAGAATCGGGTTTACCGAAGACTTTGGCGGTTTGCCCGTTGAAAAGCCCATTCGAGAAACGCTCCGGCAATTCGCGCGCGATCTCGAAACCGCCGGGGCGACCGTGGACGAAGCGACCCCCAACTTCCGTGACGCCAGCCGTATTTTTCATATTCTGCGGGCGAACAATTTCCGGCGATTTCGACATCTCCCAAAGAATCAATTCGACCAGTTGAAGGACACGATACGTTGGAACGTAGAAGCTGGAGAAGCATTAACTCAAGAAGACCTAGACTGGGTCGGACCGGCGCGAACGTCGCTGATTGAACGAATGAATGAATTTTTTGAACAATTCGACCTCCTGATCGGACCGACAACTCAAGTACTGCCGTTCGACGCAAATACCGAGTGGGTCCAAGTCGTCGACGGCGTCCCCATGTCAAACTACATCGAGTGGATGGAAGCATGCAGTTGGATCACGGTTTCTTGTTGTCCAGCCCTTTCGTTGCCAGCCGGTTTTTTCGAGGGTCTTCCTGTAGGCGCGCAACTTATCGCACCGATGCGCCAAGATGCGTTTCTTTTAGCAGCCGCTCATGCAATCGAGGCGGCAACCGGGCACGCGCACGTTCTACCCCCGGCTCTCACGTAATCTCCCTCTGACGTCGGGTCATCGACTCGCGCTGCACGCCTGTTATCCTCAAGCGATGGCGACAAAACAACAAGTGCTGGTGCTGTACCTTTCAAGCTCGGCTCTCGATGCCAACGTCATCGCTTGGGCACGGTACGACGGCACCAGTAAGAATGACCACATGCCTGGAGATTCTGACGAGCCATTGTATCGCTCGGGGGTGGAGGCTCTGGCCGACGGGTGGCGCCTCATCCAAGCGTCGCCTCTCGCCGCCCATGCACCAGGTGACGAATTTCGCACCGGATATTTGAAGTATGAGTTTTTCTTCGAAAAACTGATCAATGATGAATGACTGCGTGAAGTTAAATTCCCGTGAAATGGCCGAGTTTGCCGCCAACGGCTTGCTGCGCTTGGACGGCATCGTCCCTAACGAGATCAACCAGCGATTTCTTGCGGACGCGGGCCACATCGATACGCCCAACGGAGAGAAAGGATCGAATCGGACCGTAAAGAGTCAGGGGAACCTAATGGCCCGTTCGAAATTACCCGAGGTTAGACCCGGCACGGTATTGAATACGGCGTACAAGGAGGCAACGGCGCTTGGCAAGCTCGTCCGCTTGCCAAGCGTTCGGGGGGCTATAGAGAGTTTAGTTGGTCCGGAATCGCTGGTGGATCACCATTTTCTTCATCTAGCGTTACCAAGTTCATACTACAAAGCAGCCGGTATTCCGCAGCGATCGCAGCATACACATCAAGATTCAACCATCGACCCGCGTCGCGCCTTCGATATTCAGCTCTTCTATTTCCCTCACGAAGTTGGACTCGACATGGGTGGCACTCGGTACGTGCCGGGTACGCATTTACGTATCGTGAGCGAATCTGCCATCGCCCGTTATCAGAACATTCGGGGGCAACAGCACGTTGTCTGTCCTGCGGGAACGCTCATCTTGATGCATCACGGCGTCTGGCACGGCGGCGGCATCAATCGCACCGGCGAGGCTCGTTACATGTTTAAGATCCGGTTAAACCCGAGCATCCCTCAAGTACGGCTCTGGGACACGTCCGATCTATCTGCCCGCGACTTTGAACAACGACCAATCTTCTTTCGCAAAGAAGCGACGAACCCCAACGACATTGCTTCCCTTCTAACCCATCCACAACCTTGGTTCGAGGGCGACACTGGCCGCCTCGAATACATTAATCGCATACGTTTTTGGCGTTATCTTCTTGGCGACGAGAATTTCGATGCCGACTATTGGGTCACCAGAATCGAAAACGAACCCTCGGCGTCGGTTTGACGGTGACCTTGAGACGTTAGTCCATGAACTGGCTAATGACCTCGCGAAGTCGTTCAACCGATCCGTCAAACTGTTTAGCTAACGCGAATTGAGCTTGGGCACGTTCAAGATTCTCGCCTGGACGAGTCACACCAAAGTAGCGATCACCATCGAAATGATCGGTCAAGAATCGCGTGCCCAGCATAAAACTCATGTGGGCGGGCGCTGCGGCATATTCCTCGACCTCTGTTATCGGACCATACGCAGATAAAAAGCCTCGAACTACCTCTCCAACCCGAGCATCAGAAACATGCGCTTCTAGGGTCGACTCTTCGGTCCCTGCGGATATCGAACGGATTAAATCACCGAAATCCCATGACGCGGATCCACGCATAAGAGTATCCAAATCCACTACCTTGATCGCCTTATCAGTCGATGGATCAAACAATAGGTTGTTGACCTTGCAGTCGCCGTGGATGATTTGCGTGTTGTCTTTCGAATCTACGACTCGTTCGCGCCGAAAATCCACGTATTCCAATTCTCGGTCTGCCTCTCCTAGGGCGCGTACCGCGTCGAGTTGGCCTAAGTAGCTGTGGATGTCGTGAAATCCAGGGATTGAAGTTTCTAGTTCGCCATCAAAAGTTCTCAAACGACTTAGCAAATCGCCGAATATCGTGCCTGCGGGATTCAAGAGGGAATCCGGCAACACATCGAAATTTCGACTGGGCACATGCGCGTAGACACGCCAAACTTCGCCGTCTTGATCGGACCAACACGGCTCGCCGTGTTTCGATGGGAGATGTTGAACTATCAATTCATCTGCAACAGCAGCGATCTTTTCTGCGTTTCGCAGCAATGCTTGCGGATCGGGGAAAATGCCGCCGTTAATGCGTTGAAGAACGTGCGTCCCCCCAACAAGAAAGGTCGAGTTAATACGGCCTCTGGAGACCCGTTTAATTATCCCATCAAGATTCCACTGTTTTGCCGCAACCTCAGGATTCATGGGTCAATATCGTAAAAACAACGGGCAACATGTATTCACCAAAAGGACCGGCCCAAGCGGGGTTGACCTCTCCGCCAGCATCGACGACATCCGCGAGCTCGGCCAAAGCCCGCGAAACTTCTTCGAGCTCGCCAAGTTCAGGGCGTTTGGGCAACAGTCCAAGCAATGTTCGGTGCTGATTCCGCCAACCCGCCGTCCATCCTGACGTGTCCTCATCCGCCGTTAACGCCTCGCCAAACAGGCGAGTCGCTGCACTTTCAGGCGCTATCCGATCGACAACTCGGTCGAGCGAGGTGTCGGTACTGTAGGGTCGTTTGATCTGTGTGACGTCGCGCCCCTCTCGTCTCGCCGCTGACAATTCCTCACCGAGTATCCGGGTGTATCCCTTGACGGGCTCAAGCATGTCAATCAATGGCTCGAGCCCCGACGCATTTAACATATCCCGATCGGTCATCGCGTTAATGCCAAAGAGTTGTTCGAGCCGTACTAGTTGGTGCTTGAGCCTACGGTACATGTCTACTTCATCGCGGATGTCACGATCACTCCAGAAACGTTCTGCTATCGCCGGCATGCGGCTCCACACGCGCCGATCGAGTAACTCATCATTCACGAGCTCCGACCAGATGCATGCTTCTCCACCCAACAACCGACCTGCCTCCGAGGTTGCAAGCTCGGGATAATCGGTGAAACCCTTTCCCCACCCAAGATCTCCAACGACGTGGGCGAAGCGCGGATCGCTCCGCAACCGGCCGTCTAACCGCCCAAGATCGATTCCCTCGGCTTCAGGGTCGTACTGGTAATGCACGCCCGCCGGCATAAATAGGTCGAGGTAGTAAGGCGCTGAAACCACGCAGTCGTATCCGGCCCGCAGAGCTTCGTCACGGCCGTGCATCCCTCGCCAGCATTGGATCACGACATTGTCTGGGAGGTTAGGATGCAATACTTCATCCCAGCCGACCGGGTATTTACCAAGGCCCTCCAACGTGCAGATCAACTGGCGATTGAAGGCCGCTTGTAGACCGTCAGTGTCGTCAATTTTCTGTGCCCGCATGTAATGTTGAATAGCCGCTGAACTTCGCCATTCGCTCGAGCGCACCTCGTCGCCCCCGAAATGCACGTATTCATCCGGAAAAATTTCAGCGATTTCGCCAAAAATCTGTTCCAACACGTCCATAACGTCCGAACTGGTCGGATCCAAAACGGTTTCATGAGGACCGAAGGACAAAGACGCCGAAACCTCGCCGCCAGAGCCCCATTCGGGATGCGCAACGAGCCAGCTGGTGGTGTGACCCGGCACGTCCAATTCTGGCACCACGCGGATGCCGCGGTCCGCTGCGTACGCAACCAGTGCTGTGAGTTCTAGAGCCGTATAGTGTCCAGGGCTTGCAAGTTCGGGAAACGAGGTCCCTAGAAAACGAAATGCCTGGTCGTCGGACAGGTGGATATGCAGGACGTTCAATTTAAAGTAGCCCATCGCGTCCAGGGTTCGTCTCAGTGTCTCCAAGCTAATGAAATGTCGAGCCACGTCCACCATGAGACCGCGCCATTGAAACCGCGGCGCGTCGTTGATGACGCAACAAGGGATTGACTCGTCGTTCGTTAATTGCGCCAGTGTGATAAGGGCCGAAAGCGCCCCCCACTGTGTATCAGCTTCGATCCGAACCCCGGTCTCATTGACGACCAACCGGTAGGCGTACGAGTCGTCTAGCCGAGGCCGTTCAGCGGTTGTTTCAGCGATTGCTACCCCGATGGGAAACCCTGCGAGTGGCAATCGTGCAAGTGCCCGAAGAACGCGCTCGGGTGCCGTCACCTGAACAGAGTCACCTTCGTTCGAACGATGTAAGCAGCCGGTACTGGATTCAACGCTCATCGGAATTGGAAGGAGATCGACCATGGCGCTCAATCTCGGTCTTGCTCCAATCGATGTCAATGTGTGGCGGGTTTATGCGCCCGTTATACTGGTGGCAATTTGCTACTGGGTAGAGACAGTCCGTGAAATACGTACGCACGCCAGACTCTCGCTTCGAGGACCTCCAAGACTATGCATTTGAACCCCATTACGTCTCCGTGCCTGACCACGAAGGTGGCGTATTACGGATGCACTATCTCGACGAAGGTCCCACGGATGGCGAAGTCATCCTGTGTCTGCACGGTCAGCCGACTTGGTCTTTTCTATATCGACACATGGTGTCCATTTTCGTTGCCGCCGGTTATCGAGTAATCGCGCCAGATTTCGTCGGTTTTGGCCGCTCCGATAAACCGCTCGAAAGGAATGATTACACCTACGCTAACCACGTGAGTTGGCTTGCATCCCTCGTCGAGCAAGCGGAGCTTCGAGATATCACCTTGGTGTGCCAGGACTGGGGTGGCTTGATCGGGTTGCGTTACGCCACCCAAGATCCCGATCGTTTTGCCCGCATTGTCGCTGCGAATACCGGTCTTCCTGATGCGAACGACGTCGACGATGGTGACGTCAACTCGGTCAGCGAACGCATGCGCGCGCATTACAACTCGTTACCCGTCTACGAAGAACCCCAAGCCATGGCATTGGGCATGATGTCGGATCCTCAGGGAATGGGTTTCCTGCACTGGGTTAAGTTCTGTGCCGACGCACCCGTGTTGCGGGTGAGCGACGTCGTCCGATTTAGCAGCGGCGGAAATTTAAGCGAAGAGGACGCGATGGCTTACGACGCACCGTTCCCAAGCAACGAATCGATGGCGGGTGCTAGGCAGTTTCCAAGCCTTGTACCCCTCATCCCGGATAACCCTGCCATCCCAGCCAATCGCCAGGCATGGAAGGTCTTAGAGAATTGGGTGAAACCTTTTCTTACGGCATTCAGCGACTCGGACCCTGTTACCGCAGGAGCGCACGTCCGGTTTCAAGAGAGCGTGCCAGGGGCGAAAAATCAGGACCACGTCACCATTGAAGGTGCCGGTCACTTCCTACAGGAACAAGCGCCAGTAGCCTTATCAGAAGCGGTCATCGAATTCATCAAGGACAATCCGCTACCAAGGTAGTGACATGCAAACCATTACCTAGACGGCTTGGCTTCTAGAGACCCCGTCTCCACGCGATAATTTCGATTGCCGCAACCGCCGCTTCGATGCCTTTATTCAATCCATCATCCGCCGCTCGCGACTTTGCTTGCGCAAGATCGGTCACCGGTAAGATCTCATTAATGATCGGCACTCTCCCCTGTCGAGATACCTCACCGAGACCACGAACGACTTCGTCAACAATCATCTCGAAATGCATCGTGTCACCTTTCAGCACCACCCCTAAACATACAATCGCATCTATCTCAGGGTCGCTACGAATTAATTCATTGGCGGCGTATGGGAATTCCAAGCAACCAGGCAGTTTATGTAACGTCACGTCCGTCACCCCATTGATATTCAGGACTTCGACACATCGATCGCGGAGGGAACAAACCAGGTCGTCGTACCACTTCGACGTCAGCACCGCGACGCGGGCACCGTTTATTCGGGGTAAGTTCGAGGTGTCGACAACGTTCTGAGCCATCACCGAAGTCTACTCGGGCTGGACCGCCAATCGAAGCACCCCGTTTCTTGCCCGACTAAATCCTCGACGTTCAAAAAATCGATGCCCCCGATTGAAAGCGACCTCGATCGAACGTCCGCCCCGGGCCTCTGCTAAACCGATCGCATGACCAAGCATCCAGCTACCAAGGCCTCGACTGCGATACCCCGACTCTACGCGGATCGATTTCAACACAAATTCAGTCGGCGTCTTTTGCTGTAGCCGGTATCGCGCGACAATCTCGCCCTCCCATTTGGCAACTCTGACTAGGTCGAGGTCTGGCGCCGCGAGCACGCATTCGAGGCGGTCATTCGTCATTTCTTCCGGGTAAGGCCGAAATATCGAAACGTCTCTCGGTCGGGCAAACATTATTATTTATAAGTCGTTCGTTCCAGGGTCACCTTTGAATGGGCCCACCACCTCGGACGTGATCCATCCTCCGTAGTATCCGCCCTCCTGCGGCAAAACCCTTTCATCGTCGATTCGACACTCAAGCTTTTCCGGGTAAAACGCATACAACCCTCGGATGTCCTTGAACTCGGGAAACGTGTCAACGTACTGCCAGCCAACATCTTTCGGACCATCGATCAGATCCACTCTTACCGCCAATCCCTTCCATTCACATACCGAAGTACGGTCGCTCAATACGAGACGATCCGTCGCGACATCACTACTCGGGAAGTAAAACGTAGGGGCCCCCGCCGTTTCTAACACTCTCTTTGTGGACACACTGCTAGCAACCTCACGACCGCCGTAGGAAACGCTTACCCGTCGGGTATCTAGCGCGATCTCCGGTGGCCGTGGATAGTCCCAAACGGATTCTTGATCTGCAGCCGGTTGTATAGCGAAGCCGGGGCGACGTTCACCACGATAATGCCACTTGTCTCGCGCGGCGCGAATCTCTGGCGTTAACTCCAAAATCGCCACCACTTTTTTTGACCCGACTTTCGACCCAGCAGCCTCTCCGTGAGCCAAGGCGACATCTGCTCGTACGTCGACCACTTGGGTTCAGGCATTTCGCCGAGCCGAGCGCTCGCTTCTTCTACGAACGACGCATACCAACGCCTGGCAAAAATAACGCCGTTATTCGACAAGTGCTCCTCACGAAGCTCGCCACCGAGCGCCGCAACGAGAAACTCGCCCCCCGTGATTTCCCGATACTTTAGTCGCACCACGGCGCGTTCAACGTCCACGAACTCCGCGGGGTTGACGAGGCCCATGTTCACGCACCAGGCGATAAAGATGCCGGGAATGACGGCCGCTGACTCTATCGAGTTGCCCTCGTCCAAGTGACGGTCAATGGAATCAACGACCAACGTTATCGACAACTCGAACTGCATTGATCGAAACGGAAAATCGCACTTGGGCGCACCTCCTACTCCGGTACTTCGCCTGCAACCGTGACGCGGTGCATGACGCGTGATTGTGGTAGGAAGTCGTTTACCGGCCGATGCTGCGTTGTGCGGTTATCCCAAATCGCGATGGTGTCTGGTTCCCAGTTGAGTCTTACCGTGTGTTCAATCGCCGTGAGATGATCGAATAGAAGCCCCAGTAGCGCATCGCTTTCAGGTCCGCTTAATCCCTTTAAACACTTTGTGAACAACGGATTGACGTACAAGGCTTTCTTGCCAGATCGAGGGTGAGTTCGTATCACGGGATGAGTGACGGCTGGGTTGTCCTTGACGGCTTCGCCCAATCGATCGAGACCACCTGGCTCCTCCAAACTCTCACGGAAACCGTAGGCAAAGTCGTGTTCCGCCTCCAAGCCGTCCAACAAACGTTGCATCGGTTTGGAGAGCGTTTGGTACGCCATCGCGGCGCTGGTCCAGAGTGTATCGCCGCCATACGCTGGAATCGTCTTCCCATACAAAAGAGTGATCGAAGGCGGTTGCTGACGGAAGGTCATGTCCGAATGCCACACTTCGATCTTGCTCGGGTTCTCGGGCGTACTTTCAAGAATCTGGACATCGGGGCAATCGGATAACGTGATGTACGCTGGGTGCGTTTCAATCGATCCCAGGCCACTGGCTAGTTTGGCGAACTCGGGTGGCGTGAGTCGTTGGCGACGAAAGAAAAGAACCTCATGTTCGTAAAGCGCTGCTTCGAGCTCTTGAATAAAGGCGTTGTCGTTAAGGCGGGCAGCAAGATCGACATCAGCGAATGCGCCCAACGCGCCCGCCGCTTTATGAATTGGCTCTAGCATGAATGTTTTGTCACATGTTCCCGAACTCTTAGCAATGGATCATATAGCGTGCGGGACAAAAGCTCCCCGTGGCCGTTACGCGTACAATCCAGCGGATCCCATCTAATCCGTGACATCGGCGATTTCTCATGACCCGCTACCGTCCGCCTCCTCCAAAATCGGCCCCGTACGTTACTCCCGCTGGGTTTGGACAACTACAAGAAGAATTGCGCGTTTTATGGAAAGTAGAGCGTCCCGACGTGACCCGCCAAGTGGCCGAGGCCGCAGCCCTCGGCGATCGTTCCGAAAATGCTGATTACATTTACGGCAAACGTCGATTGGGTGAAATCGACCGACGAGTGCGTTATCTCTCCAAGCGCTTGGATGAGGTCCAGGTCGTCGACCGATTACCCGACGACACGAATCGCATATTCTTCGGTGCCACAATCGACTTAGAACGCCAAGACGGTGAAGCGTTGCGTTACCGAATCGTCGGTGCCGACGAATTCGACCGGGACGCCCATTACATCAGCGTCGATTCGCCATTGGCACAGCGGCTACTCGGTAAACGGAAAGGCGATTTGATTTCCGTGAGCCTCGAAAGCCAGACCACACGCTATACCGTCATCGCCATCAACTACCCGCCGGTGGAAGACCGACGGAAAAACTCTTCTAATGCGTACAATGGTCAGCAGTAGCTAATACCT
>CAJWCW010000011.1 GCA_913030615.1 uncultured Gammaproteobacteria bacterium | reverse complement strand
CCTGAGTGCCGAAGGAAAAAGTCCTGGCCTGGATCGTTCCAAATGAGTTCGGCTGTACGAACCGTCATGCCTTGCTCGGCCAGTATCGAATATGCAGTTGCTTTGCAGTTGTTTATGTAATCGCTTCGTAACAGCGGGTTGGAGAGGCCGCGCCGTAGTGCTTTTTTAGTTTCCAAGTAGAGATGGCGCATCAGGGTTGCACGCCAGCTATTCCACAACGTCGGGTTTGTGGCGTTAATGTCCGCTACGGTCAATGTGTAGAGATATTCCAGTCTTTCCTCTGACCCCACTTTCTGCGCGAATTCGATCACGATTTCGGGATCGTGAATGTCTTTGCGCTGAGCCGTTGTTGACATTTCCAAGTGATTGCTGACGAGCCAGGCGACTAGTTCGATATCGGCGGGAGGCAAGTTGTGGCGCTCGCAAAATTCGACGACGTCGGTCGCCCCTAGCACTGAGTGGTCGCCGCCGCGCCCTTTGCCAATGTCATGAAATAGCCCGGCAATGTATAACAACTCGATCTTGGGTAGGTTGTTCGCAGTTCTCCAAGCGACCGGAAAATCGTCTCGAGTTGTTCCTTGGTGAAAACGACGCATATTACGGATCACCATCATGGTGTGGGCGTCTACAGTGTAGATATGAAAAAGGTCGTGCTGCATTTGACCGATGACCCTTCCAAACTCTGGGATATAACGTCCTAGAACGCCGTAGCGACGCATGCGAGTCAACTGGCTGACAAGCGTATACGGTGCTTTCAAAAGCTCAATGAACAATTTAGTGACCTCCGGATTTCGACGAAAACCACCGTCGATGAGGTCTAGATG
Source organism: uncultured Gammaproteobacteria bacterium (assembly GCA_913030615.1). Lineage (GTDB taxonomy): Bacteria > Pseudomonadota > Gammaproteobacteria > Pseudomonadales > Azotimanducaceae > UBA11889. The sequence continues at coordinate 30,033 of CAJWCW010000011.1, read as the reverse complement.
TTCGCGAATAAGGCGGATAGTCGTTGCCCTAACGCCGGCAATATCCGTTCGGTTTGCCATGATCAGGAAAATCTCGATCAGAGCGGGTGGATGCAAAGTGAATACGTCGTCAGAAGTCACTTCGATGTACTCGTTATGGACTTGAAATCTTGGATTTACGACCTCGATCCTGGGTTGTCGAGAACTCTGAGCGATCGCTTCTTCGAAGTGCTGGAACAAAATATCATTGACCTCACGGAGTTCTAGCACGCGGCGATAATAGTCGTTCATGAACGTCTCGACTGCGAGCATGCCTTCGGAATCCACGTAGCCAAAGCGCTTGGCGAGTTCGCGTTGGTGATGAAATAGCAGCCGATCTTCTCTACGTGCCGCCAATAAATGCAATCCGAAGCGGACCTTCCAGAGGAATCGGCGGCCATCTTTTAGCAATTCACATTCTAGCTTCGTCAAGAATCCCGATCGGGTTAGTTCGGTTAAATCGGAGGTGCCAAGGTGCCGCTGAGAGATCCAACTGATGGTTTGAATGTCTCTCAATCCGCCTGGTGAGCCTTTAATGTTTGGCTCAAGGTCGTACTCGACGTGGTCGAATCGAGCGTGTCGAACGGACTGCTCGGCCCGCTTAGCCGCAAAGAACCGGGAGCTTGGCCAGAAACTTTTGCGATCTAGAAATCGGCTCAGCTTCGTGGCAAGAACCTGTGAACCCGCGAGGTACCGACGTTCGTAGAGAGACGTAACTACCGATGCATTCTTGGTTGCTTCCGAACGGCACTCACGGACGGTGCGGACGCTGTGACCAATATCGAGCTTCAAATCCCAAAGCAATTGAACGAAGTGTTCGATATCGGAGTTTTTGAGACGGTCGTTCTTGACAAGTATCAGCAGATCGATATCAGAGTAAGGATGTAACTCGCCGCGACCGTACCCGCCGATCGCGAGCAATGCGATGTCGTGCTTGTATTCGAACCAGTGTTGCCATATTTCGGCTAGAAATGCGTCAATGAAACCAGATCTTTCCCGCACCAGCGTTTCGACGTCTTCACCTTCCCAGAATCGCTTTGCTAAGACTTCTTCCGCCTTTGAGATTCTTCGCTTGAGTCCGGCGACATCGACCGGTGCCGTGTCAGGCTGCCTTTTCTTCATCACGAAGGGTCATGACTTCAGCTCCTAGGTCTGTGACCAAGATAGTATGTTCCCACTGAGCGGATAGTTTGTGGTCCTTGGTAACAACGGTCCAATGGTCCGGAAGAAGTTTTATATGACGTTTCCCCGCATTGATCATCGGCTCGATGGTGAATGTCATGCCTGTTTGAATTTCTAACCCGTCCCCTGGGCGACCGTAGTGAAGGATTTGAGGCTCGTCATGAAAACGGTCACCTATGCCGTGGCCACAAAACTCCCTAACTACGGAGAAACGATTGTTTTCGGCGTGTTGTTGGATCGCGTGTCCTATATCACCGAGGTGTGCGCCCGGACGAACCTGCCGGATGCCGAGGTACAAGCATTCTTGGGTTATTTTGACTAGCCGTTCCGCGAGTACGCTGGGTTTTCCTGCAAAGTACATCTTACTCGTATCGCCGTGGAAGCCGTCTTTTATCACCGTTACGTCGATATTGACGACGTCCCCATGTTTGAGTGTCTTGCGCTCAGTTGGAATTCCGTGACAGACGACATGGTTGACGGATGTGCAGATTGACTTTGGAAAGGGTGGCTGACCAGGTGCGTTCGAATAATTCAGAGGCGCGGGTATGCATGCCAGATCGTTGACGATGAAATCGTGGCATCGCCGATCGAGCTCCTCGGTGGTTACTCCCGGATTGACGTATTCTCCAATCATCTCGAGCACCTGTGCCGCTAGCCGACCGGCCGTTCGCATTTTTTCGATTTCGTCGCTGGTTCGAAGACTTACGGTCATGTTGTTATTCGCTGAGCCTCGGGTTGGTGAGCCGGAATTATGGTATAAAGCGCGCCCCGCCATAAAGGGCAGTGTGTAACGCTGTTGCAGTATGGCGAAATTGAGTGCCGTGCAGTAGTAAGTACGTTGCGGGTGGCCTTTGCTACGATCGTTGACAGAGGCGGATTCAGCGTTTTGCACGGCTTGTGCGCATCATGCGTCAACAACCCAAGGACAATGTAATGACTGAAATTACGATGCGGGACATGCTGGCGGCCGGCGTGCACTTTGGCCATCAGACACGCTATTGGAATCCAAAAATGTCACCGTATATTTTTGGGTCCCGAAACAGTATCCATGTGATCAACCTCGAAAGGACGATGCCAGCGCTGGAGGAGGCGTTGGCGTGTGTACGTTCGCTGGCCTCAAGAAAGCAGAAGATCCTGTTCGTGGGTACTAAGCGTGCTGCGGCAAAAGTGGTTCGTGAACAAGCCGAGCGGGTTGGGATGCCATACGTCGACCAACGCTGGCTGGGTGGAATGCTGACGAATTATAAGACCATCAGGCAATCGATACGGCGCTTGACGGATCTGGAGGAGCAGGCCGACGCAGGAACCCTAGAACGTCTCACCAAAAAGGAGGCGCTGCAAAAGCGCCGATTGATGGCAAAGCTCGAGCGTAGTCTCGGTGGAATCAAAGAGATGGGCGGGCTTCCCGATGCGGTGTTTGTGGTCGACGTGGAGTACGAGCGAATCGCGATTACTGAAGCAAACAAGCTCGGGATTCCAGTAATTGGTGTTGTTGATACCAACAGCGATCCGGACGGAGTCGATTACGTTATTCCAGGGAACGATGATGCGATTCGTGCGGTTCGTTTGTACGTTACTGCGGTTGCCGATGCCATTCTAGAAGGCAAGAACCAAGGGTCCGTGGACGTGGGCATCGATGAATTTGTAGAAGTTGAAGCGGGCGACGAAAGTGAAGAGGGGAGCGCGGAAGTATCGACTGCAGAAATAGACGAACAAGAATCGGCGGCGCCAGTAGAAGCGAAAGTACCTGCAGAAGTTGAAGCGGGCGATGAAAGTGAAGAGGCGAGCGCGGAAGTATCGACTGCAGAAATAGACGAACAAGAATCGGCGGCGCCAGTAGAAGCGAAAGTACCTGCAGAAGTTGAAGCGGGCGATGAAAGTGAAGAGGCGAGCGCGGAAGTATCGACTGCAGAAATAGACGAACAAGAATCGGCGGCGCCGGTAGAAGCGAAAGCACCATCCGAAGACGAAACGAGCGAACCCGACGAGTCGAGCGAAAATTCGTCCGCGACTGACGCGGAGTCGTGAGATTGGCGGACATGGGTAAAATCAAAGAAGTTCGGTCCCGCACTGGCGTCGGCTTCGGAGATTGTAAGAAAGCGCTTGAGGATGCTGGCGACGATATTGACAAAGCGATCGAGATCATACGCAAGCAAAGTGCGGTAAAAGCGGCGAAAAAGGCGGATCGGACGGCAGCCGAGGGGCTGCTTGCTATGCACGTCTCGGAAAACGGTGATTCCGGGGCGATGGTCGAAGTTAATTCGGAAACAGATTTCGCTGCGCGCAACGAACGCTTTATCGATTTCGCGAACGAGGCGGTTAAATGGGTTGTAAAGCATGGCGATAGCGAGATGGAAGGACTTGAAGAGGCTCGCGAACAACTTGTGCAAATAATTGGAGAAAATGTCTCGGTCCGACGAGCGGTTCGTTTCGTTAGTCAAGGTGGGGAGGTAGGTAGTTATCTGCACGCCAATGACAAGCTCGGGGCGTTGGTTGAAATTCGAGGTGGGGACGCTGCGCTGGGTAAGGAAATAGCGATGCACGTAACCGCAATGAACCCCATGGTGCTAGCGGCGGATCAAATGCCGGAACAGGTTCTTCGGACCGAGCGCGGAATATATGAAGCACAAGCGCTGGAAAGTGGCAAACCGGAATCCATAGTCCAAAAAATGGTTGATGGCCGAGTACGAAAGTTTCTTGCCGAATCGAGCCTACTGGACCAACCTTTCGTGCGCGACCCCGGTACCAAAGTGGGTGATCTTCTTGATCAAGCTGGGGCGCGGTGTCTTCGCTTTGTCCGCTTTGAGGTCGGGGAAGGGGTTGAAAAGAAGGATGAGGACTTTGCTGCGGAGGTGGCAGCACAACTCAAATAGATTTGAACTGACGGGACCGTGATCAATGTACCGGCGTTCCGGGGTGTTTTAGAGGCTCGAGGTCGCCGAGGTTTGCTTAGGAGTCCGTGGGGCCATGCCACGCATCGCCGACGTGAATTCTGAGTCTCGCGTACGAGGCATTGGGTAGGGATACATCGTCGTATGTGCGGGTGGAACGGGGAATCCACTTGTCACCACAGATGCAGCGGGGCTTGCCAGCGAGCGGTCGAGTTATCCGTGGAGTTGGTCACCAAGGGGACTAAACGGGATGCCGCCTACGACCGAGATCCCACCGGCCATCCTGATGAGACCCGTTTTGATACTGTGTCCTATGACGAGGTCCTACGACATGGACTCGAGATCATGGATTCGACGGCGATTGAGTTTTCGAAGAGTCACGCGATGCTCCCGTTGTTGTCGGAAACATGACGGATAACTCTACGTTGACCAAGAACGTGAGCGGTGAGAACGTCGACACGATGATTTGCAACTCGGGGAAGGGAAACGATGCTTGATGAAATCAAACAGGACGCGAGTGAACGTATGATCAAGTCGGTAACGTCTCTACGGACCGCGTTTGCCAGAATTCGTACCGGCCGCGCAACGCCTTCATTACTTGATGCGATAGAAGTTGACTATTACGGGACTTTGACTCCTATAAATCAGGTGGCATCTATTAGCGTTGAAGAAGCAAGGACACTCATTATCACGCCTTGGGAAAAATCCATTGCACCCGATATTGAAAAGGCAATACTAAAAAGTGACCTTGGTTTAAATCCAACAGGTACAGGTGATGCCATTCGACTGCCGCTACCCCCTTTGACCGAAGAAAATCGCCGCGACCTGATTCGACACGCGAAAAGTGAAGCGGAAACTGCGCGAGTATCCATTCGAAATGTGCGACGCGACGCGATTGGCGATGTCCGCGAACTTGTCCGCGAAAAAGAATCGACGGAGGACGAGGGGCGCCGGGGGGAGGAGCAGCTCCAAAAAATAACTGACGCGCGGGTTAACGAAGTTGACGAAATCCTTGCAGAAAAGGAATCGGATTTGCTGGCGTTTTAAGCCAACGGTACTCGGGCGTCCGATGCGGCCATATCCAACGCCTCAAGATAGCGCTTGATTGTGACCGTTAATCCTAATTCCAGCGCATCGGCAATTAGTGCGTGGCCGATCGAGACTTCATTAATGTTTCCGATGGAACAGAATCGAGCCAGATTTGTGAGATTTAGGTCGTGCCCGGCATTTATCCCTAGGCCTCGTTCTTTGGCGTGAATAACGGCTCTACGGTACCGCTTCCAACACTCATGCGCTTCGTTGGAATCAATCCCGTATTTGGCTGCAGAGTCTGCGTACGGACCCGTATACAGTTCTATTCGATCTGCGCCCGCATCACGTGCTCTAGAAATTTGGTCAGGATCCGGATCGATGAATAAGCTGACCCGTGAGCCGAGATCTTGGTACGTAGTGATTATCGATTTCACGCTATCGAATGTCGTAGCTTCGCCGAGGTCCCAACCATGATCCGAGGTGAGCTGATGCTCAGTGTCTGGTACGAGCGTGCATTGAGCTGGTTTTGCTGCCTCTACAAGTTGACGGAACCCGGGGTATCCATTTTCTCGCGGTCCTGCTGTCGGATTGCCCTCGATGTTGAATTCCACGTCCTTGGCGGCAGCGACGACGGCTCGGAGATCGAACACATCTTGAGGTCGAATGTGACGTTGGTCGGGTCGAGGATGAATGGTGATCCCGTTTGCGCCGGCACGGATGATGGCTCTGGTCATATCACAAAGATCGGGACGAGAACCACCTCGAGCATTCCGTAGCCAAGCAACTTTATTTACGTTAACGGAGAGAGCGGTCATAACCATTGCTAATGCGGTTGCACCGGGCCAACAACGTTGGGTCGTTTGCCCGAGGTGCTTCCTTTAGTTGTTCGGATTGGTTTCACTGCTATCTGACTCAAGTCCCGAGTTGTGTGGTAGCAGATGGCTGCGGTAAAGGTAAAAATAGCTCGCGAAAACCAATGCGAGCGAAAGAACAAAACCAGCGACCGGCTTGTATGCCATCCACACTTGTTCTGAAAATTGGTACGCGACATAGAGATTCAGGGCTCCCATTGTGAACCAGCCCATTGCCCATCCCCAGGTGAGATGCTTCCACGCACGATCAGGCAAGTCGAGCGAGAGAAATCTCCCGAGAGCGTCACGAATGAAGTGCCCATCCCCGATAAATCGACTGCTCACGATGGCTAGTGCAGCGCCCCAATGAAAGATGGTGGGTTTCCACTGTATGAAAACGACATTTTGAAAGACCAGAGTCATACCCCCAAAAATCATCGCGAGCCAAAAAAATAGTCCGATCATCGCGGAAATTTTCCAGCCGTTGAGTTTCATGACCAACACTTGTAAGAAGGCGCTGACCATTAATCCTGCGGTCGCTAGATAAATGTCCCAGTTTCCGAAAATTGCCCAGTTACCAAAGTAAAGGGCGGCGAAAACCAAGCCTGGTAGAGCCTCAATAAACTTTTTCATGAGGCACGTTGGATTGGGGAGCCGGGCAGTATGCGCAATGCGTCGAAGTAGTGTTGAACTCGGTTCTCATATTTTCTTTTCACTGAAGCGACGATTAAGTTAACGGGATAACGAGCGCGTACGGTTCGGCGGTCGGAATCATCCGGTATCGGTGTCTGAAGGTCCAGTCTCAACATGCCTCGTAGAAGGAGCTCTCTGCATAAACCGTGGTCTGAAGTCAGGGACTTACCTATAATGACCCGGTTCGAATTCAACAGATAAACTTGACACGTCTTCGACAATTGCAGGATTTCCTTTGAGCAGCAATGACTCGGAACGACGAGTCGTGTCGGGGATGCGGCCTACCGGTCGACTGCATATCGCCCATCACCACGGGGTGTTGAAGAATTGGGTTCGGTTACAGCACGAGTTCGATTGTTTCTTCTTTGTCGCTGATTGGCACGCACTAACGACGCACTACCAAGAAACGGGCGATATTGAACAATTCACTCTCGACACGGTGATAGATTGGCTAGCTGCCGGAATCAGTCCAGGATCGTGCACGATCTTCGTGCAGAGCCGAGTGCCGGAACATGCGGAATTGCACTTGTTGTTGTCGATGATTACTCCGAACAGCTGGCTTGAGCGGGTTCCTAGTTACAAGGACCAGATTGCAAACCTGCAGGACCGAGATCTCGATACGTACGGCTTTCTTGGTTACCCGTTGTTACAGAGTGCGGATATATTGATTTATCGCGCGGGTAATGTCCCGGTCGGAGCTGACCAAGTCGCTCACGTCGAACTGAGTCGTGAGATAGCGAGGCGGTTCAATCACATTTACGGTCGTGAGCCTCAATTTGAACAACACGCGGAATCGGCGATAAGCAAGATGGGTCGAAAGCCCGCGAGACTCTATAGCGCTGCGCGAAAGGAATACCTAGAGAGAGGCGATACTGAAGCACTTGAACGCGCCCGGGCTCTACTTGTAGAACAGCAAAATCTCTCGATTGGTGATCGTGAGCGGCTCTTTGGGTATTTGGAAGGAGGCGGTCGGATTATCCTTCCCGAGCCCCAGGCGCTGTTGACAGATACTCCCAAAGTCCCAGGCCTCGATGGTGAAAAGATGTCGAAGTCGTTAAATAACACGCTCCGGTTACGAGAAGACCCTCTTGTCGTTGAACAGAAAATCCGAACCATGCAAACCGATCCTCAACGAGTGCGACGCGACGATCCCGGCGATCCCAACAAGTGCCCTGTTTTTGAACTGCACGAGATCTATTCGGAAACGGACGTTAGGGATTGGGCTTCGAACGGTTGTCGGAGTGCAGGAATCGGATGCGTCGACTGTAAAGGACCTCTAATAGATGCGATCAATAAGGAGCAGGCTCCTTTTATTGAACGGGCGGAACAATTCGAAAATAACCATGATTTGGTACGTTCGATCGTGATTGAAGGCTCAGAAGCCGCAAGGGATGTCGCGCGTGAAACACTTGAAGATGTCCGAAACGCCATAGGGATTTCGTATCGATGACTAATGTTGCCGATGAATCGGGTCAGTCGGGTGGTGATGAGTCTATAAAACCAATTGTCGAAACGGAATCGGATGATCGGGTCGTTGCGATAGTTCGAGGGCAAGTGGTCGAACAACTTCCAGATGATCTTTATATACCGCCCGATGCCCTTGAGGTGGTTCTTGAAGCATTTGAAGGGCCTTTGGATCTCTTGCTATACCTGATTCGGCGACAAAATCTCGATGTTCTGGAGATTCGGGTTGCGGAGATTACGCACCAGTACATGCAATACATCGAGTTAATGTCGGCCCTGCAACTTGAGTTAGCCGGTGAATATCTGGTTATGGCTGCGATGTTGGCGGAGATCAAATCGCGAATGTTGCTTCCCCGGGAAAGAGATGTCGACGAGGATGAAACCGATCCGCGCGCCGAGTTAATCCGTCGGCTTCAAGAATACGAAGTATTTAAGGAAGCTGCTGCGAACATTGACGCCATGCCCCGGATCGAGCGTGACATACATGTCGCCACGGTCGAAAAACCCGAGATTGTTCGAGCACAATCGGATCCCGGCGTGGACCTTCGTGAATTGGCGATCGCGCTTGCTGAAGTGCTCAATCGGGTCGAGTTATATAAACGTCATTCAGTTACGGCGGAACCGCTTTCAGTTCGCGAGAGAATGTCAAAAATACTCGACCAAATAGCAGGCGTCAGCGGCCTTGTGAATTTTCCAGAGCTGTTCGAACTTGAAGAAGGTCGAAAAGGCGTCGTCGTCACGTTTTTGGCATTGCTTGAGTTAATGCGGGAAGGCCTGGTTGAAGTCTCTCAGAATGAGCCGTACTCGCCGATATATGTGCTTATAGCGAGTGAAGTCGCCGAGGATAAAGAATGATGAAGATCGGGGAGATCCGAAGAATCGTTGAGGCGGCGCTATTGGTGGCTGGCGAGCCGCTATCGGTTGAACAACTTGAGCGGCTTTTTGTCGAAGGGGATCTGGATGGTGAAGAGCCCCGAGCCTTATTGAGAGAAGTGCTCGGAGAAATCGAAATAGATTGTGAAGAAAGGGGTTACGAGCTCGTGAGGGTAGCCTCTGGATATAGATTCCAAGTACGGCAAGCGCTGTCGGAATGGATCAGCCGACTTTGGGAACAGAAACCGCCTAGATACTCGAGGGCGTTGTTGGAGACCCTTGCGTTGATTGCATATCGACAACCCGCGACGCGAGGCGACATCGAGGAAGTGAGGGGAGTTAGCGTTAGTGCGAATATCATGCGGACCTTAATGGAGCGGGGTTGGATTAGAGAGATTGGACGTCGCGAAGTTCCTGGCCGTCCGGCCCTTTACGCAACAACGAGAGGATTTCTCGATTACTTTAACCTGAAATCACTCGGTGAATTACCGCCATTGTCGGAAGTAAAAGCGTTGATTGAACCTGTTTTATTCCAAGAGGCTGATGACGATCGCGACGTGGCCGATGGCTCTGAAACTCTGGTTGAATCGGGGACTCAACAGAATGTGGTGACGATTGAGGACGGCATCAACGAATCCTCAAGGTATGATGAGTCCGATGGAAGCGGGGGTGAAGATAAGGATGAACGACGCCCGCTCCCGCAAGAAAATGATGACGAAGAGCGACCGCTAGCTGAGGTTGTAAAACTTCCGACGCCGGACTGAGTGAACGGCTTCCTTGAAAACCGAGAAACTGCACAAGGTACTTGCTTCTCGTGGCTTGGGTTCGCGTCGTGAAATGGAGCGGTGGATTCAAGCTGGACGTGTTGTGGTTGACGGTCGCGTTGCGACGCTCGGACAGCGGATTACGGAAGTAGAGAACGTCGTGGTTGACGGTCAGGAATTGGCCCCACAGAAATCGACGCCGCCACGAATGCTATTGATGAACAAACGGGTTGGAACGATTGTCTCGACCGCTCCAACGGATAATTTGGTATCCGTTTTCGATGAGTTGCCGGCATTGTCAGGTGGCCGGTGGATTTCGGTTGGACGTCTGGATGTCAATACAAGCGGACTTTTATTGTTCGTCAATGACGGTTTGCTAGCACATCGGCTCATGCATCCAAGTACAGGTATCGATCGCGAGTATGCCGTGCGGGTTGAAGGCAAACTAGAAGAAGTAGGTATCCAGCGACTAAAGGATGGGGTATTGATCGATGGCGAGATTGGTCGGTTCTCCGACATACGTTATTACAACGGACAAGGGTCAAATCATTGGTATCACGTTGTGCTACTGGAGGGTCGTAATCGAGAAGTTCGGCTTTTGTTTGCTAGTCAGGGCGTGAAAGTCAGTCGTCTAAAACGAGTCCGTTTTGGACCAGTGGTTCTTCCTTCATCGCTACGACGGGGCCAATTGATGGAATTGCGCTCGGATGATGTTCGACGCGTATGCGATCTACTGAAGGTTGGGTTTGTACGATCAGACTCGAAAAAAAGCAAAAAGTTTAATGCGGGGAATTCTGTATTGATTCCGTATCCCGGGCTAGCGGCGCCAAAAGTCGATCGTAACTAACAAGTCTTTCCTGCGTCGTGGGTGGTGATCTTGACGCGATTCGTGATGCCAAAGAGTACTCGGTAGGGGCTACGGCTTTTGGGCGTAGACGAGATAGTTAACGGAAGGGTTGGTAACTAGCTTGCAACCACGAGTCAGCGGATTGTAGCTATAGCCACTGATGTCTTTTACTAATAGACCGGCATCTCGAGCGGCGCCGGCGAGTTCGCTGGGCTTAATGAACTTGTCGTAATCGTGGGTTCCTCGCGGTAAAAGATTCAGAACATACTCGGCACCAAGGACGGCCATCACGTAAGCCTTTGCATTACGATTAATTGTCGATAGAAACACTGTGCCTCCGGGACGAGTCAGCTTGGCAAGAGCCGAAACAGTGGAACGATAATCAGGCACGTGTTCGAGCATCTCCAACGCGGCCACTACGTCAAATGATTCAGGTTCTACTTCGGCAAAAGATTCCGCGGTGGTTTCAATGTATCGGATCTTTTCGCCCATTTGGGTCTCGATTGCATGCAATCGAGCGACTTTCAACGGGCCAGATGCGACATCAATACCGGTTGTTACGGCGCCAAGTTCGGCGAGACTTTGTGTCAGGATTCCGCCACCACAGCCGACCTCCAGTACGCGAAGACCAGCCACCGCAGCCCGATCGTCGATATATTTTAATCGCGTGCTGTTAATGTCATGTAACGGACGGAATTCACCGTCGGGATCCCACCAACGATGAGCTAGCGATTCGAATTTTTGAATTTCATGAGGGTCGACGTTCATATTGAAATCTTGTCGCGCCACGTTTGAGCTGTGGCGACAACTTCTTTGACATCGAGACCTTTGTAAGACCCGTTTTCGTATAGAAGTCTCCCTTCAACCCAGGTGTGGCTGACCTGGTTGGCGGCAGATGTATGGATGAGTTGCGCATGGACATCAAACAAAGGTTGAAGACTCGGACTGTCTATATCTATTGCGATTAAATCGGCCGCTTTGCCCGGCTCGATTGATCCGATTTCAGCTTCCAAGCCCAGTGCTCGTGCTCCACCCAACGTCGCAGATTCAAGGATTTGGTCAGGGGTGACACGAGAAGGCCCCTCGTTACCGTAGTTTGCGAGTAGAGCGGCGAGACGAGCTTCGCCCAACAGATCAAGGGCGTTGTTTGAGGCTGCTCCATCGGTACCTAGCGCGACGGTGACACCCTCCGCGTAAAGTTCAGCGATCGGACACCTACCGCTGTTGAGCTTCAGATTGGAATATGGACAGTGAATCACTTTGACGCCACGTTCAGCGATACGCTGAATTTCTTCTTGAGTCAGAGTCGTCATGTGGACGGCCTGCAATTCTGGTACCAGCATTCCGTGCTGGTCTAAGTACTCAATCCAGGAGCTGCCTAATTTGTCCCGGGCCTTAGATACTTCCTGTGGCGTTTCATGAATATGCATTTGGACGGGGATACCAATTTCAGCCGCTAGCGTGAATACTCGGGTTAAGGCGTCGTTCGTCACGGAATAGGCTGCGTGTGGGCCAAACGCTGGATGAATGGTTTTAGCACTTCGATAGCTATCGTTAAGCTCCAGCCCTCGATGGATGCATTCGTCCGCTGTATTCGAATATGAATTGCGTTGCTCTATTACGGGGAATGCAATCTGCGTGCGAAAGCCCAATTCGGTGGCAACGGCCGCCGTCACTTCGGGGAAGTAGTACATGTCGCTGGCGGTGGTTATTCCACGGCTCAACATTTCGGCGATCGCTAGTCGTGTTCCGGCGGTGACGAAGTCCCGGGAAACGATTTGGGCTTCGAGAGGCCAGATCACTTCCCGTAACCAGGAGTCGAGCGGGTGGCCTTCCCCTAAACCGCGCATTAAAGCCATCGCGAGGTGTCCATGTGCGTTGATTAAGCCGGGCATCACGATGTGATGACCCAAGTCGATTCGAGCAGCGTCAGGATGATTCTTCCGTAGCGAGCGATTCGAGCCGATTGCAAGAATACGACCGTTTTCTACAACAATACCGTGGTTATCTAAAACCGTGTTCGAAGGTGAGATAGGCAATAAATATCGAGCGAGAAGTAGCGTTTTATCAGTCAGATCTGGCATCTGAGCGAGTATAGCGGAACGGTATTGCAAAACCGGTTAGAGGTTGGTCCAAAACCCCCAGAAGATGGTTTGAACATGGTAGAATCAGCCTGTCCCCGACACCGTGATTTAACGACTGGATGACCACCTTGTTTCCTTCTTCCGATGTCTGAAGACGAAAACTCGACAGAGTCCGAAAGTGGTTCCGGATCGGCGGGCGACGATGTCGTCGCTGGAGGGTTGCCCCCAGGGGGGGCAGAAATCCCTCCGGTAAATATCGAGGACGAACTTCGCGAGTCGTTTCTTGGTTACGCGATGAGCGTGATCGTTTCACGCGCGCTGCCAGATATCCGGGACGGCCTTAAACCGGTTCACCGACGGGTGCTGTTCGCCATGAGTGAACTGAACAACACCTATAACCGCAGTCCGGTCAAAGGTGCGCGAGTATCCGGTGAAGTTATGGGGAAATATCACCCGCACGGTGATCTTTCTATCTACGATACGATTGTCCGTATGGCGCAGCCTTGGAACATGCGGTACATGCTCGTAGACGGCCAAGGCAATTTCGGCTCGATTGACGGAGACCCTGCGGCAGCTTCCCGATATACCGAAGTTCGCATGACCCGTTTTGCCAGTGACTTATTAGCCGACCTGGATATGGAAACGGTCGAGTTTGAAGACAATTACGATGAGACGCTGACAATGCCGTCGGTGCTGCCAACACGGGTGCCAAACTTACTCGTTAATGGGTCGACCGGCATTGCGGTTGGGATGGCGACCAACATACCGCCGCATAATTTGCGCGAAGTGGTTGACGGCTGTTTAGAGCTGCTTGAAAACCCAGAACTCTCTGTCGATTCGTTGATGGAGCACGTTCATGGACCAGACTTCCCTACCGCCGGGATCATCAACGGACGTGCGGGTATCGTTCAGGCCTATAGAACAGGTCGGGGGCGTATATTCCTCAGAGCTCGCGCCGAAGTCATAGGTAAAGACACTGGCAAAGAATCGATCATCGTCACGGAAATTCCGTACCAGTTAACCACCAGAAAATTGATCGAACGGATAGCCGAGCTCGTTAAAGAAAAAAGGATTGAGGGCATCACCGACGTTCGCAATGAGTCGGATAGGGATGGCCTGAGAATTGTTATCGAACTACGGCGTGGCGAACCGGGCGAAGTCGTTCTAAACAATCTGTACGCCCAAACTCAGATGCAGACTGTATTCGGGATTAACTGTCAAGCGATCGTTGATGGACGCCCGAAACAGGTTAATTTGAAGGAAATGTTGGAGGCGTTTCTAAGGCACCGTCGCGAGGTGATTACACGTCGGACGGTATACCTCCTCCGGCGGGCGCGCCAACGGGGGCATCTTCTCGAGGGCCAGATCGTCGCACTGGAAAATATTGATGCCGTCGTCGAGCTAATTCGGAAATCGCAGAACGCGGCGGAGGCACGAGCGGCCTTGTTGAGCCGTGGTTGGGAGTCGGACACCATTTCGAAACTGATGGAGAAGGTCGGTCAAGACGCTTGCCGCCCTCGAGATCTCGACGATGCGTATGGGTTGCGTGGTGGCGTTTATAACCTATCCGAAGAACAGGCACAGTCGATTCTCGACATGCGACTTCATCGACTGACAGCGCTTGAGAAGAATCAATTGATTGAAGAATACGAAGGAATTCTTGCGGAAATCGAAGATCTACAACAAATATTGGGCTCGAGTGATCGATTGCATGCCGTCATCCGGGAAGAATTGAACGAGACTCGGGAAAATTATGGGGACGACCGTAGAACCGAAATTCTTAGCTCTCAATTGGATTTGACCGCGGAGGATCTGATAACCGAAGAAGACATGGTGGTGACGGTATCTCATCAGGGGTATGCCAAGACTCAGCCGCTCGAGGTATATCAAGCTCAGCGCCGAGGCGGGCGGGGGCGTATGGCGACAACCGTGAATGATGAGGACTTTGTCGAGCATCTAGTTATAGCGAATAGTCACGAAACCCTTCTTTGTTTCTCGAACGCTGGAAAAGTTTACTGGTTGAAGGTCTATCAAATACCCCAAGGGAGTCGAGGTGCAAAGGGTCGGCCGCTCGTCAATATGTTGCCGCTAGAGGATGGCGAGCGCATTACCGCCATACAGCCCGTTGGCGATTTCGATGACGATTCTTTCGTTTTCATGGCGACGGCCAACGGCACGGTCAAGAAAACGCCGCTGGAACAATTTTCGCGCCCGAGACCCAGTGGCTTGATTGCTTTGGAGTTGGAAGAGGGCAACACGCTCGTCGGCGTTTCGATGACGGATGGACACCGTGACATCGTACTGGTTTCGAGTGTGGGCAAAGCGGTCCGTTTCAAAGAGTCAGATGTACGTGCAGTGGGTCGAACGGCCCGCGGTGTACGGGGGATCCGGTTATTGGCGGACCAGCGCCTCATTTCTCTGATTGTTCCCGAGGATGGCGGGTATATGTTGACCGCTGCCGAGTTTGGATACGGCAAGCGTACCTTGCTCAGCGAATTCCCGGTGAGAGGCCGTGGGACGCAAGGTGTTATAGCTATTCAGACTTCGAAACGAAACGGGGACGTCGTTGGCGCTCGACAGGTATTTGAGGGCGACGAGATCATGTTGATAAGTGACCAAGGAACGCTCGTCCGAACGTCAGTCGACGAAATTTCTGTGGTCGGTCGAAATACCCAAGGTGTTCGGCTCATTGCTTTACGCGATACCGAAAAGTTAGTAGGACTCGAACGCATTGTCGAAACCGATTCGAGCACGCTAACCGAGCAGTAATCGTTTCAGGTCGGCCTTATCAGATCGCCCCCACCATGAGCAATATATTTAATTTTTCTGCAGGTCCGTCCTCCCTGCCTGCATCGGTGATGGAGCGCGCCCGCCATGAGTTTCGTGACTACGGTGGACTTGGCGTATCGGTGATGGAAATTAGCCACCGATCTCACGAGTTCATAGAGATTGCCGAGCGGGCTGAAGCGGATCTCCGTGAATTACTAGATCTCAACGATGATTATTACGTCCTGTTCTTACATGGTGGTGCGAGCATGCAATTTGCGATGGTGCCACTGAACTTGGCCGGTATTTCGGACACTGCAGACTATGTCGATACGGGGTCCTGGTCGACAAAAGCCATTATCGAAGCCAAACGTTTAACGCGGGTAAATATTGCGGCGACATCTAGGGATCATGATTACGATCGTGTTCCTGGTTTTCGCGACTGGAGGCTCTCCAAATCTGCGCGTTACGTTCATCTGACTTCAAACGAAACCATCGGTGGCGTGCAATTCCACGAATTTCCGGATACGGGAGATGTGCCGTTGGTCGCTGATATGTCCTCCGATTTTCTGTCTCGCCCGGTCGATGCTCGCCGATTTGGACTTATATACGCAGGCGCTCAGAAGAATGTGGGTCCGGCCGGTTTATGCATCGTCGTTATACGCAAGGATCTTTGTGGAAAAGACCGCGAACACACGCCGAGCTTGCTTAGTTATGGCGTTCTTGCACAACACAAATCAATGTTCAATACACCACCAACGTACAATTGGTATTTGGCAAGCCTAGTTCTTGATTGGTTGAAACGTGAAGGCGGTTTGCAAGCGATGGAAATTCGTAATCGCAGAAAGGCGGAAAAGCTCTACGCGGCAATCGATAGGAGTGATTTGTATCATTCACCCGTGCAACGCTCTCACCGATCGATCATGAACGTACCGTTCACTTTGTCGGAGTCTGAACTGGAAGATCGCTTCTTAGAGGTCGCCAAGACGCGGGGGCTCCTCAATCTAAAAGGACACCGAAGCGTGGGTGGTATGCGGGCAAGCCTCTACAATGCAATTGACGAAGCAGCGGTGGACGCGCTGATCGAACATATGGAAAGTTTCGAAAAGACCACACGGTAGAAAGAGAATGGACGAGAAAGCACTTCAGGGATTGCGGGAGCAAATTGATGCGATCGATCGCCAATTAAGACTTTTGCTTAACGAACGTGCGGCTTGTGCACTAAAGGTTGCGGATATTAAGAGTGCAAGTGGACGGGTGGCGACCACGCCGTTCTATCGTCCCGAACGGGAAGCACAGATTATTGAACGTCTCCGAACTGAAAATGAGGGACCACTTTCGGATGATTCTGTCGAGAGACTCTTTAGAGAGATCATCTCCTGCTGCCTCTCGCTTGAGCAGCCGATAAATATTGCGTATTTGGGGCCGTCGGGCACATACACAGAAGCCGCGACGATCAGGCAATTTGGTCATTTCGCGACAACCAGCCCGGTGAGTTCCATTGAAGAGGTTTTCCGTGAAGTCGAATCAGGCGACGCCCATTATGGAGTCGTTCCGGTAGAAAACAGTACAGAGGGTATGGTCAACCATACGCTCGACTGTTTTATGGCGACGTCGCTTAGCATTTGCGCTGAAGTGGAGCTACCTATTCATCACGCGCTGTTGGCGGGCATGGGAACCACTCAAGATGAGATTGATTGCGTGTATTCGCACGAGCAATCCTTGGCTCAATGCAGAAGGTGGCTAGACGCCCATCTTCCTCACGTTGAGCGTAGGCCGGTTGCTAGCAATGCTGAAGCGGCAAGGCTAGCAGGGGAATTAGAGCGGAGCGCAGCTATTGCTGGCGAAGTAGCGGGGGATAGCTATGGCCTCGTCGTCTTACACCGGAATATTGAAGACTTAGCGGATAACACAACACGATTCCTTGTCATAGGTGATCAGAATGTCGGGCCGAGTGGGTATGACAAAACATCCATTCTTGTTTCCACCCGTGACGAACCAGGTGCCTTGTATAAAGTTCTCGAACCATTCCACCGCAGCGGGATTAGCCTTTCACGAATTGAAACGAGGCCAGCACGATCGAGTAACTGGAGTTATGTATTCTTCATCGATTTCGACGGACATCAGTCGTCAGTAGAAATAGCTACCGTACTTGAAGAAGTCCGATCGGTTTCTTTGGACGTTCGTTCGCTGGGATCGTATCCACAAGCCGTGGGACGCTAATGGAGAATATTAATGCTCGCGTGCTCGAGCTAGCACCGTATCAACCCGGAAAGCCTCTGGAAGAACTTAGTCGCGAGTACGGTATTGGCGACGCGATTAAGCTTGCGAGTAATGAAAATCCGAGGGGTCCTGGGCCTGGCGTGCGACAAGCACTTGCCGATGCAATCACGGGTATATCAAGGTATCCCGACAGCACTGGGTACCGGCTGAAACGTATTCTTGCTGATCGCTTAGATGTTGATGAGACGCAAATAACGTTGGGTAATGGATCCAACGACGTTTTGGAGCTGGCGGCGCGGGTAGCCCTTTCGCCTGGATCGGTTGGAGTTGTTGATGAATATTGTTTCGTGGTGTATCCGCTTGCGATAGCGGCAGCACACGGCAAGTTGGCACGTGTATCGTCGGTAGATTGGGGGCACGATTTGGATGAGATGGCGGCAGCGGTCGACGCGGCAACGCGGATCGTATACATAGCGAATCCGAACAATCCGACCGGTACTTGGGTCAATAAGAACAGTTTAGAGAAATTTCTGAATCGGGTACCGGAACGGGTATGGGTGGTCCTGGATGAGGCCTATTTTGAATACGTTGATGAGAAGGACTATCCAGATGGCGTCAAGATGCTCGTTGACTATCCGAACTTAATTGTGACCCGTACTTTTTCAAAGATTCATGGAATGGCCGCTTTGCGTATTGGCTACAGTGTTACCTCTAGTGGCTTTGCCGATCTAATGAATCGGATTCGCCAACCGTTCAACGTGAACTCACTTGCCTTGGCTGCCGCAGAGGCTGCGTTAGCCGATGATGATTACGTCAACGCGAGCCGACGGCTGAACACCACGGGTATGGGTGATGTGGTCGAAGGTCTCGGTAAACTGGGATTCTCCGTTATTCCCTCGGTCGGGAATTTTGTTTGTTTTGAGGGTGGGCGGGCTTCCCATACGATATATGAAGCGCTTCTTCAGCGCGGTGTCATCGTGCGACCCCTAGGGAATTACGGTATGAACGAACACTTACGCGTCACGGTTGGGTTGCCGGACGAGAATGAACGCTTTCTTGAAGCGCTAAGTCAGAGTAGTTGAGCACCCTCGTTGTAATTGGTACCGGATTGATTGGCGCCTCGTTCGCACTCGCTGCCAAACGAGCTCAGTTGGTCCAAACCGTGACTGGTTTGGACGCAGATGAAAGCGTGCTCGCCGAGGCAAAAAAGCTGGGTGTAATTGATCACATGAACGAAGTGACTCAACCGCCTGATCTGGTTTGCGTGGCGGTCCCAACGCGTGCGATCGCCGATGCTGTAAGTGATGCTCAGCGCAAATATGGTTCAAGCGTCCCCATATTTGATACTGGTAGCGTCAAGGTTCCCGTAATTGAGGCCTTTGAATCCGTTCCGCCCAACTTTGTTCCATGTCATCCGATAGCGGGTTCTGACCGTCATGGACCGGCTGCGGCAGACGCGGACCTATTCCAAGATCGAGCTGTAATCATGACCCCTCTGGAAAACACCGATGCGTCCGCCGCAGCACTAATCGAAAATGCTTGGTCCATAATTGGCGCTCGAGTCATAACGCAATCTCCCTGGGATCACGATGACGATATGGCAACTGTTTCCCACCTTCCGCATCTTGTGGCCTTTGCTTTGGTTGAACTCCTTGCAAATAGTGACGCAGGTCTCAGCGATCGAATTGGTGATGGGTTTCGAGATATGACACGAATAGCCGGATCCGATCCAACGATTTGGCGGAACATATTGACCGATAACGCGGGTCGTGTCCGAAAGAAACTGGACGAACTGTCGCGTGTTCTCGAAACCGTTCAAAACGCTGCCCAAAACGATCCCGAAGAATTGCAACGGATCTTGACGAGCATTAGCAGTTATAGACAGCGTCTGGATGGTTGATCTAGCCCCGGTCATTTGCGTCGACGGGCCGAGTGGATCCGGCAAAGGCACGTTGGCTCAAGCGATAGCTAGGAGACTTGGTTGGCACATTCTTGACAGCGGAAGTCTGTATCGCATTGTCGGCCTTCAAGCTCACTTACTAGGCATATCTGTTGAGGACGATGAAGCGCTGGAACAGATTGTAAAGTCCTTTGAGATCCGTTTTGCGACTGAGCGAAGTCCAAATTTGTTCGTGAACGGTAGAGATGTAACCGAAGCAATTCGTGGCGAGGAAGCGACTCGGGTCGCGAGTCTTGTCGCAAAAAGGGAAAAAGTACGGGCTGCGTTGTTAATCCGCCAGAAGGAATTTCGCAAGCTGCCAGGATTGGTTGCCGACGGACGCGATATGGGTACGGTGGTTTTCCCAGACGCGAAACTGAAGATTTACTTGGATGCGAGCCCCGAAGAAAGGGCGCGAAGGCGATACGACGAGTTGAAAGATAAGGGTCCGAATGTTAGCCTGCCCGACCTTTTTCAAAGCCTTAAAGAGCGGGATGTTCGGGATAAGACCAGGAGCTTTTCCCCGCTGAAAGTCGCTCCGGACGCATATGTTCTGGACAGCACGGGTCTTTCGATTGATGAGGTATTAGAAAAGGCACTCGTGGCCGCGCAGGGGAAAGGGCTACTAATTACCAACCGAGATAGGAAACCATGAGCGAAAGTTTCGCAGAACTGTTCGAAGAAAGTCTCAACACAGTTGAGATGGTGCCGGGATCGATTGTGATCGGCACCGTCGTGGACATCGATAGCGAGTGGGTCGTAGTTCACGCGGGGTTGAAGTCGGAAGGGGTGATTCCAAGAAATCAATTTGTCAGCGAGAGTGGCGAGTTCACCGTCGAAATAGGCGATCAGGTTAAGGTCGCAATGGAGGTCGTTGACGATGGGTTTGGAGAAACACGGCTATCGCGCGAAAAGGCACGTCGTGCGGAGTCCTGGGACATGTTGGAAGACGCATTTACCAGCAACGAGCCGGTGATCGGAGTGATGAACGGCAAAGTCAAAGGCGGCTTTACGGTAGATATCAATGACATAAGAGCTTTTTTGCCGGGGTCTCTTGTAGATATTCGGCCGTTAAGAGAAACGATTCACCTTGAAGGGAAACCGCTTGAGTTCAAAGTGATAAAACTCGATCAAAAGCGAAATAACGTTGTGGTTTCTCGCCGTGCAGTGCTCGAACAAGAAAATAGCGAAGAGCGTGATGCGCTCCTTGGTTCGCTTGAAGAGGGTCAGGAAGTTAATGGTGTCGTTAAGAATTTGACGGATTATGGGGCATTTGTTGATTTGGGAGGAATCGACGGCTTGCTGCACATTACTGATATGGCTTGGCGACGAATTCGGCATCCGAGTGAAATGGTGAATGTGGGTGATGAATTGCCGGTCAAGATTCTTAAGTTCGACCGCGAAAAAAATCGAGTTTCACTTGGCATGAAGCAACTTGGAGATGATCCATGGGTGGAAATCAAAGGTCGTTACCCGGAGAACACCCGAGTGCAGGCGGTTGTGACGAATCTAACCGATTACGGATGCTTCGCGGAAATCGAGGAAGGCGTTGAGGGGCTTGTTCATGTCTCTGAAATGGATTGGACCAACAAAAACATACATCCTTCAAAAGTCGTGGCCGTTGGCGATGAGCTGGAAGTTATGGTTTTGGATATTGATGAAGAACGGCGACGGATATCGTTGGGGATCAAACAGTGTCGGGAGAATCCGTGGGGCGAATTCGGAAGCAAACACGCTCAGGGAGATCACCTCTCGGGTAAGATTAAATCGATCACAGATTTTGGGATATTCATCGGACTCGAAGGCGGCATTGACGGATTGGTGCATCTATCTGATATCTCGTGGGATGAGGATGGAGAGACAGCTGTTCGCCGGTATAGCAAGGGCGAAGAACTCGAAACGGTCATTCTAGCAATCGACTCGGAACGGGAACGAATTTCGCTGGGTGTTAAGCAGCTCGAGAAGGACCCATTTTCTGATTTTATCTCCGAGCATGATCGAGGAAGCATCGTCCAGGGAACAGTATCCGAAGTTGAAGAGAAGCACGCTGTTTTGACTCTCGCGGAGGGCGTGGAAGGCGTTTTGAAAGCGTCTGAAATTAGTATTGATTCGGTTAATGACGCCCGACAGTCTCTGAGTATTGGCGACGAACTCGAAGTGAAAATTTTAGGTCTCGATCCTAAGAATCGAACGATTACTCTTTCAGCCAAATCTAGAGAAATTGACGACGAACAAGAGGCGCATCGAGAGTATCAAGTGCAGGGCGAAACTCGCGCCGGAGCAACAACTCTTGGTGATTTGATCAAAGCGCAGATGGACGCTGATGACGATCTTGATGGATCGGAAGAAGTAAGCCCGACCGAACAATAGTAGAACTCACGTGACGGGGTCCCCCCTAATCCAGGACTCCTAAAGTCGATTCTTAATAGAACTCCAACCCCATGAAATATAAGGCATTTTACTTGTAGCACGGATTTTGCTGTGATAGTTTCGATAGGGCTGGATCTCTGGGTTGGGGACGATGACGAAGTCGGAGCTTATTGAGCGAATTACCGCCAACCATTCTCAGCTGTCGTCGAAAGACGTAGAACTTGCGGTAAAAGAGATGCTGGAGCACATGTCGTGGACGCTTTCCACTGGAGCACGAATTGAAATTCGTGGCTTCGGTAGTTTCGCGCTTCATTACCGTGTCCCGCGAATTGGTCGGAATCCCAAAACGGGCGAAGCCGTAGGCTTGATTGGGAAATATGTACCGCATTTTAAGCCTGGAAAAGAGCTGCGAGACCGAGTAAATAGGTCGCTCGACGACACGTCGTTACCGGGCGATATATAACTCTCATAGTGGTATGGGTTCTAGCAGCCCCACGCAAAGAATCCGATAGGTCGAACACAAACCGGGTAGTTACGTGAAACAAGTTCTGCTGATTTTTATTGGTATAGCTATTGCAGGGCTCGCGACGTTGTTTGCCATTGAAAATGCTTCAGTCGTTTCGTTGTCTATTTTTGAATTTCGGTCGGCTCAACTACCGCTGTTCGTTTGGTTGGTAATAGCATTCTCGGTGGGCTTGGTAATGGGTTTGTTTATCGCGGCCGTCGTTTTATTTCGGGCAAAAACTCGTGAACGGAAAATTAAACAAGATCTCAGAGCCAACCGTAACGAATCGTTAAAGATGCAGAAAGAGTCAGAGCTAAAGTAGTAACCAAAAATCAAGTTCAAAAGATGCGTAGACATATCCGGTGCGTTAGAAGAAGCATTCGTGTTTGGAAGACCGGTTCCGAACCGAGGCATGCACGTTTAGAGCCCCGAGATATTCTAGTGTCGCTTTCGTCTGGTTAGCTTTGGGTATTTTGCTTGGACGATTGTTGTGTATAACAAGCGTTATTCCATCGAGGTCGATACCACCGTACGATCGTTTCGAGTGGTCAGTGCGTGAATGTCTAGGGATTGTTATTCTTTGGTCTTCAACCCGCCAATTGTCCATCTACTATCCAGAGTTGGACTATAAAACCGGCGCTAAGTGATTCTGCCGCCGCATTGGGACATGTGCATGAGAAGTTCATCCGTAGGGCGTGAACCCGCATGGTTTGCTCGCGCTCTAGCTACACCCAGTGAAAGTTCGTCGATCAAGGTGGATGGAATTGACATCCATTACGCGTGTTGGGGCGACACCAGCCAACCAGGCATCGTGCTTATCCACGGGAGCAACGCTCACCTTGAGTGGTGGCGCTTTGTCGCCCCATTTTTGGCTGACCAATTTCGAGTGGTGGCGTTAGACCTTTCGGGCAATGGGAATAGCCAATGGCGGTCCCAGTACAGCGGCGAAGCGTACGCGAAAGAAGTTGAAGAAGTTGCGCGCGAAGCCATTGACCACCCAAACCCGTTCGTTGTCGGCCATAGTTTTGGGGGATTTGTTGCGCTTGAAGCAGGTCATCGATACGGGCCGCAATTGGGAGGCGTTGTATTAGTAGACTATACAGTTGCTCCTCCTGAGACGTACAACGAGTGGGGCCTTCGAGCGCGACGAGAGGCGTTGGGTCCTCGTAGGACGCGCGTATACGAAGACTTAGATACCGCGCTAGCCCGATTCCGATTATTGCCCGAACAACCGATAGAGTACGAGTGCGTGATGGAGCATATCGCCAAGCACTCGCTACGAAGGGTGGAAGGTGGTTGGACATGGAAATTCGACCCCACCATGTTTGATGACCTCGAAATGGGCGCCGACCAACACAAAAAGTTTGCTCGTATGCTGTGCCGTTCAGCGGTGATTCTTGGTGAAACGAGCGGTGATGAGGGTGCGAAGTCGGCACCCTTTATGTCTCAGATGACGGCTGGAAAATTACCCTCGTTCAGTGTCCCCGGAACGCATCACCATCTCATGTTCGAGGAACCCATCGCGTTAGCAATGGGCCTGAAGGGTATTTTTTTGGCATGGTTACGCGAAGATGGGTTTGACGTTATGAATGAGAGCTTGAGCGCCCATCAATGAATCGGACGTAGCATAGTCAAGCGCTGGATTCGTTCGCAGCGTTGTGACCGGCGACGCGTCCAAACACTGAACCCGAGGTCAGACCGCTCCCACCCGGATAATTAAAGTAAAAGAGCCCGCCGACGATTTCACCGGCCGCGTAAAGCCCGGGGATTGGACGTCCGGCTTCGTCGATGACCCGTGCGTCAGAATCCACATGGAGGCCGCCGAAAGTAAACGTAATTCCACAAGTAACACCGTATGCCTCAAACGGCGGGGTATCGATGGGATTCGCCCAGTTTGACTTTGGAACCGCAAGACCTTGCGTACAAAGTCCGTCTTTTACCGATGGATCGAACGGCGTGTCGCCGTCGCAAGCGGCATTGTATGCGGACACGCAGCTCATGAATTTCTCGGTGTCCACGCCTTCCATACGTTGCGCTAAATCACTCAGTGTTTCTGCTTGTATGCGGGTTACTTGTTTTATTCGGTACTCATCCCTGAGTAGGTGGCTTACTTTTTTATCGAAAATTTGGTACGCGAATTGACTAGGCTGTTTCAGAATTTCGTGCCCGTAACGCGCGTAAGTGTAGTTCCGAAAATCGGCACCCTCGTCCACGAATCGTTCGCCGTTCGCGTTGACCATGATGCCCAAAGGGTAGGAATGTTTCTGGAAGTTATCTCCTACCTCAAGGTCACCAAATTCCGGAGCATTACGGTCCCAGCTAACGGCGTGACATCCTGACCAGTGACCGCGGGTGGCGGCGCCGATCTCGGTAGCCATCTTGATCCCGTCACCGGTGTTAAATCGAGTGCCGCGAACTGGCGCGAGGTCCCAACCGGGTCCCAAATACCGTGTCCTCCACGCGGGATTGGACTCGAATCCCCCGCAAGCCAATACCACCGCATCGGCAGCAATCGAGACGTCACCGACTTCGACTCCAACAACGTTGCCCGCTTTGCTCAACAATCGGGATGCACGACTTTGGTATCGAATTACCACGCCGATTTTTTCTGCAATCGCGGTCAGACTATCAACCAAGCCTGGGCCTCCACCCCAAGCTTCCACGGTTAGACCGCCCCAAAATCGAACGACTCCTTCAATTTCAAACGACTGGCGGCCGTAGAGCGGGAGGAAACGGACCCCGTGCTGGCGCATCCACCATAAGGTTTCAAAACTGTCCTCGACCAACCTTTCGGCAAGGTCAGGATCAATCCGGTAGTTCGTAACCCTACCCAGATCTTCATAGAAATCTTCACGCACGTAGGTTCCAAATTCGGTGCGCTCGATCTCCGATGCTGTGAGATCGGGCATAATTTTTAAGAGGTCGTCGATGCCTTCGTATACGGTTCGCATCGCGCCCGCTGTGAAGCGCGAATTTCCGCCCCGCAATTCGTATGACGCGCGTTCTAGTAGGACGACGTCGGCACCTCGCTCGCGCGCGCTAATCGCCGCGCAAAGCGCAGCATTTCCTCCCCCGACGATCACCACGCGCGTCATACGATCACGCCGATTTTTCGTAACCGTTTAATTTCCAAAGGATCGATGCCGGACTCCGATAGAATTTCGTCGCTATCACGTCCGAGCGTCGGGGGTACAGATGTAGGCCCCGTGGGTGCGTTGTCAACTGTAAACCCCGCGCCCAAAAACGTGAGTGCATCGTCCATTCCGGGGACATCGGATATGGTTGTGAAGCTGTTTCGAAACTCCAATTGTGGGTGTTGCACGACTTCGTCGAGGTTCTTCAATTGTCCCGACGGTACACCCGCCTTACGAAGTACGCCGTCCCAATGATTCGCTGTAGCTGTCAAGAAAATCTCACCAAAAATTGCACGTAGCTCGTCTCGGTGTTCGCTTGATGCGTTGATGTCACGAAAACGATCGTCTTCCAACAAGTCTCCGCGGCCAAGCGCGCGGGCCATCCGTTCGAACAAGCGTTGATTGTTGGCGTTAACCAAAAGCACTCCGTCCTTGGTTTTCCAGGTACCGGCGGATCCGATTTGAGCGAGGGGGTTGGGTCCTACCCGCGCTCCAACCTTGCCGGTGGCGAAGAAGTTGTAGTAGTTGAGTCCCATGAGCGCCATGCAAGATTCGAGCATCGAGACATCCAAAAAAGCTCCGGCGCCCTCACGACCGTTACGGACAAGCGCGCCGAGAATGGCCGAGCTTGCGATGACTGCCGTGCCGGCGTCGGCGACAGGAAATCCAACACGGACGGGCTGTTCTTCGGTTCCAGTTGCCATGAACATGCCCGATTCACCCTGTATTAAATGATCCATCGCGGGGCGATCTGCCTCCGGACCCGTCTGCCCGTACCCAGAGATTGCACAATAAATTATGGATGGGTTTGCAGTCCGGGCAGTTTCGTAACCGATACCAATCCGATCGGCGGTTCCGGGACGCATGTTGATCACGATCACGTCCGCGTCTTTCATTAGTTGGGTTACGACACGGACTCCATCTTCGGTTTTCAGATCTAGGGCGATGGAACGTTTGTTTGCATTTTGGCCGAGAAAACCTGGTGACATCCCCGGAGCAAGTTGCACCCCCATAGAGCGCATTTGATCGCCGGCTCCGGGCGCTTCGACTTTAATGACGTCTGCCCCCATCAGCGCGAGCTGATACGTGCAGAGAGGACCGGCGTGCACGTGCGTGAAGTCCAGTACCCGCACTCCTTCAAGGAGATCGACACGCGGCGAATTTTCTGGCATTTGCCCGTTATCCTGCTTACTCGTAGTCTTTGGAGCCTATCATGAGCGTATTGGGGGAACTGGACCGTGGACGTTAGCCAATTTGAGCGAGAAGGGCATGTTGCGCGAATTACGCTGGATCGGCCGGAAGCGTTGAATTCGCTCAATCCGGATCTTCGCTGGGAGCTTTCGCAACACTTCGACGAGGTAGAAAAAAATGACGAGATCTGGCTCGCGGTGGTGACGGGTAGGGGAGACAGGGCATTTTGTGCCGGTGCTGACCTAAAGCATCGAGCGCGGGAACGAGATGCCACAAACGAACAACGTGCGGTTTGGGCTCAGAAGAATATCGAGACTCGGTCCTTGACCGAACGTTGGCATTTCTCCAAACCGGTTATCGCGCGGGTGAACGGTTTCGCGCTGGGGGGTGGTCTCGAACTGGCGATGGCATGCGACATCATCGTCGCGGCCGACCATGCAGAGTTTGGTCTACCGGAACCCCGCCGAGGCCTCATTGCAGGGGCCGTTGGTGTCCATCGGTTACCCCGCCAGATTGGACTGAAACCCGCGATGGGACACATGCTGACTGGCCGACATATGTCGGCCGACCGGGCGTACGAGTTGGGGTTGGTAAACCAAGTCGTGTCACTCGGTGATCTGGATTCGGCTGTAAATAGCTGGATCGAAGATATTCTTCGTTGCGCGCCTCTCTCCGTTAGAGCGACGAAAGAAGCCGCGATGCAGGGTCTCGACATGGCTTTACCGCAGGCGTTTTACAGTGAATACGAGTGGGAACAGAAACGCCAACGTAGTGCTGATACGTTAGAAGGGCCGAGGGCGTTTGCCGAAAAACGGGAACCACGTTGGGTGGGCAAATGAACGTTCCTAAGACTTCCTTCGCCATGGTTCAGATTGGGCCGCGCGAACTCGAGCCTAGGGACGTGCTAATTCCTGATATCGATGCAGATGGCGCTATTCTTGAGCTTGAAGCCTGCGGTATTTGTGGAAGCGATTACGAACAATTTGAAGGTGTCCTGCGAACGCCGTTCCCCGTCATTCCAGGCCATGAACCTCTCGGAAAAATCGTGCGCATTGGGGATCTTGCGGCTGTTCGGTGGGGTGTTGATGAAGGGGATCGTGTGGCGATCGAGACGATGGTGTCTTGTCGCCATTGCGACCCTTGCTTGGGTGGTGCGTACCACTTGTGTGACAACAGACGAATCTATTCCTATATCCCGCTTACCGAAGCACCGGGTCTGTGGGGCGGGTATTCGCAATACATGTACCTGCATCCGAACTCGATCGTTCATCGAATGGATTCGAGTTTGCCGGCAGAAACCGCCGTCATTTTTAACCCATTAGGTGCCGGCTTTCGTTGGGCTGTGGAAATTCCACAGACGAGTGTTGGCGACACCGTCGTCATCCTCGGGCCAGGCCAGCGAGGCTTGGCGAGCGTGATTGCTTGTCGGGAGGCCGGTGCTGGAACCATCATCGTGACCGGCCTTGCTGCGGACGCTCGTAAACTCGAAGTCGCAAAACTATACGGTGCCGATCACACGATTGACGTCGATAATGAGGATTCTGTACGACGCGTAAAAGAACTCACCGAAGGGAAAGGCGCGGATATCGTCGTTGACGTCAGTTCCTACGCCACGCAACCCGTTGTTGACGCGCTGTCCATGATTCGGCCCGGAGGAACAATCGTTCTGGCAGGCGTCAAGGGGTTCAAACCGGTTGATCAATTCGTCAGTGATTTGATCGTCATGAAGGAAATAACGATTAAGGGGGCGATCGGGGTGACGTCGTCGGGGTATGACCGCGCGATTAAGCTAATCGAATCGGGCCGTATTGATTTCGGCCCGATGCACACGCACGACTTCCCACTCGCCGATGCAGAATTAGCGATTCGGACATTGGCGCGGGAAATTGACGGCGACGAATCCATCCATTCTTGTCTGATTCCTCCCCACTAGGGCTCATGTAGACTGGGCGAAGAGATCTGATTGGAGCGACGATTCGCATGACGAATACACCGGACACCCGACCCACATTCGAATTCAACGAAAAAGTTGCCCGTTCGTTTTTGGACAATGCCTCCGTCGCAGGTGGGTTGCATGGTTACCTCGGGTTTGAGACGGTCGATGTCGGTCCAGGCACAATGCAGGGAAGATTCCAGGTACGCGAGGAGTTACTTACGTCGTTTGGCAACATGCATGGCGGCGTTTTATCGGCGTTTTGCGATCATCTTCTTGGCACCGTGTGTTACCCGGTGATGAAAAAGGGGCAATGGGCCGCGACAACGGAATTCAAAATCAATCTCACGCGGCCGGTGAGTGGCGGCGTCGTTGACGGTTATGCCACCATCGAGACGTTCGGGCGAACCCAAGCGGTTGTTCGAATTGAAGTGCTTAACGAGGGGCGTATTGCGGCAATTGCGCAAGGAACCGTCACCATCATGGACCCGCGGCCCTGAACCAATTTTCCGACGAGTTAGCGTCGATAAAGCGCATCCTAACGTCCGTTTAATGTGACGGGGCATCTTATGGGCATCATGACCGACGAAGAAAAATTTCAATTCGATCTTCAAGGGTACCTGGTCATTAGGGACGTCCTCTCGCGGGAAGAATGCACCGAACTTTCGGCGCTCGCGGATAGCGTTTGGCCAGAACAAGAGGGCGACGGACTCCTCCGTCGAACCGAGGACATTTCGCGTTGGCACCCGCGATTTCTCGAGTTAATCGATCATCGCAAAGTGTTGCCGTACCTGGTGGAATTGATCGGAAGTCGTTTGCGTATCGACCACGATTACTGCATTTTCATGAAGGCGGGCGCCGCACGCAATGCGCTTCATGGGGGACCCAGAATCTTTGAGACTGATCATTGGTATCACTACAGTGATGGCGTCATACGTAATGGTTTGACCGTAGCTACATGGGCGTTAACGGATGCGCGTGTTGGCCACGGCGGTTTTGTGTGCGTTCCCGGTAGCCACAAAACGAATTTTCTCAAGGCTTTTCCGGACGATGTTCGCCGCTTTGAACGAACAAGCGAATACGTGATTCAGCCCGAATTACTTGCGGGCGATGTACTCATTTTTACGGAAGCCCTTATTCATGGGACCTCGACGTGGACTGCAGATCATGAGCGCCGTACGTTGCTATACAAATACAGTCCGCCTCATTCAACTTGGCGTAAGAAGCCGTTCGATGTGTCGGCGTACCCCGACGCGACGGAACAACAGCTTCG
>CAJWCW010000010.1 GCA_913030615.1 uncultured Gammaproteobacteria bacterium | reverse complement strand
TCCAGCTGAAATGCGTAGGTCGATCGACGGGTGAATTCTTCCTCGCTCGAATCGGTCCCCACGGTCAACTCGATCTTGTTACCGTGTTGGGGGACCAGTGGATTGACCACCCGCATGTGTCCATCGGAACCTCGAATCTCCATATCGGCAGCAAATCCCGAATCACACATTGAGCCTACGGTTGTTGCCGTCAGGCCATCCTGGAGTTGGTAATCTACCTCTAACCGAAGATCGACATCGGGGTTGCCGATTTTGGCTGTCGCTGCAACCACCTTTGGTTCCTCTCTTGTGATATGGCGTAGCCATGAAATGGGATAACACCCCATATCCATCGTAGCGCCCCCGCCGGTGTCGTAATGCATGCGGATATTCTCGGCGTTGGGTGTGCCGACGACGAATCGGGCGTCGATATGTTCAAGTTTGCCTAGCGTTCCCGATTCAACGATTTCTAGAGCTCGTTGAAAAATTGGGTGATACCGATAGTGGAAAGCTTCGATTAATACGAGCCCTGTGTCTTGCGCAACAGCGTGCATTTCCTCGGCTTCGCGTGCATTGAGTGCAAACGATTTTTCGCAAAGAACGTGTTTGCCCGCACGCAACGCTTTGACGGTGTACTCGAGATGGTGGCTTATGGGTAAAGGGTTATAGATCACGTCGAGCGATTCATCGGCGATGACGTTGTCGTAGTGATCGTAGACCAATGGGATATGGTGACGCTCTGCGAACTGCTCTGCGCGGTTGCGATCCCTGGCTGCGACAGCGGCAACGACGACGCTATCGATTTCCTTAGCTGGCTCCATGAGGGCAGCAGGCGTAATCCCCGCGGCTCCTAAGGTTCCTATTCGTAACGGTTCCTGCATGTGTTTACGTTCTCCCTGGATGACGTCGATTAGCTACTGCATTGTAAACAAAGCGTCGAGAGGCAACCGAATCTGCACGAAAACGTATTTGGCTTAACGGATCGTCGATGGGATGTAGCTGGACGATTAGAACCGCAGGCTAAAGTCAGTGCCCCAACTAAATTCGTCTCGACTTGCAGTCTCGGGAGGCGTTTCGTCGTGGTCGTATTCGATTGAAACATTGATGACGAGCCATTGATTCACCGTGAACTGAAGCGACGATTGAAAAGTTGCTAGATGGTCGCTCACCGAACCATCTAATCGAGGCTGAAGATATGCCGTAGCAAGAAAATCTATGTTTTCAGCAACGCCCCGACGAAAGTGTGCATAGAGGTTGGCTCGTATCGCTTTTCCTTCCGTTCGCGCGGTGGAGCTTTGTGATTCATGCATCACAGACGCGCCGAGGCGCCAGTCTTCTTGCGGTGCAATGCGGATTCCTATCCCCACAAGTGAACGTTGTTTAAGTAAGCGATAGGGGTCTTCGCTTCGTTGGTAAAAGCCTTCTCCCGAGATTGCACCCTTGATGTCCCGCATCGCGCGCAAATGATAAAAGCGTTGGTCGACGAAACTTTCGTCATTCTTTGTTCGATAGGCTCCGGAGGCGATAAAGAATCGTTTCCAACGTGCGCTGTTGTAATCGACACGCAAATCAGCGTTCACATTGCGTCGGTTTGTCGTTCCTTTACTCCCATCAATACCGCCGGAGGCGGTAATGGACGCGCCTAGGGTTTCGTCGTTACGTTGATCTTCAATATTGACGACGGACGCGAACACCTCCGATGTAAAGAGTGCGGAGGATATAAAACCGAGAAGTAGATTAAATGCGTATCGACTCACGAAAAACGTGCCGGGTCCCCTATCACGCCGTCGTTCCGGAGTTTCGAAAGCATGTCATCCGACAAGTCTAATTCTGCAGCTAACAATTCGTCGGTATGTTGACCCAATCTCGGTGGTTGTGTCATGTCGACAGTTGACTCAGACATCCTTGGAGCAAACCCGAGCATGGGAACTTTACCGTGTACCGGTAGATCCATTTCGTGAACAAAACCGCGCGACGTTAAGTGTTTGTCATGATGCAATTCGCCGGTATCCAAACAGGCGGAGCAAGGAACTCCCGCACCCGCAATCGTCTCCATTGCTTCGTATTTTGTACGCTCGGCGGTCCAGTTACTAATTTCCTCGTAGAGGGCAGCACCGTTTTGCGCGCGCCCCTGATTGGTTTCAAAGCGCGGATCAATTAGCAGATCGCCGCGGTCCATTGCCGCGCAAAGTTCGTCCCAATGTCCCTGGGTCACGGGCATAAGGTAGATATAATCGTTGGGTCCAAAAGGTTTGCAGGCATATATGTTGACGGGTGGAAGACCTCCCGCGTTACCGTTTCGTCCCGTTGCCCTCGTACCCCAGGCCGATCCTATGAAAGCTCGGGTCCTGACGTAGTACACCATCGCTTCTTGCATCGAGATTTCGATCTCTTGGCCGAGTCCGGTTCGTTCTTTTTGTATGTAAGCCGCTAGGATAGCCATTGCTGTCTGCACGCCGGTACCGGAGTCGCCGGTCGTCGGACCGGGCATCATCGGTGGTCCATCGGCTTCACCGGTGATCGAAAAAGCACCCGCCGCGGCTTGCGCCACCATGTCCATGCAGCGAAAGCCTGAATATGGGCCGGTCGTGCCGAACCCTTTAATTCGAGCGTATATAAGCCCTGGATGAAGATCGCGAAGGGATGCGTAGTCGATCTTCAGGCGTTCAATGACACCGGGACCGTAGTTCTCGACAAAGACATCGAATTTTGGAACGAGTTGTAATAATAAATCTCGTCCTTGTTCGGTTCGTAGATCAAGGGCAACGCTCCGTTTGTTCGCGTTCCAGGCGCAAAAATAGGCAGAGTAATCCTTGTTTTCCGATCGTCCAACGCCACGTCCAGGATCCCCGTACTCGGGCGCTTCGATTTTGACAACATCGGCACCCATCCATGCCAGTGCCTGGGTACAGGATGTACCCGCCTCGTATTGAGTCATATCAAGGATTCTCATCCCATCAAGCGCTGCCATATGCGTCTCCGTTCGGTTTGGACAATCCTAAGTCAAAATGGTTTGAGGAGCATGTACTTAACTCCCTTTTGCATAGCTCGTCTTGTTAAATCCAATCAGGGATCTTGCTGCCCTACTTTATGACAGATGACTTTCCGTCGATGAGAGATCTATAAGATAATTTAGAAGATGTATTTATCTAATTGATAAATAATGAATTATTTATTTCCTCTTGGCATGGATTTTCGGATTTTATCGTCAAAACCTGACGCGACCCATTCACATTGAGCAGTGTTCCAATGTGAAAAGAAGAGTCTCGTCTTGGGATCAGGATGTAGTGCTAAGCGCTCAGGAAAAAGATTCCAATTTGTTAGCACTGGTGTTGGAGGTCGGACGTAACGTGTTTCGGTAGGAAGCCACCCTCCCCTCGCGTAATACTGATGCCAAGTCCTACGCGCCCGGATACCATCTCCGTCAAGCCTGGTATGAAAGATAGCGGTGTCATACAAAATACATGTTCCAGCTGGCGCGTAAATAGGTACTTCGAGGTAGTCGTCGCCCAACCCATCGAAGGCTTCTTGCAGTGTGTTGTAGGTATTGCTTTTAGGAACCACACAGAATGCGGGAGTACCCGGTTCAACGTCCGTTAAGTAATGAATGGCACAAAGCCAATCACAGGGCATGTAAGGGCTGCGGGTAAATCGATCTGCAGAAGCCGCATCGTGATGGAAGTTCATTGCTCCAATTCCAGCATTGTTCGGCGCTTCCCGAAAATTGAATTCGCTAAACCTCACGTGCCTTTCTCGACCGAATATACGAGCCACGACTGGGAATGAACTCCGATGCCGCGTATAGGGATCGAGCTCCGGATAATCGAGCAAGGGTTGAGAAAAGATTAGACCTTGTTGCTGGTGGTGCGGTTTACGAGTTTTTCTGAGTCCCCACGCGTGCGGGTGCTCTTTCTGTGTTCGATCGTAAAACTCATTAAGGTGGTCTATTTCCGCTTGATTAAGGCAATCGCTTAAAACAACGTATCCATTGGTTGTGAAGAAACTGTTTGCGTCCTCCATCGCGCTAATTGGATTGAATGTGGGAGGCGGATCTGCAGTAATCCGACCAAACCCCTGCAACGCGGCTTTATCATCGCCGGATGTGTTCTGTTGCTGCTTCAACACGCGGGAATCTCTCTCAATTTGGTGACGAGGCCATGAAAAGAAGAAGCCGTCGGCGCTGCTCTACCGGCTGAATACATACATACATTGTATTCCACAGACTCAACTTCCAATCAAACGATTGGGCGTGGTGTGGCCTGCGCCTAGAATACAGCCCAGCCCCACGAATGCGTTAGGATACGCAAGGAATAGAAAAACATCCGAATGCACGTTCTTTGTTCAAACGTCCTGGTTGGCATTGCGCTTGTTGCAATACCCGTGCACGCGTCTTTTTTTTCCGAATGTCGGCTCGATAGCACGCTCAAGGAACCGAGCTATCGGCCTCACTCCGCCCTACTTAAAGATCCTCCTCGGTACCCGCGTGAAGCGCTTAGGCGCGGCACGGAGGGTTTTGTCTTGGTGGAATTTACCGTCACTGAAAAAGGTGGAGTCGCCGATGCAACGGTGATTGAGTCGGCATTGAGTTTGCATAGCGACGGTATGCGGGATGATTTCGAGCGAGCTGCGCTTGGATCGGTGAATCAGTATCGCTTTGTTCCTGCGACCAAGGCCGGACGTCCGATCTCGACGATAGGCGTGCGGGATCGCGTTAAATGGTTTATGACGCCGCACGATCCACTGTCCTTTCGGAGTGATAACGTCCGATTGAAAGTTGCCGACTGGCAAGTGCAAGGTGAGTTTGAGAAGGCCATTCGATACCTGGACCGCCGAATTGCGAGATCAAGGGGCGAAGTGGATCGCGCCGGATACCTGTATCTCCGAGCCCAAACAGAAGAGAAGATGGGTCTTCTTGACCAGGCTATCGAATCGGTTCGCCAGAGCCAGGCGTTGTATGAACCCATTCGCGGTGATCTTGCTGCGCGAAAACTTCGATATTTAGCAGGAAGTCTTCTCGGTGCGTTATACGCAGAAAAAGAACTTTGGCCGCAGAGCGTGGTTGAACGAAAGCACGCGCTCGCCGCTGTGCTCTCGTCGCAAGCGCCCCGCTCCGCGGGTCTTGTCTACAACGCATACGCAGACCTTGGCATTGCTGCGATCCAGACGAAGGAATGGTGCACGGCACACATGAGCCTTGCACAAGCTATCCAATTAAGCAGACAGTATGGTCGCAGGCCACGGGAATTGTGGATTCAGGCATATCAAATTGCATGGGACGAATGGTCCAAAATCGATTCAGACGCTACGTTGTTAGATACTGACACGAGAGCGACGAGACGTATTCGCCAGCTGTTTTATCTTACGCCTCAAGTGCTGGCTGACTCGCAGATCCTTATTGACGAACGGAAACTCGACGAGGCCGTCGAGTTGCTCAACGAATCACTCGAAATACGTGAGCGTATCTACGATGGGGGTTTCGATGGGCCCAGTTATCGATCGCATGACCGTGCCCAAATCTACGATCGACTGGGGCAGGCGGCTGCACGTATGGGTGAAAATCAGGAAGCGATAGACTATTTCGAAGTCGTCGCTGCACAGGGTGACAATATTCCAGCGGCGCTTGAGTCGGTGGCGTTGTATAGCCTCGCTGAACTCTATCGGCAGTCGGGACGTTATGAGAGGGCGCTGAGCGCGATTGAACGCGGTTTGACGATCGATTACGACGGATCGCTTCCAACACCGGCACGTGACTTATGGATGGGCGACTGGTCGCTACTTAAAGCGCAGGTGCTTGAGCAGGGTGGCAAGGCGTTAATCAACTAGTGTAAGCAGCATGCAAAGACCAAGCGTCGTATTTGAAATGCCTGATCTCACTGTACCGGGCGAAATGGTGTCGGAAGCCGAATTGGATTTCTTCCGTGAGTACGGATTCCTTGTCAAGAAAGCGCTTCTTGACCCGGATAAACTCGAGCCTGCACTCGACCGAATATGGACACATTTGCTCACCGAGGTGCCCGTGAAACCGGGTTCGGCATGGACACTTTCTCGCGAGGATAAACAGACCTGGAAAGATCCCGAGTGGGCTGAGATGCCTCCGCATCCCGTCGATGGCCCATTTCAGGGGCGGCATCCGATTGAGCACATGCGTCGAGTGGTCAAACTCCATGATCTCGGCAGCGAAAATTACATACTGGAGCTTTTGCCGAACGATCCGCGCGTTCGGGAAGTCGCGGAGACCATTCTAAGCCGCGACTTACGAGTCAGTACGCGGGTTCGTGGGGTATACATCGTTTTTCCGAGCGAATCCGCGGCCAAGGAGTTGGACGACAACGTGCGCTTTCTCGGTCCGCACACCGATCAGGTATGCCAGCAGTTGAATGCCTGTGGATATCTGGAGGATGTCAATCCTCGTAATGGCGGTTTTACGGTCTATCCGGGCAGCCACAAACGCATGTTTCGAGCGCACCGATACGAGGCGAACTGGTCTCCGCTCAGCTCGTTTCGAGATACCTTGAAAGACGTAGCAGAAACGATTGAACCGTACGAAATCGTTGCAGAAAAAGGCAGTGTCGTGTTTTGGCACGGACGCACTGTACATTCTGTTGGAATTCATCTTGGTGCTGACATCCGCTGGGCTTTGTTTGCTGACTTCACCCAGAATCAACCGATTCTGACGGACGAAGAACACAAGGACGTCAATCAGTACGAGTGGTTTAAAGACGCGAAGCTCTTTCGATCGGATGAGCTCGCCGGTGAGGATATGTGGCGCAGCTGGCGTCTCGGTGACCGAAACGACTGATCGAACAGTAATAATTCGTTAAGGTTGTCTTCGAAGGATCGTGCTTGCGTGGCGCACGCGATCAACATCTAATGGGTTTTTTCAAGGGGCTTTGTGATGGCTTCAATATCCCCCCGAGACGGGCCGGTAGCGGTGACGGGCTGTTCAGGATTCACGGGCGGACACATGGTTCGCGAGTTGGTTCATCACGGCTACCACGTAAGGGCATGTATCCGCGACGGAAGTTCCTGGCGCGGCGA
Source organism: uncultured Gammaproteobacteria bacterium (assembly GCA_913030615.1). Lineage (GTDB taxonomy): Bacteria > Pseudomonadota > Gammaproteobacteria > Pseudomonadales > Azotimanducaceae > UBA11889. The sequence goes on along the minus strand of CAJWCW010000010.1, from coordinate 27,287 downwards.
GGACAGCGTGGATTATCTCAGTCGACTGACTAATGTCGATGTTATTGATGGATGCGATTTGTTCACTCAAGGCTCGTACCACGATGCATTCAAAGGATGTGCGGGTGTGTTTCATGTCGCCGCGGTGCTCGGAAATTCGGCAGACGGGAAATCTCAGCCGCGAGGGAGCGGGGATGTAGCGCAGGACGTTTATGATGGCGGCATGATTGGCACTCAAAATGTTATTGATGCAATTAATGGAAGTGGATCCGTGAAACGGATGATTTACACCAGTTCGATGGCGGCCGTTTCTGGCGCCAAGGGAGCAACGCTTCCGAAGGGCTATGAGTGGACTGAAACCGATTGGGCCTCCGACGATGTTAATCCGGAACACTGGGACCATCCGAGAAATTCCTATGCCAAGAGCAAGGTCGACACTGAGCTCTTTATAAACGCTGCTGCTGATACGAGTGATGGACGTTGGGACGCTATTACAATGAATCCCGCCATGATCTGTGGACCGATCTTGTTTAAAGCGCAGGTGGGCCAGTGGATCGAACAGATTGGACGCCTCGCGGGTGGGCTCGAGCCTTCCTGGCCATCTAAATACGACATGTATTACAACATTATCGACGTGAGGGATCTGGTTAAGGCCCATCGCCTCGCCGCGGAATCGACCGCCGACCACAAAGCCTCTCACGGTGGCAATCGATACGTTATGCATGGAAGCGGCGGCCATTCTGCGCTTCGGTTTGGAACCGAGGTTGCGGCGGTGATTAAGGAAAATTTTCCATCGTTCAACTTGGGAGAGCCCGCCACCGTCACTAGTGCTGGAAAGGCGATTACGATCGAGTCCAACGTCCTGAACGACTGCAAAAAAGCCAAAGATATACTCGGGGCGACGATTCGACCCGTTGAGGATACGATCCGCGATGTGGTTGAGTCTTCGATTGAGCTGGGGATTATTACGCCTCAGCTGAGCTCCTGAGGGCCATTTTCGATTGTGAACTATTCCTTCTGCGGCAGTTCCTTTATGTAAAGGTCTTGTTTCGAATACGGTATTTCGATGTCTTCGCGTCCAAAGGCCTTGTAAATCTCGACAAATAGATCGTGAGAAATCGAACCTTTGTATTGAGGGTCCTCAATCCAGACAAGGAGTTCGAAATCAAGGCTGGATCCGCCAAATGCACGCATTCGAACCATTGGCTGCGGTTGCTCGCAAACCGATGGATGCGATTGGGCAATGGATTGGACGACTTCGGAGACTTGGTCGACATCAGATCCGTAGGCGACCCCGAAGGCGATGGGCACTCGAATCTTTAGGTATGGCCCCCCACTCTCGTTGACGATTTTAGCGCTAGCGATAACGCCGTTAGGGATGGTGATTTCGACGTCGTCTCGCGTAAGTAAACGAGTGCTCCGTAGTCCGATGCGCGACACTAATCCGCGTTCACCAGTGTCGAGGGTGATGTAATCACCAATCCTGTAGGGGGCGTCGGCGACAATGAAAAAGCCTGAGAAGACATTTGCCAGGGTGTCCTGTGCCGCAAAACCAATGGCAATACCCACAATGCCAGCCGAGGCAAGCCACCCGAGTGGATTAATGCCCCAAATGAGTAAAAGCAAGTAGCTGCCGACGAGAATGGTTAGGATTTTCGCGGTGAGATCGAATAACGGCTTCGTTCGTATTTCGATCAAGCTGAACCGATGGTGTTGTTCTAACGTGTCAAGTAACACGGTTGATATCAATATCGATGCGCGCATCCAGCTGCCGATAATGACCGACATCAAAATGTTGATGATTAACTGCTTGCCAAAAGGAAGTGGTGCCGCATTCGTCGCTAGCGTGAGGCCAAAATAGAGAACCGAGGTGAATGCTGGTTTGCGTAGGTATTGGAGGACGTCGTCGTCCAATAGCGAGTCCGTCATGTTTGCTAGACGGCCTAAGCCCAAAAAAATGACGCCGCGCAAAACGACGGCTAATAGGTAAAACGTTATTGCGATGACGAGAGCGGCAAGAAAGGGCGTTGCCAGAATGATTTCCCAGATCGGAATCAACCCGTCGGGTAACCAATCGACGATGCTCGGCAATTCTTCTGACAGCGGGGAAAATCCGACGTGCTCTTGATCGCCGGTTGGTGCGAGTACCGTATCGGTCACAATTCAGTCTCCTTATAACCTCTGCAAACATTGCACCTGCGTTTCGACATTGCAATGAATGGTTCGACTAGTGATTCGATTTTGACCAAGAATGTAGGATGCTATTCGGCAGAGCCAGGTATCACTTTAGGGAACCCAATCGATTCCTTTTAGCGCACTATAATTGCCAAACTTAAGGATTTTTTCGCAGGAGTAAACGATGCCGCTAGATGTCGAAGCTTTTATCGCCCATGGTCTCGATCGCCTACCGGAAAACGATAATTTACCCAAGCCTCGAGCATTCCCATCCGCTGCGATGATCGACGATAACCAGTACAACCCTTGTGCCGAGGCATCGCCTCGATCGATACCACGGGGGAACGTGAAAAAAATCCGTGATTGGCGTGGTTCCGAGATTTTTCCGAGTACCACGCGTGATATCTGGATTTACACTCCGCCAGAATTTGATCCTCAGAAGATGCAACCTGCCCTAGCGTTGTTTAACGATGGCGCTGGCTACGTTCATCGTGCGGGATCGGTTTGTGCGCCGGCCGTGTTCGATTCTCTGATTGATGCAAAAGAGCTTCCACCCATTGTGGGGATCTTCGTGAATCCCGGGACTCCCGATGAGCCCGTTCCCGACGGAACTTATCCTGACCGGGGTCGGTCGTACGAATACGATTCGATCACGCCACGTTACGTGAACTTCATTAACGACGAACTCATCCCGATGGTCGAATCGACTCTTGGATGTGAGCTTAACGCTGATCCTCGTGAGCGCCTTATATGCGGAATGTCGAGTGGCGGCATCTGTGCATTCAATGCAGCTTGGCACGATTCCTCCGCGTTTGGATTGGTGCTGAGCCACTGCGGCTCGTATACCAACATACGTGGGGGCCACAACTACCCTTATTTAGTCAGGACGAGCGTGAAAAAACCATTAAGAGTGTTCCTCCAGAGTGGCAAGCACGACCTCGATAATTGGCTAGGGAACTGGCCATTGGCAAACCAACAGATGGCTAGCGCGCTCGAGTTTGCGGATTACGAACATCGATTTGTGTTTGGCGAGGGGACACATTCGCTACGCCATGCCGGCGCAATCTTCGCGGATTCGCTCCGCTGGTTATTCAGTACTGAGTAATGTCGTTCGTTTATTGTCCTTGCATGCGCGCTTGAATCGCTTCCTGACACTGCTCGGTAAAATTCGTGTAGTTTTCTTGGATGCACTGCATGACAGCACCACGATCGCCGGTGCCAAAAGAATCGGCGCAATGTTTTCTAATGTCCTCCATGCATGGGTTTTGGTTAGTAGGACCGGCCGGCTGGCCCTCCTCCGTTTTTGTTTTCGCGCTGGAGGTCTCTTTCTCGGGTTCCGATAACGGCTTGGCATCGTTTGCGATCGTCTCAGACGCTCCTTCGTGATGTGCAGCGAAAGCCCCGGCTGCGAGAACGATAAGGCAGGTTCCCGCCATCCAAATTGATCCTGTCTTCATCATGGAGTTGTTTCCTTTTGATTTCTTGTAGCTGATCAGATCGATCCGTTTAGCGCAAGGCTGCGAATCCTTGAGGTGGTTGATCGGACGCTAATTCTCGTGAGGAAAAAGTACGCGGGCTGTTTTAATTGTAGAGGCGCTACTGGACGTGTCTGTCCAAGCAAAAAGAAGCCCGTTTCCAACGCGACTCATTTGTGGGAAGCCAGCATTTCGCCGCGTGCTAATGCTCGTGACTTTCTGCAATGGTCCTAGCCTGCCCTCTTTTGAAATCACTCGCCAAAGGAGCGTACCCTCATCTGGATCGCTTTCGCCCATCCAACTGACGACGGCTTCTCCACTTTCGAGAAAATCGATATCCACTCTCCCAACCGGTGAATCCGAATCGATGGTCACGGGTGGTCCGAATGATCTGCCGTCATCGTCGGAACGAATCATCCGGACGAGGGGCGTCGAGTTTGCTTCGGTATACCATCCGACAACGACAGACCCATTTTGCGCCGCAATAGCGGGTCCATTGACGGGACAACCCCCGATGCGCCACTTATCCTGAAAAATTGAGCGCCCCGGCTCCCAACGTCCCTCCAGTAGTCGCGAAACATAGATATCTCGGATCTCATTGGAAGTTCTGTCGCGGTACGCCAAGATAGGACCACTTTGAGCGATGGCGAGATCGGTTTGACAGCAATCGCAAACGAGATCGTCTACCACTTGAAACTTTTGAAACGGTTTCCCCATTGCGGCACTGGCTGATCGCAGCGTCATGCCGCCCGTGGTCTTCTCGCCAGATCCATGGTGTCCGCCTACCATTTCTCGGCCATCTAACCAAACGGCTATGACCTCCTCTTGGTATGAGCCGAGGCTCACGAAACCATGTTCGCTTGGAGTACCGTCGTGATGGGGTTTCTCTGATTCAGACCAAGTGATTCCGGCGTCAGTGGAGCGAGCTATTTCGACGTCGTAGGCATAGCCGCCGGCAGGCTGCCGAACCAACCAATGCGCGGCCCATAGGCTTCCCGAAATCGGCGTAACGGATGGAAAGTCTGCCCAGTTGACGAACCAATTAGCGCCCGTGGCCACTAAATTCGAAGGTGCCCATTCATCTCGTTCGAAGACGCTGTATCGCAGTGCGGTCTTGAGGCCATTTGGTTCAAGCCAACTCAATACGACCAGGCCGTCAACGTCGGTAGCGAGATGGGGCGCGGAACTGCCGGGCTTCGCATCCGTTTCAATCATTCGGACATCGACATCACGTCGACCGATTTGATTCTCGCCGCACCCGCTGATCGCGAGTGAAAAAACTAGGACTAATAACGAAGGTGAGGTCAGGTAGATATTCTTGGTCTTAGCCGTCAAAGATGGGCTCGCTGCCGATGACAATACGTGAGCATGGACCAAAAAAAGCATTCGCGCTCCTTTTATCAAGGTCTCGCAAGTTGTTTTGACGACATTCATTAAATGCCTTTCGCCACGCACGACCCAAGATGTCCTTGCTCGGTTAAAATCGGCGTGGGGAAAGTTTCTCAAGGACGGCGGTAGCGCAGACGTATGAGTCATCTAGCGTGGATAATCGATCCTACATTACGGCACCGATTGTCCCACCCAAACCACAATACGCTTAACAAGGCCGTCGTCTTCTGGAGCAGTACGCTCATGGGTGATGCGTTGAAAGCGCTGCCGGACGAGGCATCTGTCAGGGAAGACGTTGCTCGTTGGGCTCCAACCGAGGCGTTGGCACTTCGATTTGAACAACAACCTCATGAAGCGCGCATTGAATACCTTCAACGGGTGATGGGCACGCATCTTTATGGCAATGGGATGACTTTTGAGAGTCGGGAGGAGGCCGAAACCGTTCTCATTGCGCTAGAAAGGTACGAGCTGAGTTATCGCAAGTTTTTGGATCAGTTGCCTTATCCGATAGCAAACGTTGCCTACCTTATCCGGGAGCTGGAATGGGAGCATGGACAGGAGGCGCTGCGTTGTCATTTAGTTGTCGAAAGTCCTTGTTCCCCGTGACTATCGATGGTGACCGGACCGTATGGTCCTGTTCACTTTGCTATGGTTGCCTGACTCGCTGGAAATAGGGGCCTGTCATGCCAAGGAAATTTATCGTATACGGTGGCGAACTTAGTTATTTCACGAGGAAGCTGGAAGCCGCCATGCTGTTCTATGGCGCCGAATTCGAATTGCGGTCTAAGACGCCGGATATGCGTGAGGAAATCGAGAGCCGTTCGGGGACCCATCAAGTCCCTGTACTACACACGCCGGAAAACTGGATGATTGCTGACACGACACCGCTTATGACTATGTTAGACGGCCGCTTTGTAGATCGGCGGATGTACCCCGATGGTCCCCTCGGGGTGCTCGTGCACGTAGTCGAGGAGTACTTTGATGAATGGATTGCACGAACGATGGTGCATTACCGATGGCACCATGAAGAAAGTGCTCGCTTCGCGTCGCTACGAATGTCAGGGGGAAACGAGGCGGCTGCGGCTCAGGTATTGAATTGGGGCCCTCGAGCATGTCGGGCGACTGGTACTGAATCAAAGCAACAACAGGCCGCTGCTGAAGCCGAATACGTCCGTATTCTTGAAGCTGCGGAGGCGCAGCTCAATCAGTCAGCCTATCTTTTGGGCGATCGACCCACCGCCGTGGATTGCATTGTTCTTGGTGGTCTTCGAGCGCACACCAATATGGATCCAACTCCGAAAAAAGTGACGTCAGGGTTCCCGAAAGTTATTGCATGGTCGGAGACGGAAGCTAATAGCTGGAACGGTGTGGGTGAACTTGCTCCGTTTCCGGAATCAACGGATTTTGCCCAATTTGTCCTCGGGGAAATGAAGACAACGTATAGACCCTACCTTCTGGCCAATCGTGAAGCGTCGATGGTCGGCGCGAAGGCTTTTAACGCAAGTATTTACGGGGAAACCGTCAGTTATTTGACGCGACCCTATCCGCCCTTCTCTGCCGAGTTGGTAAGTGAACGTATTCGGAATACGTTGGACGTAGAAGAACTAGTGCTCGTGGAGAATTGGCTGCAACACGTTGGGCTGCGCGAGTGCTTCTGGGAAGGATAAGTTCCCATTTCGGCATGTCTTGGCCGACGGATTAAGGCTAGCCTCTGTCAGGGTATTGAACCAACTCAATGTTGACCCCGTCCGGACCGCGGACGAACGCGATTTGGACACCGGGGGTGGTTTCACGAGGTTCGATCAAAAATTCTGCGCCTAGGCCTTTTAACTGAATCGCCGCTTCATCCATGTCATCGACTCGTAAACCTATATGGTCTAGTCCCAGTTGCTGGTGCGGGTTTTTGGACATGCGAGTGATGTCTTCGGTCACGGTGGAGATCAATATCGTTTGTCCGTCTAACTCCATATTGCATCGCGGTAATCCGTTCGCGCCTTTCGATTTGAGGATTTTGGCACCGAACATGGATTCATAAAATCTACCCGCTGCCATCGCGTCGTGGCTCATGAGATGAATGTGATGGTGTCGGTATTTGGGCATGTCGTCGTTCCTTGTAACGATTGTCGACAGCATTGAAGGCCGACGCAGTAAACGGGTAGTCCTATTTATGGCGCTAGAGAATTCTCGGCGACGAAATCTTGCATCCCTTGCCATTCATCCCAGTGGTTGCAGAGTTTGTCGATTGATGTCTTCCATGGGTTGTATGTGGCAGGGTATTCGAGGAACTGGCCGTAATAGCCACGATCCAGGTGATCGCTGACCCCGTGACCCAAGCGGCGACTGCCTTCGTGGGGATTTTCTTCTCGCAAGCGACGTATTCTGAAATAGATATTCATTCGAGGTTCCGCTCCACGATTGGGCGTGGCCGTATGTGGACAACTGTGTAGCGCGATGACCGCGTCACCTTCTTCTAAAAGGACAGGAGTCAATTCTGGCCATTCCCAGCCATCAACCGGATTGCTGTGTTTGCGCATCTTTTGCATACGTGCCCGGACCGACTCCGGCAATCCATTCAAGTAGGTTTGCCCCTCCTCCGTCGCCTTGATGCGTGGCCAGTCTGGTCCCTCCGGTCCGATGACGCCTCCGGTATCGCGCTGAAAGCGGAACGCGGATTCGACTGTTTCGTGCATGCCTTTGAGAACGGCGAATTGCCCCCGTCCAGGTATGGATTGATCGTTGAGGGCGACGCCTACCAGCGCTGAGTAACTACCAAGGGATATGGTTCGGTCCGGATCTTGCCACAATTGGCCATCGTTGCTGCCGCGTCGATCATCGTTTTCGCCAAAATACGGTGCAGGGTCTAGGGGGCGACCCCTCACGGGTTCAATATCGTTCGCTGAATCGGGTATCGCCCCACTCCAACTCCCATCCACGTGAGGGCGTGGTCTTCCCCCCATTGTGTCGAATCCGGGTGTCACAGCAACTTGCGAACTGATCACCTCCGGGAATGGTCCGAGCTCGGTCTCCAGAATGGTTTTAAGACTGGTTTCATTGAATAGCCTTAGGACATTTGGATGGATAGCGAGTTCTCGAGGCACCAGTAGGATCCGTTGATCCCGTGGCAAGACGTCTTCGATTAATTCTTTCGCCGCTTTGATGTAGGAGCGTGGAACGATATTTTTGATGACGATGAAGCCGTCGTTGAAAAAACACTGTTTTTGGTCGTCGTTCAGATGATCTTGCGACATGGTTCAACTCGTTGGTCGTCGATGATTAGGATACCGATGCGGTGTCGGATTCGTCGAGGGATCGAGTCGAGGGGCGAATAGATGATCTAGTCGTTTTCGGAATCTCTCGTCAAAACGTCCTCTGCAATGGATCGAAGTTGATCCTCACCGCCTTGCAGTTGAACGCGTAGGAAATCGATTAATTCACTGTCCGATTCGGGATAGGCCCTTTTCGACAAGCTTTGCTGCAATTTTTGACATGCTTCAGCCACGCGGTCAGCGGCCTCTTTTAAATCGTTGCTAATGAATTTCGCCATCTGTTGATTACCTCCATTCATAACGATGGTTTCAGCCATCGCCTCTGTGACGCCATCGACGAACCGCGCGTGTTCGCAATCTGCTTGATGGTCCGGGCATTGGTTTTGGTATAACACTGTGCGAATGCTCTCCAGGACATCGCCAACCCACGAGTCATCACCTCGGTAAGTGAGTAAGGTCGCTGTGAAACCCATATTCGCTTGGTTTTCGGTATCGTCGAGCATGCCGTCAACGCCGTAGTGCTGACCGTCGACATAGACGAAATAACCGGTATCGTTGACCGGAAAACCTTTGCGCCGAAGGATCCACTGATACATTTCGATTTGTCGTTTGTACGCTTGTTTCCATCGGCCTTCTAGATTGATCTTTCTTGGTTCTTTTTTCGGGGACATCACGCCTTGGGAGGTACTTTTGTAGTCGACGATGTGAAGCTCTCCCGTCTCGACGTTTTGCCAAACATCATCGATACCGCCGCCAAAAAGGATGTTGGTTTCTTCGTGGAGGGTATTGAAGTGGTTGAGCGAGGCGCCGAAATGCAGTGCGTTTACCCAACGCTCTAGGTCTTCATGCGCAAATGGCACCAGATGCTTTAACCCATTTCGAATCATGAATGGGTGAGGCGACTGGCTCTCGCGATACCTATTGAAATCGCGCTTAAGTAGTAGATCCGTGGCACTGTTAATGTTGAAGCCAGGGATGGATGGGAATTTGACTCCTTTCACGCGGTCGAGCCAAAAACATGCGGGACACTGAATAAAGTCCTCTACTCGCCCACGGGAAAGCTCGTAGGGCTCGGGTCGACTTGGTTTAAAGGTACCTCGATGCCTAGGCACTATAGGCCGTCACTTACGTCGCCAATAATCCATCCTGCCGGTAGCTCACGCGTATGACCGTTACAACACGCCATTTCTTCCCTAACTCAGCGAGTGATTTTCGATCGAGTTTAGCAGGTGCATCCGCAGATCCACTTAGTTCCTCGGAAAAGGTTTCTCAAACAAATCTATCGGGGCAATATGGGAGGGCTAAAGAAAGCTAACTCAGGAGCTATTGCCCATGGATATTCTCTCGCCCGTACTCGGGATGCTGGTGTTGACGCTAGTGATGACGATTGCACTTTTTGCGTCACGTCTTCCGATAATCGTGAAAAATTTTCCGAACCTGCAAGCCGGCAAACACGCGGATGAGTTGCGACAAAACATCCCCGTTGGCATGCGGAACATCACCGACAACTACAATCACCTGTTCGAGCAGCCTGTTCTTTTCTATGCTGCGGCTTTGTATATCCATCTCGCAGGACACGTTGACCTTATCCATGTTCGATGTGCATGGGTATATTTTGGATTTCGTGTCGTCCATTCCATCGTGCAAGCCACAAGCAATAACGTTGCGACAAGACTGATTATGTTTACGGGTGCAAGCCTTGCTTTGGCCACGATGATTGTACGAGAGGCCATCGTATGGCTCGGAGGTTAACGGCGCGATTTTTCAAGACACATGCGCTTTGATTCGGGGAACATGTTTGTCGGTATCGCGTGGGGAGCGATTGCGATCGTCACGCTGTCGTCCCCCGTGCATGGGAACAGCGACCTTTTTAGCCTTAAAAGGGAACTCGAGGATACCTACATCCAATATCAGCAATTCTCTGATCAAGGGGACTTCCCTAACGCAGAACGCCTTGGCACCTTAGCGCTCGAGTTGGGTGAGCAGATTTACGGTATGGATCACCCCAATACCGCGGTTCTTTCATTCAACCTAGCCAAAACACTTAACGCTTCTGCACGCTTCCGATGGCGTGGACTTCGTGTTGCCGAATTGGCGGTTGCACGTTACCGAGACGTATTCGGGGAGAACGCGGATGACACGGTAGTACCCATGACGCTATTGATCCAGGTGCTCGCTAAGGGTGTTCAAAGCAATGTGTTTGAAGATGAACAAACCAGGAGGCATCGGCAGATGTACATTTTGGTTGGGCGCTCAGAACGAATCGCGAAACGCAGTAACGAAGTTACGTTGTTAGCGGATCTCTATCAAAATATCTCGAAGATTGGATTACGTGACAGTCGTCGCTACAGCGTTGAGGCGGAAGATCTGTATGAAGAAATATACGGTAGGAAGCACGTTCGCACGTTGATTGCCGCGATGAACGTTGCATCGTTTAAGAACGGAGACGCACAAACGAAAGCGTATGAACGAATTCTTCGGGACGGCGAGGACGTTGAGGGTTTTACTCGGTACCAATTCGCACTACATCAGAAACTGTCGATCAATTACCTTGAGATTGGCGACGAGGGAAAGGCGACTGAACATCTGCAGGCGGCAGGATTACTCACGAGCAGCGATCGAGATGCGAACTACACGCCCATCTACAAAAAATCGCCGGTCTATCCGCGTCGCGCGATAGTCCGAGGCATCGAAGGTTATGTCCTGCTCGAATTTACGGTCACACGCGAGGGCGGCGTTCGTGATCCTATGGTAGTTGACGCCAACCCACCTAAGATTTTTGATCAAGCAGCCATCGACGCCGTGCTCCAATTTCGGTACATACCGCAAGTGTCGAATGGTGTGCCCGTTGAAGTCGTTGGTGTGACCAACCGTATCGCCTTTAGTTTTAATCAGTGACTGTTGATCCGTTCTGAGCTGCACGGCTATACGGCCTCGATCTATTCCTTATCGGGAAGAGGAATGCGAAGATCGAATACCTTGGTTAACAGTTCGCTTTTGGGTCTAGAGGGTAGACCTTTGTTGAGGATCGCGTCCATCCGCGTTTGCGCTTCAAGATGCACGTACCCGGGATCATCGATTGCCTCAGCCAATATATAGAATTCGCCCGATTGAATTGCGTCAAAAACCAAGTCGGCGCATCGAGATGGCGCCATACCGAAGGCTTTAAAGCGTTCGGCGATGGGGTTTGCTTTGGTGTCACTTGGCCGAGCTTCTTTGGCGATACCGCCATAACGTACTGGCCGGTTCCGTTCGGATGTAACGATGTTTGTAGCGACTGCGTTCGGGCATAGGACGTGCACGGAAAGTGCGCCTCGAACCTCGTTGTAGAGTGCCTCGGTTAGTGCGACGCACGCGTGTTTGGTGACGCCATAGACGCCCTGTGCGCAACAGATACCGTCCTGCGACGAGGTTGTTACGATTGCGCCAGGAGCGTTTTGCGAAAGCATTTTCGGAACAAAAGTTCGTACGCAATTCGCAACGCCCTTGACGTTGACGCCGATGACAAAGTCCCAATCAATATCTCTCGCGGTTAACACGCCACCGCCACCTCCAACACCCGCGTTGCAGCAGAGTAAGGAAATGGGGGTATCAGGAAACGCTCTGGTTACGGTGTCGGCGAGTCCAGCCACGCTCTCTTGGGATGAAACATCCACGGTGCAGCCGAGTAATTTGACGCCCGCTGCGTGTGCTGCAGCGCTGAGGTTGTCCTCCGCTACTTGTATCGCTTCGGTTTCGATATCCGCGATGACGCCATGCATGCCTCGCGTAACTGCAGCTTCGACCAGCGCATATCCAATACCTGAGGCACCTCCCGTTACGATGGCGACGCCACCCGAGAGATTCTCAATACGAGCATGGGCATTTTTGTGAGGCTCAGTATGGTGTTGTTCGCTCATTGATTGTCCTAGTTATCGATACTTATGTTTCGACTTGCGCTATTCGAGAGCTATCTGACCGGGTTGGTACATCGTTGCGCGAACGTCTGGCAACGTACCGGCTAATTCAGTTGCGGGATTTCCGGCGACTCTGGTATGACGCATCACTCTGGGCTGAGAATAATCGTAAGGCGCAACGCGATGCAGCACTCGACGGTTGTCCCATATCGCGAGGTCGCCGAGTTGCCAGTGATGTTCGGTGACCCTCGGAGGTTGAGCTGCTAAATCGATCAATTCCGCGAGAAGTTTCTCGGATTGTTCTTCTGTTATGCCAGGGATGCCATACGCATGGCGTCCGATATAAAGCGATTTTCTGTTCGTTTCTGGATGAGTTTTAACCAACGGACGTAAAGGAGCACCCTTCGTGTGGAACCCGTACCCATCACCGGTCCGTGGAACTTGCCCTAGCATCTCGTGGGAATAGTAATTGGAATGCAAAGCGCAGAGTCCGTCGATCCGCTGCTTTGTCTCATCCGTCAGGGCGTCGTAACCGGCTCGCATATCGGCCCACTGCGTTTCACCGCCGCTTTCGGGTACCGCCATGGCTGTCAAGCAGGACGCCTTGGCGGCAAGTGGTTTGAAGGAGCTATCAATATGCCAGCGTTCGTTCCCGCGTAATATCCAATAAGGCAAGTCGTTATCGTCAACGACCTCCCCGTTTGGGCGTTCATTGGAGATAGCGGCCAGTTCTGTTTCCAATTCGCCAAAACGCGACGCAAAGGCGATTTGGGCATCGTCGGACAGTGCCTGCGATGGAAAAATAAGTACGCCGAATTCAAGAAAGGCTTGTTTCACGATGTCCCAACTCGCGTCGTCTAATTGTGCTAAATCGATGCCCGTGATCGAGGCACCCAGCGTGGCGTCCTTGGGCTCTATCGTTATCGACATGGTACGAATCTTAGCGTTAATAGCGGCCTGAGCGGCAAGCCATTTGTCTTTCGTGGAAACGTTAAGATCGAGCCTACGTTGTCACGCGCTGGGAGACAGTGATGTCAGGACAATTGAATCGTCGTAACGAGATCGTTATCGAGAAATTAGCGGGTGCTATTGATCGTATTGGCGAAGCGCTCAGACTAGGTGATTGGAGCGAACCCATTAAGGAAGCGCCTGATTATGCGAATGACGAAAGTATGTCGTTCCCCCGCCTTGGGAAATCCAATCTGCTCGTGGACGAAGCTGCTGACGCACTAAAGGAGCTCATTGCTGAACTATCCGAAGAACTGGAATGAATGCGTTCGATCGACTAATCCCCTCAGCGGTCAATCAAAGGCGGAAAACACCTCTTCGTCGAGTTCCTGATATATCTCGGGCCGCTGAGGTCGGATCTGGGGTGTGAACTCGGTAATGCCCACGTCCAGGAAATCCCCGATTCGGTCGATCACGTACTGGGGTGATCCGATCATCGACCAGGCGTTCTCACCACGAATCTCTTCAGCTTTTTTTTCATCGTGAACGATACGAATGGGTACATGAACCGTCTTCTGGATTTCTGTCGGATCGCGTCCAACGGCTTCACAATGCTTCTCCAAAACCCCTGATAAATGTTTCACTCGTTCGGGGCTAGCGATCACGTTCATGATGTCACCATACATAGCGAGTGTCTTAAGCGTGCGTTTTTCACCAGTACCGCCCACCATGATTGGGATCGGCTCGCCGTTGCCACTTTTAGGCGCAAAGGCCGCCTGTTTGAGTTGGTAATATTTGCCGTCGTAGTCGATCCTTTCTTCAGGATCCGAGTGGAAAAGCTTGCGAATGAGTTCACACGCTTCTTCGAGTCGGTCCGAGCGTTCGCGCATGGAGGGGAATTCCCATCCATAGGCCTGGTGCTCTCTAACGTTCCATCCCGCACCGATTCCAAGCATAACTCGACCCGGCGCAACAACGTCTACCGTGGCCGCCATTTTTGCCATCAAGCCAGGATTACGGTATGTATTTCCGGCGACGAGAATGCCAAGTTTGAGATTCTCGGTAACGGCCGCGCATGCAGCTAGCAATGACCAACCCTCGAGCGTATTCAGGAATTCATGCTCCATGATCTCGTCGGTGTGGTGCCATGGCGGAATGAAATGATCGTAGGCAAAAACGCTGGTCCAACGACCGGAGTCCATCACCTCAAGGACTGCTTTGATCTGGTCCCAAGTGGCTTGTTCGTTGACTAGCTGTGATCCAAACATGATGTATCCACTTTTTTATCTTCTATGAAGCTTATCCAGGATGCCTCGGGACATCCAGGACGACACTTCACTCGATCAGTAGCCACGGTTGGCGTGGACTAGCCTTGGCTCACGTATCCGTCGAAATTCGTTCTTGAATATAGGATTTGATGTCTTCGGCGGTTTCACGGGTAGCGCTATCACCGAGGGCGCCGTCAACTAGAGTTGCCCCATCGAAGCCGAAGAGATAACGCAGCAATAAGAGACCATCGGTTAGTGCGCTCGTCGAACCGTCGCCATCAATATCCAAATTCTCCGTGTTGTTGTTGAGGTAGGAAACGATGGTTTCACCATCCGAGCGAGCAGCCGAGGAGGCGAGAGCTCCATCTGTGAGTGTTGTCCCGGCGAACCCAAAAAGATGCCTAAGCACCAAAAGGCCGTCCGTTAGCGCCGTGGTATCCCCGTCAACGTCAATATCAAAATGAAAACAACTACTGCAGTCGTATCGATTAAGCGGGTCCGTGCCGTCCATGACTTCTTGATCATCGGTTACCTCGTCTCCGTCGTCGTCGGTATCGGCCGTGTCACCGATACCATCCCCATCGGTGTCGAGCGTTTCCGTTGCGTCTTCGGGAAACACGTCAGCGTTGTCCCCTACTCCGTCTCCGTCGGTATCCTCGGTTTCTGACGCGTTGAAGGGAAACGCGTCGAGGTCGTCTAGGGTGCCGTCATTGTCGTTGTCCGTATCTAGTCGATTACTGACGCCGTCTTTGTCGCGATCGAAAACGACACCGGGGACGTTGGTCTGCCCCGCGCTATTCCGTCCCCAACACGCAATGGAGGTTCCTCTAATGGTGCAGCCATGAAAACGGCCAGCCGTCAGTTTGTTTGGGCTCAATAGATCCGGAGTCATCAGTTGATTGAATTCATTGTTACCCCAGCAGACCACGCCGGTATCGTCGATTGCGCAACTGAAGCTGTCACCGGCATGGACCTCGGTCGGATTGCTCAATGCAGGAACGTCTGTCTGGCCGTCGCCGTTATAGCCCCAACAGCTGACGCCCGCGTGATCGAGCCCACACGTATGAAATCCACCCGCACTGACCTGACTCGGACTATCTAGAATGGGCGTGTCGGTTTGGCTGTCGCCGTTAAATCCCCAGCAGGTGATTCCTGAGTCCGCGACCGCACAAGAATGAAAGGCACCAGCACTTATTTGGGTCGGATTGCTAAGTTCAGGTGCTTCACTCTGACCGTCGCTGTTATCGCCCCAGCAGGTGATGCCATCTTCGACGAGGGCGCAACTATGGAACGCGCCGCCTTCAACTTGCTGCGCGGCGGTCAGCGACGGTATGTCGGTTTGCCCATCGCTGTTTGATCCCCAGCATTTAACGCCCTCATGAGCGATCGCGCAGCTGTGCGCGTCGCCAGTTCCAACCCAGGATGGGACAGTTAGACGTGGAACACTCGTTTGACCGTAATCGTTTGATCCCCAGCACAGCAGTTCCCCATCTGTGATCGCGCACGTGTGCATATCGCCTGCCCGGACTTGAGTCGGGTTGCTGAGGATGGGGATCTCGGTTTGCCCTGAATCATTCCAACCCCAGCATTTGAAACCCGCGTTAGCCATAACGCAGACGTGCGACTCACCCGCATCAATCTTCGTGGGATTGGTTAGAGCTGGGACGGTCGTTTGTTCATGCTCGTTAAACCCCCAGCAGATCGCTCCAGAGTCATCGAGTGCGCAGTTAAAGTCCCAACCGGCCGTAATGTCTTTTGGACGACTTAATGGTGGAACTTCGGTTTGGCCTTCGCTGTTGTAGCCCCAACAATGAATCCCTGAATCATCCAACCCGCAAGTATGAAGGCCACCGGCGCTCACTTTGGTTGGATTTTGTAGATTCGGGACGGCAGATTGTCCGTAAGCGTCATATCCCCAACAAACAATTCCCGTGTCATCCAGCGCACAGGTATGCATGCCTCCCGCATCTAGCGTTTGCGGATTCGTGAGTACCGGAATGGTCGTTTGCCCTTCCTCGTTCCAACCCCAACAAACGGCGCCAGTATCATCAAGGGCACAGGCGTGAAAACCACCCGCACTTATGTGCGTTGGATTAGTCAATCCCGGAACAGTCGTCTGTCCGCTACCGTTGTATCCCCAACACGCTACGCCCTCGTCATGTAGGGCGCATGTGTAAGAGTCTCCTGTAGCGACCATGGTGGGGTTGGTTAAGGCTGGGACATCGGTTTGCCCAAATTCGTTAGAGCCCCAACAGACGACCGCGAAGTCATCGATCGCGCAGGTGTGTGCATCGCCGCCCGCCACCGTGTAGTCAGCCCCGCCAACGTAATTCGCACCCAAAACGGCCAATAGCCATAAATTATGTCGACGCATCGACGCCACCGTTCACCAACATTCCATTAGAGGTGTGTAAGCGCCGTTAACGCTACGTTTCGACGCTCTGCGCGTCAAAAGGATTGGAGGATCTTTTGTTGACGAAAATATTCTAAAATAGCGACCAATCGTGTACTTACTTGCGTACAAGTTGTTTGAGTAGATCTATCAACAAGAGAAAAATTATGTCCAAGTTGTTGCTGATCCCAGTGGCTGCACTTTGTCTATTGATGGCGCCTGATGGCTTAGCTCGTGAACGTGCTGTGCCCGGCTTTGATGATCGTGATACGCCTCGTGATGCGCGTCCACCTCGAGGTAACCCGGGCGGCGATGCTCGTGGGCCTCGAAGACCAAGACCGGGAGATCATGGTGATCGGGGACGGCCTCCACCGCGTGGAACGGATGCCGATCGAACCGCCGCTCGTGAGGCACGTGAACAGCGTCGACAGGAGCACCGCCAACGCCAGCGTGAACGGTGGGAATCCATGTCCGAGACAGAACGTCAGACCGCACGAGAAAGGATGCAAACGCGTCGTGAAAACGCACGACGTGGTGATCGAAATCGTCGCCCGGGTCGTGGTCGACCCGAACGGCCATCAGATTAACGATCGGGTTTCGTTCTGTTTAATCTTCGTAGGGCCGCTCGCCCTCGCACATAGCCCGATACAACGTTCGAGGTTGTTCGCCGTGGTCATAGACCGCGGCGTGCAGCGAACAACGGTTGTCCCACATAACGAAGTCCCCCGCTCGCCATCGGTGTCGATACATCGCATGATTGGCGAGCGAGTGCTGGTAGAGGAAGCGAATTAAATTCGCTCCTTCCTCAGGCGTCATACCCTCTGCTTCAATGCAGCGCGCAGCAAATGTGACGTACAGCGCCTTACGATCGGTCACGGGGTTTGTTCTGACCGCCGGATGCCAGACTGGATTGGGGACTTCCTCAGGTCGATCCGTACCACTGACCACATGTTTAAAACGTAGTCCCTTGAGCCACGATTTCATTACGTCGGACAAGGTGTCGTAGGCAAGGTATTGGTTAGCAAAGACTGTATCACCGCCGTGTTCCGGTATCTCAATAGCGTTGAGCGACGTGTACGCAGGTGGTCGGTCGACAAAGCATGTGTCCGTATGGAAGCCGCCTGAGACGGGCCGATCACCGTCGATATAGCTGCGAACCACGTGTAGATTTTCGTAGTCCGGATGCAGGTCAACCCCAGGGGTCACTGTCACGTCTCCGAAACGAGCAATCACCTCAACGTGTTGATCGGGGGGTAAGAACTGATCTGGAAATACCGCGACGCAGTATTCGGAGACCAATCGCCGGACTTCTTCGACTTCTTTGTTGGTCATTGAGCCGAGGGATAAACCAGTAATACGAACGCCCGTGTAACCCGATAATAGTTCTGCGTTTATCGTTGAATCACGAGCAACGCTCTGAATAGTTGCCGCCATCACAGACTCCTCAGAATTCTCATTTTCCGTCGGCGCATTTCTTGATGGAGATGTCCGAGTAAGCCCAATACCTTCGTTCAACAACGACCCCTCGTCAATACCGGGATACTCAATCTAGGAGAATATTATTTTTTATGTTAAAAGATAAACTATAACTATATTAGTTAGTTACGAGAGTAATCTAGATATGTTGTAATATTATGTGTTGGGACGGAGGCGATAACGAATGGGTAAATGTTTCAAACCATGGACAAAGCTCGCTTGCAAGTGATCGGGTTCACCGGTGATTTCCATTTCATCAATTCTTGGGATCAATTGTTCAAAGAAAATGCGTAGCTCCATCCGCGCCAAGATATTGCCCAAACACATGTGCGGACCCAACCCAAAGGCCAGGTGTTTATTGGGCTGTCGATCGACGCGGAAGGTCTCCGGCTTATCGAAAACCTCTTCGTCCCGATTTGCTGAAGCGTAAAATAGGCCCAAGTTGTCCCCCGCCCTAATATCTTTGCCACGTAACTTCACGTCTTGCGTAGCCGTACGACAGAATTGTGTGACGGGGGTTGACCAACGAATCATCTCTTCCACGGCGAGTTTTATTATGTCCGTTGATCCTTCGCGAAGTAGATCCATCTGATCCGGGTTTTCGAGCAAAGCAAGTAAGCCGCCGGCCATAGCTGTGCGTGTAGTCTCGTGCCCCGCGGTCGCGACAATGGTGTAGTACGAGACAAGCTCGCGGTACGGCATGTATTCCCCATCGATCTTGCCGTTGGCAATGTAACTGGCAAGATCTTCGGTCGGGTTGGCCCGACGAGAGTCAGTAATGTCAGTGAAATACGCATAGATATCTTTGATCGTGTCAATTAAAGATAGCGGATCGTCTCCGACGCGCTTCATCTCCGGGTCGTCGCCCGCAAATAATTCATTGGTTAGCCTCAGGATGCGCCATTCGTCTTCACGGGGAACGCCTAATAACGCCGCGATTAATCGCAACGGTGGAAATACCGCGACATCTTGCACGAAATCTAGATCGCGGCTCGAACCGTCACCAGCCATGTCGTCGAGAATTTCTCGCGTGATGTTGTGTAAGCGTTCTTCAAGTCCTTTCAAATTGGATGGCGTGAACCAGGGTTGTACCAAGGCTCGGTACTTTGGATGATCTGGGGGATCCATTTGTACGAGCGATCTGACTAGTCCGCGGGCATCAGAGGCCGCCAAAACCTCCATGAGTTTTGGCGCGTCCCGTAATTTCTCAAAGATTTGAGCCATCATTTCCTGACGTATTTCGGGCGAACCTCTATCGGGCATAAGGATGGGGCGTGGTTCGCTTGCAAAGAGCTCGGGTTGACGCTCAATAAAACCGATGTCCTCATGTTTGGTAATAGCCCAGAAAGGATGAAAGTCTTGCGCTTCCGTCCAGTGGACAGGGTCGTTCGAACGCAGCCAAGCAAATGCTTCAAGCGGGTGGCCATTCTCGCCATAAATTTTGGGTGAAATGACGTGTTCGTCACTGAATTGATAGCTCATGCCAGCACTCCTTAACAGGCGCCTATACGGGAAAGGCCCTTATATGGTCGGTGATTTCGCGTACCACCTGGGTCTCGGCTTCTTGTATCAACCAATGTCCAACGTCGAGCTCAATCAATCGATACGGACCGGACATGAGAGGCGGCGTGGCCTCCACACCTGGCCTTCCGATGGCTTGGTCCTGGTTGCCCCAAATTAGGATGGTCGGTACTGACACGTCGCCGATGGGTTGTCGTCCTTCCCCGGCCACGGTGATACCCCGATACCAATTCAACGCACCCGTGAGCGCTCCGGGTTGGCGAAATACACGCAGGTATTCTTCGACTTGCTCCGGCGACGATTGGTTCCAAACGGCTTTCAATCCGCCGTAATCGTTATCGGACAAGGTCTTTTCTGCAGCGCCCTCTTGTTGAAAAAACAAGATGTATTGGCTTCGCTCCGACTGTTCTGGATTGGTCGCTATAGCGTTACCGAACGCGTCGATGTGCGGTACGGAAAGCGCTGACCAGCTTGCAATACGATTATCGTGAGTTCCTGCGACGAACCAGCCTAGGCCCGCACCATGGTCGTGCCCGACAAGATGGAAACGTTCACTATCGAAGGCCTCAGCAATGCCGAGTACATCGTCTACCATAGTTGTGTAGCTATAATTCTCTGCGCCTTCGGGCCTCGCTCCCCTGCTGTAGCCTCTCAAGTCGGGGGCGATTACGCGATAACCGTTCGAGCCCAAGTGTTCCAGTAGTGGGATCCACATATGGGACGTCTCCGGAAATCCATGGAGCAAAATGACGAGCTCTCCTTCGTCGCCCGATGACCGTACATCAAAGGTGAAGGAATTGATTTCGATTTGGCTTTCTACGATGGTCACGACGAGTTCCTTGGTATTTACCCATTGTCATTGTATGGCCTTGGGTATCGGTGGATCCATGACAGATCCTATTTGGGTCCGATTCATACGAGCCCGTAAAGTGTGGTTGTGTCGGATGCCAGTGACGACATCAAGACGAAACTAATCGGGTAAATCGAGTACCCGTTTAGCAATGATATTGAGCTGAATCTCGTTGCTTCCGCCATATATAGTCATTGCTCGAGAACCTAGCCAACCTCGGGTCGTGTCCAACTCTGTTCGGTCGAACGAATCGCCCTCCCAGCCAATGCCTTGGGTACCCATCATTTGCGTGCGGAGGTCGGTTAATTCCTGGGTAAGATTGGTGCTGACATACTTAAAGATAGAGGTCGCGAAGCTCATGGTCTCGCCACCGCGGTTTTCGGCCATGACTCGACGTTGTGTTAGCTGCAATGCAGTTTGATTCATGCCTATGGTCAGTACCCGATCGCGGACAGCGGCGTCTTCGATACGACCTTCTTTCTCACCTCGATATTGCTTTGCGGTATCGGCGAGAGCAAAAGTACGAGGTGACTGACGATTACCACCAACGCCTCCCAACCCACCTTGTCCAGAGCGCTCGTGCTGGAGCAGTCGTTTACCAACGGTCCAGCCGTGGTTAAGTTCGCCGATGAGATCTTCTTTCTGCGCTATCGCGTCGTCGAAGAAAACTTCGTTAAAGGGCGAATTTCCTCCGATCGTTCGTATGGGTTTGACGGTGACGCCAGGCTGATCCATGTCCAATAGCACGAAACTGATACCTTCGTGCTTCGGTGCGTCTGGGTCTGTCCGAACCAATGCAAACATCCGATTGGCAAACTGCGCTCCGGACGTCCAAATCTTTTGACCGTTGATGAGGAAATGATCGCCTTTATCGACAGCCTTGGTCTGTAGGCCAGCAAGATCTGAACCGGCACCTGGCTCGCTATAACCTTGGCACCAACGTGTTTCACCGCGCGTGATAGGAATTAGATGTCGCTTTTTTTGTTCCTCGGTACCGTACTCCAACAACGTTGGACCAAGCATGCCCGTCCCCATGCCTCCCATAATGGCTGGACGAGCCCTTATCCTCCCGAGCTCTTCGGCGAGCACCCTTGCTTGGGCCCGATCTAAGCCGCCACCACCGTACTCTTTGGGCCACAGCGGCACGGTCCAACCTTGTTCAATCAAGGCATCTCGCCATTGTTGCATGGCGTCGCCTGTCTCACCGGACGCTCCGGCCCGAGCACCCTCCGGACAATACTCTTCTAGCCAATTGCGAACTTCGTCTCGAAAAGCGGTGATATCACTCATGCTGTTCCCTCGATTATCGATAAGCCGATGACTCGTACGTACGCGAATGGGTCGCGCGGCGAACAATCCGTCCAAAATCATCGCGCGGTCTAACCCTGAAGTACAGAGGTGCTGTCTCGGGGTAAACGGAGACGGCAGTCAATATGAATAACGAGCTGGCTTCCTATGACAAAACGGTGCGGGTAGGATCGTTGCAACGTCCCTATAGATGGCTGTGTCATGAAGCTCGATCTCGCGATTAAGAACGGAATGGTGATCGATGGATCCGGATCCCCCGGCTTTTATGCGGACATCGGTATCAAGGACGGAACGATTGTTCATATTGGAAGGCTAGAAAGCAACGCGGATGAGGTGATCGATGCCGAGGGGCACGTCGTCTCACCGGGTTTCGTGGATGGGCATACGCACATGGATGCCCAGATCTTTTGGGACCCGATTGGGTCATGTTCCTGCTATCACGGCGTGACCAGTGTTGTTATGGGCAATTGTGGGTTTACTTTGGCGCCGTGCCGTGAAGCAGAAGCGGATTTGGTTTTTCGTAATCTGGAACGAGCAGAGGATATTGCGCGAGATGCGATGCTTGCCGGGATTAAGTGGAGCTGGGAGACCTATCCCGAATACATGGACGTTCTCGATGGATTACCCAAAGGGATAAATTATGCCGGCTACATGGGTCATTCCGCGCTGCGAACTTATGTGATGGGGCAGCGGGCGTTTGAGGAAGAGGCCAACGACGACGAATTAGCCACCATGGCCCGTCTTGCGGAGGAAGCGGTTCGTGCTGGGGCAATGGGATTCACTACGTCACGTTCGCACAATCATGAAACGTCCGATCGGAAACCGGTCGCTAGTCGAGCCGGAAGTTGGAGAGAAATTCGTACCATTGTGAATGCCATCGGTAAGACCGGCGCAGGGATGTTTGAAATTGCGGGCGAAACGACTGGTCGAGATCCTGATCGCATTCGAGACTACCAACAGCGCCTCAAGAACCTTGCCGTTGAGTCGCGAGTTCCAATTACCTGGGGCATGTTTGCGAGCCGGCGTGCGCCTGACCATTGGCGTAGTTACTTCGACCTGCTCGACGAAACCGCTGAAGCCGGTGGGCGGATGTTCGCGCAAGTGCATTCTCGTTCACTCAACGTGTTGTTTTCGTTTGAGGCACATCTACCTTTTGATAACTGGCACGTCTGGCGAGATCTGCGCCAGTTATCGCTAGCCGAGCAAAAAACCAAACTCCGAGACCCCGGGCTGAGAGCAAAGCTCATCGAAATCGCCAGTGCGCCGAGTAAGCGCCACGAAGAAATAGGGACTACGGTTAACCCGCCCGATTGGGATTGGTTTTTTCACATGGATCGGGCTGACGGTCATGATGTAAGTCTGGCTTCGATCGCAAAGGACCAGGGCACTTCTCCGGCGGAAGCATTGATCGACATCGCGGTCGCCAGTGACCTTAAAGCGCTTTTCCGGATGCCGATCAACAATGAAATTGATAGCGACGTTTTGGAAATGATGAAGCATCCCCGATCGGTCGTCACGTTCTCGGATTCCGGAGCCCACGTTTCTCAAATCATGGATTCATCGTTGCAGACCAATGTCTTTAGCCAGTGGGTTCGCGAAAAACAAGAGCTCACCCTCGAAGAGGCGGTTCGTATGGTTACGTTCGAACCCGCAAATCATTGGGGATTTCACGACCGTGGGTTGCTACGAAAGGGGCTCGCCGCTGATATAACGGTATTTGACCCTAAAAACATTGCACCCAACATGCCAGAAGTGGTTCATGATCTCCCCGCCGGCGCCACGCGCCTGAAACAAACAGCGACTGGAATACTCGCAACCGTGGTAAATGGCCAAACGTTGCTTCGAGACAATGTCCATACAGGTGCTACGCCAGGTAAATTACTTCGAGGTCCATTGGCTTCGACTGTGTAACCGAACAATATCGTTGGCAATGTTCGTGTAATCGGGGCCGGTTGGGCCTGAGCGTTTCGGATAATCTGGGTATATGATCTTTGCGAGAAAATCTGCGCGAAGGTTGTGTACATGGACACTTGCACGTATTCGAATCGAACTCTGTTACCTATAGCCGTTTCGATCCTCTCGACCTTCAGCTTCTCCGTCGCGTTTGGTCTTGATGATATCGATGGGGTGATTCGAGGTCCGGAGGGTGGTGAAGCCGGCGTCTGGGTCATCGCCGAAGCCAGGGATCTGCAAACGACGTTTCGTAAGATCGTTGTGACCGATGATGACGGGCGTTTTCTTATTCCAGACCTACCTGACGCGAACTACGAGGTGTGGTCGAGAGGCTACGGTATCGACGACTCCTATAAGGAATCAGCTCGGCCAGGCGACCGCCTGACAATTAATGCGTCGGTGGCGGAAACAGCCCGGAAGGCGGCGCAAAATTATCCCGCCAACTACTGGTATTCACTATTGGACGTACCCAAGGCAAGCGAATTTCCTGGGACCGGTGATCAAGGTAACGGCATTAGTCCGCGAATTTTGAACCAGGCGCAATGGGTCGACCGGTTAAAAGATGGTTGTCAGCTTTGCCACCAAATGGGAAATCTCGCGACTCGCGAAGTCCCCGAGCCGGCGGACTTTGATTCCACGCGGCACGCCTGGGACCAGCGGTTGCAAATGGGTCGTGGCTCGATGATCGGGCCCATGTACCAATTAGGACGAAAGCGGGCAGTTGATGTGTTTGCCGATTGGACTGATCGGATAATGGCTGGGGAAGTTCCGGAACCTCCACCACGTCCTGACGGAATTCAACAAAATCTGGTCCTCACGCAGTGGGGCTGGTCTAACCCCGACGGTTTCATTCATGACAACGTTTCGACGGACAAGCGAAATCCAGAACTTTATCCTGACGGTCAGATCTTCGGTGTGGCGCAAACGCAAGGTCGATTAACGATCACTGATCCTCTGAAGAATCAATCTCGTGAACTTACCATTCCAATGAGAGAAGCCGGTGGATCCAATACGTCGTATGTTGGCGGTGGCCCTTCGAATCCGCACAACCCCATGATGGATGACCAAAATCGGGTTTGGATGACATCCAGCATCCGACGCAACAAGAATTCGAAATGGTGCTCTGAGTCGGACCATCCGTCGGTGCAGCAATTTCCGCTGAAAAATAGCGGTCGACAACTTTCCTACTTTGACGTCGATGCGGAGGAATTTGTATTAATTGATACGTGTTACTCCACGCATCATCTGCAATTCGCCCACGACGATGGCAACACCCTTTGGTCCAGCGGCGACATGAACGTCGTGGGTTGGTTGGATACCAAGAAGTTTGACGAGACGCACGACGAACGTGCGTCGCAAGGGTGGTGTCCCACTATATTGGACACCAGTGGTGACGGCCAGGTTGGTGAATATGTCGGCCCCAACGATCCGATTGATCCCACGAAAGATAAACGTGTGACTGGTTTCGCGTATGGAATCATCCCTAATCCGGCAGATGGTTCGGTATGGTTTACCCGCCCCTACCCCAACATGGTTCCCGGCCAGATCCTGCGCCTCGACCCGAAGACGTGCTTAACTGAACAGTATCAACCTCCGTTCGGTACGGATGCCGTCCCTGCGTCAAAGTGGGGACATGGTCCAAGAGGAATCGATATTGACCGCAACGGAATTATCTGGACTGCGCTTGGTGGCAGTGGACATATTGCGAGCTTCGATCGTAGCAAGTGCAAAGTGTTGAATGGACCGGCGGCGACAGGTCAACACTGCCCAGAAGGATGGTCCCTCCACTCGACACCTGGCCCTCAGATGAAGGGGGTTGCGGCCGCGGGCAACGCAGATTTCCACTACTACATATGGGTCGATCAATTCGACACTCTTGGTCTCGGTTCCAACGTTCCTATTGCCAACGGAACGACTTCGGATTCGCTGATTGCGTGGTTGCCAGAAAGCTCTGAGATGGTCACGTTGCGAGTTCCCTACCCCCTTGGGTTCTATACACGAGGCTTAGACGGACGGATCGACGATCCCGAGGCTGGTTGGAAGGGCCGGGGTGTATGGGCAAGTAATAACAGCGTCGTGATTTGGCATAACGAAGGGGGTCGAGGTATGACGAGCGAAATCGTACGCTTTCAAATACGCCCGCATCCATTGGCAGACTAGGCCGATTTTTGGATGACGCCGAAAGAAGGATTATTAGGCAGGACTGTGAGGCCCTGTCGATTGCATACGCGCGCGCGGTCGATTTTCGTGATTATGATGAATTTTCCAATTTGTTCCTTGAAGAAGGGACTTTGGAAGCTGGGGTGCGTCTTCAAGGAAGAGCAGCTATCGCAGCTTCACTGAAACGAAGACCTGATGAATTACGTTCTCGGCACGTGCTGACGAACATCTTCATTAATGTCATCAACCGTGACGAGGCTAACGGGATTTCGTATCTCACGTTGTACCGGCACGTTGGTCCGGAGAGCACACTTTCTGGCCCAGTCAAGCTCGATGGACCATTTGGCATCGGGCATTATCAGGATGTGTTTATGCGTACGAGTGATGGCTGGCGGTTCAAATCCCGTGTATTGCACATGGCGTTTCGACGTGACACCACCTAGAAAGTCTCGCTAACGGACAACCTAAACCATGCTGAGATCACATCCAGGGGAAAGTTGTCTAGTTGCACGTTTTCTACCGTCCAAGGTTAACGGTTGCGAGCGTCGCAAAATCTCAGCCGTCAGAACGACATTTCTCGTCATACTCGCGTGCGTCGGTGTTGTTGCTTTCGCCCGTCCGACGTTGGTTCTTCCGGCGCAAAATCAGACGTTCAAGTTCATGGGGTTTACGTCCGGCATGACGGTTGACGAAGTTTGCGTTGCGCTAGGTATTCCGGACGGTGAGATAACACGTTTTCACGAACAAACCGGAGCCCCATACACGGTGAGTACACCGGAGGAAAAGTGTGATGAATTCGATGTCCACGCTCAAGCGGCGCTGGGCTTAATCGATCCATCGGAATACGAGCCATTTATTGGATTCAGGTTTTATTACACGCCTGAGGCTCCACCAAGGCTCTGGAAAATGACGATTCATGTTGCGGTCGAATCGAACGAGATTGCCCGGCGAGCGAAATTAGAGGCTATGAAAGATCTCTGGGGCTACTGCACGCTTGCCGAACAGCAGGTTGTTTGTCGATTACGAGATAATGACCTTTATAACAATGTGGTCAATGAAGTGTACGAAGAAACCTTGCGGGTATTACCTAAAGTAATCCGAGGAGACCGTGGAAGTACGAACGAGTAAGACTCCGTAGATCCGAGGCAGTGTTATTCGTTACTAAAGTATTCTTCGGCGAGGTTGAAGGCGTCTTGGCCGATGGAGATACCGATGAGGCGACCGGGGATGT
>CAJWCW010000009.1 GCA_913030615.1 uncultured Gammaproteobacteria bacterium | reverse complement strand
ATCACGCCGTTTTTCTTCGGCCTCGTTCACCCGTATGGCGCGTCCATCAACTTCGGTACCGTTCAGTTCTTCGATCGCCCGCTTAGCATCGTCACTCGACATTTCAACGAACCCAAACCCACGGGATCGTCCCGTGTCGCGGTCCGTTATTACGTTAGCGGAACTCACGGCTCCAATTGCTGAAAACATTTCTTCAAGCTCTGCTTCCCCAGTCGACCAGGGCAAATTCCCTACATACAGTTTCATTAATCAATACCTATAAATAAATCATTCAAATTTTTTGCGTGGTTACCTGCCCTTAAATCTGACCACACACCTTCAAAGCTACGGCACACAACATAGAATGCTGTAACACGACTAGAAGCGATTGCTAACTGCTAACTGAGGTTGGAACTCTGCGAGAAGTACGAGGCTGGGTTTCTAATTCGTTTTGATTCTACATGGGTTTTTCTAAATAAACACCGCCTTTATTCGATCGTTTCGCACGCTATTAATCGGCCGATTTTCGAGCGATAACCACACTGGTTGCACTCTCAAGGACCAGACCACGGTCTGAATGGTACGGCCGAAATGCGTCCACCAAGGCATCCACAATGTTCGTGCGTTTTCCCTCGGGCATGTCGGCAATCATGGCTCGTAGCGCAGGATTAATTGACATGTAGGCCTCGATCGTTTCCGGCAACGCCATGCCGGGGTACATCTCGAGCGTCTGCTCATGGTTGCTCAGCTCGACGGCAGCGAAACCGGCGCTGGAAAGAATGTCGCAAACGTAATCAGATTCCTGGAACGCGAATGGACCGGGGCCCCCCTCCGGTGCGGGCGGGGGCATCTCAACGAGTGAACTCAATGTATGTGCTGCTAGCGACTGCCACGGATTCTTGGCCGGTGACTGCCAACAAACAAAGGCCAAACGCCCACCCGATACGAGTGACGTAAAAACGTTGGTGAACGCGTCAACGGGTTTCTCAAAAAACATCACCCCGAAGCGCGAAAACGCGGCATCAAAACACTCCGTTTCGAACGCGTGGTCCTGTATATCGACATTCTGGAACGCGACATTCGCGAGCCCCGCGCCCTTTGCTCTTTGTTGCGCTAACGTCAGCATCGGTTTGGAAATATCAGCGCCTGACACCGACCCAGCGGTCCCCACGCGG
This sequence comes from uncultured Gammaproteobacteria bacterium, assembly GCA_913030615.1. GTDB lineage: Bacteria > Pseudomonadota > Gammaproteobacteria > Pseudomonadales > Azotimanducaceae > UBA11889. Next base: position 33,275 of record CAJWCW010000009.1, on the reverse strand, counting down.
TCGGCGATAGCAAGCGTGGTGGCCCCGGTTCCACAACCTATGTCGAGAATATTTTCGCCCGCGATAGGACCTAGTTTATTCAGGGCGCGCTCGCCGAGGGGGCCTAACATATGATCCATAGAGGCTTGGTGTTCGACCCAGTTATCCCCGCCTTTACCCGACCAAAATTCACGTTGTTTTTCGTTCGCCATCGTCACCCTTCCCCAAAAAAAACAGAAAAAGATGGGTTCAACAATAGTCTAAAGAGGTCGTTGAAACGAGTCGGCAGCCGCATCATCTTGCGCCTCAACTGCAACCGCACAAACCACAATCGGAAAACAGATCGCGAACGCAACGTTCAAACGGCTGCTCATGCAAAAGTGATGCGCAACGCCAACCTATGACCAGAAGACGGTTTTACCCCGACCGTTTACCGTGGGTAAAAAACGGTCGTTGTTGGAACTCTACTTCCGTACGTTGTAGCGTCTTAGATACAGAACTGATTATTAAGGAAAAGTCCATGACGACCATGTCGCAAGACGAGAGAGAAGCCTTTCTCGCCGATCTCCACGTTGGCGTGTTGGCGATAAACGATTCCGGTCACGGTCCTCTAACAATTCCTATTTGGTATGACTACCAAGCTGGCGGTGAGCTATGGTTCCTTACCGGTCCCGATTCGCGTAAAGGCAAGCTGCTTGATGTTGGGGTTCGGGTGAGTCTCGTTGCACAAACGGAGAACCCGCCGTACAAATACGCCAGCGTAGAAGGGCCCATTAGCGCGATAGAACCAAGCAGCAAAAGCGAGTTACTGCCAATGGCCGTCCGTTACCTCGGGTCCGAGGCAGGTGAGCAATATACTGAAACGAATACAGGCGGGGGCGGCGTTGTCGTCCGAGTGACCCCCGAACGATGGCTCACGGTCGATTACGCTAAATCCTGACCTACGAGACAATTGAAGACTCTGGCGACGACCCGCCTTTTATCGGCGGGTGACACTATTCGATTGGTGCCGCTCCCGCCCGTGAGCGGCGTCTGCTGGTCATTGTCGATGGTGCTTCCTTGGAATCATTTGACCCGCTCGACTCGCAAGATCGATTCGTACTTCGATCTCGCATCTGCTCAACCTTAATGATCCAACCATACCGAAGTCTCTGAAACAATTTTCGCTAGACGCGTTAGCCTTGTGAAAAAACACCGGCACAAAAATATGAGTAACCGACTTGAGGACAAGGTCGCCTGGGTCACAGGGTCATCCCGCGGGATTGGTCGCGCCGTTGCCGCCCATCTCGCCGATCTAGGTGCCGACGTGGCAATTCACGGTACAACGCCAACGTCGACGCGCGCGTTCAATGAAGCTGAATCACTGGACGCCGTCGCGGAACAGATCGCCAACGAAACCAACGCCAACGTGTTTGCCGTACACGGTGACCTTACCGATCCCGCCATCGTCAAAAACCACGTCGACGCTATCAGAGACCGCTTTGGCCACATCGACATTCTTGTCAACAATGCCGGTGGCGATATCGGTGTACAAGGCGTGACCGGCGAGAAAGCCGGCAAACCAGTTGCCAACGACGCAATTAACGTGTCGCTTGAGGATATTCGTACCGTTCTCGACAGAAACCTGATGACGTGCATCTTGCCGTGTCGCGAAATCGCACCCGAAATGATCGATCGCAAGCAAGGTTGGATCGTCAACATCGGCAGCATTGCCGGGTTGTCAGGTCACGCGCGTGAAGTTGTGTACGGTGTCTCCAAAGCGGCCGTGCACGAGTACACGCGTTGCCTGGCGGCTCAACTGCGACCCGATAACGTCTACGTCAACGCAATCGCGCCCGGAGAAATTATTACTGCACGCTTTGTTGCTAGCCGTCCCACCAACGAGGACCGGAAAGTCCACGACGGTGCGTTGACGCGATACGGATGGCCAGACGAAATCGCAAAAACCGTCGAATTTTTTGTGACGAGCGATTCGTCCTACATCACCGGACAAATCTTACGAGTCGACGGCGGCGCACAGTTATTTCCATCATGAGCGCGCCGTTTCTTGGACTTCGTGTTGTCGACTTATCCGACCGCTTCTCGGGGGCTTTTGCCGCTCGCCTATTCGGTGATTTCGGTGCCGAGGTCATCCTCGCAGAACCACCCGATGGCCATGTACTCCGACGCGAGCCCCCATTTCTAGACGGAGTCGCTGGCGAAGAACGCAGCGTTGTACACGCCTACGTGAACTGGAACAAGCGCTCAATCGTAATCGAACATGAGAACGAACTCGAAGGACTCATAGGTTCAGCCGACGTCGTGATAACGACCTCGGATGGCCCACCTCGACCGGCGTTACAACAACTCCGGGACGACGCCGTCCACGTCTGCATTACGCCACATGGCTTAGAGGATTCGCTCACCGGTCGCCCAGGCAATACGCTGACCCATAGCGCTCGCGTCGGTTGGTCTTACATCAATGGGTACCGGGACGAGCCCCCACTGTCTATGCCACGACACCAGGGCGGCGTCGTCGGCGGTGTGACGGGATTTATTACTGCAGCTGCTGCGCTACGACGTCGAGACCAAGGACCCAGTGAGCATATTGATGTCAGCGAACTCGAAGCCTTCGCACTTACCGTTCACCCTTGGGGTGTAGCCGCGGTGTATCACGACACAGGTGGCACACCCGGGCCGAGCGGAGGCCGTCGCCGAGGTGATCCGGGGCCACTCTGGGACCTAGCAGATGGCCGCATGAACTTTGGGCTCGCTGACTTTCACAATTGGACTGAGGCGATGGATGCACTCAACTTACCCGAGCTTGGTCGCCGCCAAGAACTGATTCCAGATATTGGTCGACACTCCCAAAACATGCGCGAAGTAGTCATCGGTATGGCCGAAACGCTTCCCAAATTGGAGCGTTGGGATATTTTTCACCAACTCGCAAAGCTACGCTGTGTTATCGGCGTCGTGCAAGATTTCGATGACATCGGCAGTAACGTGCAAGTCGCTGAGCGAGATTTTCTTGTCGAAACCAACATTGACGGCCAATCGGTCCGCGCTGCCGGTGCTCCAGCGAAGTTGTCGCCGTCGCCGTGGCAACTGTACAACCCGGCTCCCAGGCTTGACGAAGATCGTGTAGCCGTCGTAAAGCCACGCGCCGCGCCATCGCGACCATCAACACCAACCCCCAACAACCTGAGCGAAGGCCCTTTAAGCGGCGTTCGGGTTTTGAGTTTTGGGCAGGCTTGGTCAGGTACTTTCGGTACCGAACTTCTGGCACTTCTCGGAGCCGACGTCGTGCAGATCGGATCGTTACACCGACCCGACGTCTTCCGTCGGATCAGCCAGCAGGTGCCTAAGGGCGTTGCCGACGCGAATCGACCACAACATCCCTTGAACACCCAGGGTCATTATAATTCCGTCAACTTACACAAGCGTGAAGTCACGCTTGATCTTCGTCACGAGCGAGGCCAGGAACTGCTTTGGCAACTGTTGCCTAAGTTCGACATTCTTGCCGATAACTTCAGACCAACCGTGATGCCGTCTTGGGGGATCTCGCTCGAGAAACTGCACCAAATAAGGCCAGGGATGATTTGGGCTTCAGTATCGGGATACGGCGAAACCGGTCCGTACTGGGATTACCCTGCTAATGGAGCAACCACCGAGCCAATGGCAGGTCTATCGTCTATCCACGGATACGAGGGCGATCGCGGTATGAATACCGGGGGACTCTATCCCGATCCAATTGGCGGATATTTTGTCGTCGCTACCATTATGGCGGCATTGGCGCATCGTGATCGGACCGGCGAAGCACAACGCGTGGATCTCTCAATGATGGAAGCAGTCACCGCCGTTTGTGGGGACGCATTGCTAGAATACGACGCTACCGGTTCGCTCCCGGGTCCGGGTGGTAATCACCACCCCCGTATTGCACCGCACAACAACTACGAGACTAGAGATGGAGAATGGCTGGCTCTAGCCGCCGAAACCGACGATTCCTGGGCGCGGTTCGCTCACCTAATCGGTACAAGCGACGAAAAATTTGCGACGCTCGCGTCTCGGAAAGCCAACGAAATGCAACTGGATGAGGTTGTCGCGTCATGGTGCAAACGCCAAAACGTCTACGAGGCGGAGGAACTACTCGGTAAGATCGGTATCGCCGCAGCGCGCGTTGCTCCTCTATATGAACTCTACAGCCGACCGGATCCCCACTTCGAAGCGTCAGCATTTATCCGCGGCATCGAACACCCCGAGGCCGGCAAGACGTGGTTACCTGGGAGGCCTTGGCGTTTTTCTGCGGCGAAATCTTGCCCTATTCGACCTGCCCCTTGCGTTGGCCAGCATAGCTACGAGGTGCTTACAGGGGAATTGGGACTAAGCGATCGCGAATACCAGGAGCTCGTGGATAATGGAATCACAGGCACCTTAGACGATTGAACGAAGTGGATCGCCGACGCAAACTCTTCAACGTCGATTATCGGTAAACCTCCTCCGACCCATATTTGATCTCAAGAGCGGTGCGCTCAGTTTTTTTTAATTTACGCACCACAAGCCCATATGACCGATCGATCATGCGCTCAATTTCTCCTGTCGGTATCGATCCGTCGAGGGTCACAGTATTCCAATGCGCTTTATTCATGTGATAGCCAGGTCGCACCGCGTCGAAGACATCTCGAAGCACCATCGCCTCTTCCGGGTCACATTTGAGATTAATGTATGCGGTATGGTCCCGGTAACTGAGTGTCCCGAACCACTTTTTCCTGACTTTGAAGACATGTATATCAAACCGGAAAGGGAAATCTTCGATCGCTTCAGGACGGGACAAAAAATACTTTCTGACTTCTTCACCGTTCATCGTCTTTCCCGACCAAAACGCGAATTGTGTCGCGGATCTCGAAAGTCGTGTCCATGCAGACAACTTAGTCCAACTTTTACCGCTTCGTCATCTCAGCTTAGCCCAAGCGTTTGTCCTGGAGACGAACCGCGGGCGATCTGTTTATCCATCTCAAATTGGTGGAGGCGGCGGGAATCGAACCCGCGTCCGTCAGCACTCCGTCATTAGCTCTACATGTTTAGTTACGTTTATTGATTTAACTCACTGACGGCCCAACGAACAGGGCGTCGACAAGCGATCCTCTTTAGTTTTAGCAACAAACGTCGAGGCGACGGCCGTCGCGATCTTGTAAAACGTGCCCCCGGTCGCCCGTTACAAGCACCAAGTGACCAGGGTTAGCAGGTATTTTAGGCTGCTAGTGCGTAGTTATCTTCGTTAGCAACTATGAAAGTTGCAGCGATTGATTTACGAGAGTCACTACCCTCTCGACATGCACCTTTGATTTCGTCACCGCCGTCGAAGCCAAGTCGCCCCCAATGCGCGGTTTCTAGAGCACCTCTAAAAAAGGGGCGCAATCTTACCAGCACGGCGAACTGAGCGCAGCTGCTAAAGCAGCTCCAACGATGAGTTGTTTGCTTGAGGTCTTAAACGAGCACGGCAGAGCGGAACATAGCCCCATTTCGCGCGAGAACCGTCCATTAAACATCCCGCGCGCGAACGCGAATACGTGGGACAAATACACAGTGTGGCGGAGAATGAAAGCGAAACTGGCGCTAGCACAGTGTTTTCTGGTAAAAACGCCCTCGCTTCTCGTTAGGAATTCCGAAACTCGCCGTGAGCGAAACCCTTCGTTTAACAAAGGCTATCTATGGCGCCATTTGCCGCGTTGTGGCTGATGGAAACGATTCTCTTCGTCCCGGAGATATCGTTGGGTGTTTCCGCGATGAAGGCAGACCTCTAGGTTCCTGGGAAGTTCGTGGTCAGTTTTCTCGACTAGAGAATCTTGGGTTGTTAAAGATCGACGCAGCCACCGGCATATGGCAACTTGTTGACGGTGTAGATTTTGACGAGGCCACCACGCAAGCAAATGGCAGCGCACGCTCGTCTTGAACGAAAAAAAAGTGTCCGACGAAGATCCTGATTTCGAATCCGCGGTGGCCGAGCTCGAAGCTCTCGTGGCGAATATGGAAACCGGTGAATTTACGCTTGAGGAATCCCTCGTCGCGTTTGAGCGCGGTGTTGAACTTACGCGTCAGTGCCGGAATGCCCTTGAACACGCCGAACTCCGAATCCGCGCTCTGATGCCCGATGGTAGTGAAGTACCGATCGACGACGTCGATACGGACACAGACGGGTGATCCCAGAACTCAGCGATGACATAACTGCAATAGAAGATTTTCTTCAACAAGCTCTTCCGGACGAACCTTCAATTGCACCTCATTTGCTTGAGGCGATGCGTTATGTCGTCGGCGGTGGCGGTAAACGACTCCGCCCGGCACTAGTGGTCGCGACAGCAACCAGCCTCGGCGAGCATCGTGAAATTGCCCTCGCACCCGCCGCCGCCGTTGAGTTTCTGCATTCGTATTCTCTGGTCCATGACGACCTCCCGGCCATGGATGACGATGCAATCCGGCGCGGTCGTCCTACTTGCCACCTCGCCTTCGACGAGGCAACCGCGATCCTTGTGGGCGATGCGTTACAGGCTCTTGCATTTGAACTCGTTGCGTCGGCCCCACAACTTGACGAAGTGTCTCGATTGCAGATGACAGCCTTGCTAGCCGATGCGGCGGGTTGGCGAAATATGGTCGCCGGTCAGGCCTTAGACATCAAAGAGACTGGGAAGCAGGACTTGGATATCGGAACATTAGATGGCCTGCATGCCGCGAAGACCGGCGCTCTGTTCCGAACGTCGGTTCAATTCGGCTGTATTGCGGCGGGTCACGCGGACGACGATAGTTTTGTCTCGCTCAGTCGTTTCGGGGACGTCATCGGACTCGCTTACCAAATCACCGACGACATTCTCGATGTCGTTGGAACAACTGATTCGTTGGGAAAACCAGCGGGTTCAGATACCCGTCAAAAAAAGACCACCTACCCGGCGCTCATTGGCCTCGATGAATCGCGTCAAGCCGCATACCAACTCTACGAAGAATCGATGGACACATTGAGTCGCCTAGAGCTCGACAACTCCCCTCTAGCGTCGTTGCTAGAAAAAATTATCGATCGTTCACATTGATCGACATTGCGCTACGTTTTTTTGTCTCGCGAAAGTTCCACACTAAGTAGGCAAAACACGAACAACAACGTGGACTACGATGCACGTTGCTATTCCTGCTATTACGTCATCGAGCAGTATTCCGAGCGGTCCAGGAACCGACCGATCTGCCCACGACACGGGCCACGGCTTAACAATGTCAAGCAATCGAAAAATCAGAAAAGCCAAGCAGACAACCCATAACGATCTCGGAACCCATAACAACGCAATCCACTGGCCGACAATCTCATCAATGACAATCGCGGGTTCGTCCTCGACGTTGTACGCGCGACAGGTTTGCCGGATAACCAGCCACGCGAAGCCAATCGCAAGTCCAATCAATAGAATCGATACCGCCGGCCCCAGCTCGTGAAAAACGACCCACCATAGACCGATGCCGAGGAGAGAACCCCAGGTCCCCGGTGCCCTGGGCAGAAACCCCACACCAAATCCCGTACAAAGAAATACCCACGGGTTCTTCAGTAGTTTGGCTGTGAAGCCGTTAGAAATGACTATAACCCTTAGGTAAATCGGCAAATCTAGTCTCGCCGTTTACCGACACGGCTTCTCCCGTCGTAACTTTCCCGATGCGGGTAATTTCGGTGTTGACGCCTGCGGCCAGGTCTACAATTTGTCCATACTCTTGCGGAGGGGCTGTAAATAGGAGTTCGTAGTCGTCGCTTGCCTCAATGGAGATTTCTGCATCCAGCGATTTCCAGACTGGCACACGGCCCAGGTCTATTTCCGCTCCAACACCACTTGCACGTATCAAGTGACCGAGGTCGGCCACCAATCCGTCGCTAATATCAATCGCCGCCGAAGCCACGCCTCTCAACGCGATTCCCATTTGCAGTTGCGGCGCCGGCATAAAATAGCGACAAGAGATGTCGTCAACACGTCGTAACCACAATTCGTTGAGTTCAAGTAAGGGAATTTTCACGCCTTCCCTAACGGCAGCGGACGCAGCGCCTATGGCTCCCGTCACATAAATGTCATCGCCAGCACACGCAGTTGAACGCCGTAAACACTGCCCATCTGGCACAACGCCAATTGCCGTGACCGCTACGGAAAGCGCTCCTCGCGCAATGTTACCCCCAACAATCTTGACTCCATACTTCGACGCACAAAAAACAATTCCCTTCGCGAAGCCCTCCACCCACTCCTCTTCAACGCGATCGAGCGTTAACGCGACAGTTAAGAAACGCGGATCGGCACCCATCGCCGCGATATCGGAGAGATTGACCGCTATTGCTCGGTAACCAATCAGATCGCTTCTAGATCGTGTTGGGAAATGCGTTCCTTCGATGAGAACGTCAGTGGTTACCACCAGTTGCTCGTCCGCACCAGTCGATAGTACTGCCGCATCATCACCCGGACCCACGTTGATACCTCCGCCATGGGTCGTGTCTCCCAAGAGGGATACAATTTTTTCGATGAGTTCAAATTCGTTCATTGCGCTGAGTCTCGTACATCCCGTGCGACGGCATCGAGGACACCGTTAACGAATTTAAAACTCTGCTCCGCACCAAAGAGTTTGGCCAACTCAACCCATTCGTTGATAACCACCCCAACAGGGATTTCGACGCATTCTTCGAGTTCGAACGTCCCCGCTCTAAGTACACCCCGCTCGACATATCCAAGCTTGTCGGCTGATCGATCCAAAAAAGGTTGGTACGCCTCATCAAGCTTGGCGCTCGTGCGCAGAATCTGATGCAGACATTCGTCAAAAAAGGTCGTATCGGCCCCATCTAGTGCGCCACTCTCACGAAACTGACCGCACATCGCCTCTGCTTCAGTACCCGAGAGCTGCGACTGATATAGGGCTTGCAGTAGGGCTCGACGGGCACGCCTGCGCGCGCGCGGATCCACTTTGGAAGACATCAAGGTGTAAGAACGATTCGAAGGTCGGAGCCCAGTGTGTCGATCGACTTCACCTTAGTGGAAATCGCCTCATCCATACTGGTAAAACCAAGCGCTGCCAAAGGTCTTGCTGTGTCACCCATCAGACGCGGCGCTATATACACGATCATTTCGTCCCAAAGCCGTTGTCCCAAGAAACTAGCGTTTAGTGTTGCGCCGGCTTCAACAAGCACTTCGTTACAGCCCTGGTCCGACAACGTTTCCAATAGCATCGCCAAATCGATAGCTGAACCAACTTGCTGTTCCCACATCTCCGCGCGGTTAATTGGTTCCACTCCCTTCGCACATGCAATCGCGATCCGGCCGTTCTCCGCAAACAATGCGGCATCACGAGGTGTGCGTCCCCGCGTATCGACCACGACCCGAAGGGGTTTCGCATTGCCAAAGCGTTGATCACGTACGTTTAACTTAGGGTCATCCGCAATCACCGTGCCTACGCCCGTGATAATAGCCGCACTGCGAGCTCGCCAATATTGCGCGTCGGTGCGCGCCTCCTCGCCCGTTATCCACCGACTCTTTCCATCGGCCATCGCCGTACGGCCGTCGATAGAAATTGCAGTTTTGAGACGTACAAACGGTCGATTGTTTTCACCACGCATCACTGGACCAGGATTTAGCGCGTCGGTTTCTTCAGATAAATTTTCTTCCGTCACGTCTATTCCTGCATCCAACAACTCTCGCACACCACCGCCAGCGACCCGCGGATGAGGATCTCTCGCTGCAATCACGGTCCGAGCGATCCCCGCCTCGATAAGCGCAGTTGTACACGGAGGCGTTCGCCCTTCCCAACAACAAGGTTCGAGCGAAACATAGGCGGTACTACCGCGCGGGTCCTCAATTGTGTTACTTAACGCATCGATCTCAGCGTGCGGACCACCATCCTCGCGATGCCACCCCTGACCGATAATATGGCCGTTTTTTACCAACAGGCAGCCCACTCGCGGGTTATTCGTGGTAACCGAAAAGAGTCCCTTTTCCGCTAACCTAATAGCCGAGCGGAGGTATAACCGGTCCACCGCCGAGACCGTCATTCAAGTTCCAGCTTGAGCTTACTTATCTCATCCTGGAACTCGCTTACATCCTGAAAATCCCTATACACCGACGCAAACCGAACATAAGCAACGACATCGACCCTTTTGAGCTCTTTCATTACCGTTTCGCCCACCAAGCGAGAAGGGACTTCTCGCTCACCCGAGGACCGTAACTCATGGAGAATTCGGTTGATGCTCGTCTCGACCTCCTCTGTGTCAACGGGACGTTTCTCCAGTGCGCGTAACAATCCCGAGCGCAATTTGGCCTCGTCAAAAGGCTCGCGTGCGCCATCACTTTTGATAACACGAGGCATCACCAACTCGGCGGTTTCAAACGTGGTGAATCGCTCTTTGCAGGTCAGACATTCGCGACGCCGACGGACCTGATCGCCTTCGGCCACAAGGCGAGAGTCAATGACCTTCGTGTCTTGATCGCTACAGAATGGACAATGCATGAGAGATCGTTAGCTCCCGTACACGGGGAACCCTTTGCAGAGCTCAATAACCCGCCGTTGGACAGTTCCGATCATATTGTCGTTACCTATGTCATCAAGGATGTCACACATCCAACCCGTCAACGTTCGACACTCTTCCTCTCCGAAACCACGCCTGGTTACTGCAGGAGAGCCTATCCGAAGACCGCTCGTGACAAAGGGCGATCGCGGATCATTGGGCACAGCATTTTTATTGACCGTAATGTTGGCGCGCCCGAGCGCGGCGTCCGCCGCTTTTCCAGTAATATCTTTATCCACAAGATCGAGTAAAAATAAGTGATTGTCGGTGCCGTTAGAAACAACTTTATAACCCCGATCCTGGAACGATCCCGCCATCATCCGGGCATTGTTCAAAACACGTTGTTGGTACGATCGAAACTCGTCCGTCATTGCTTCCTTGAAACAAATAGCCTTCGCCGCAATGACGTGCATGAGCGGTCCACCCTGGGACCCAGGGAAAAGCGCCGAGTTGAGTTTCTTTTCTATGTCTGCGTCGGCACGAGCCAGGATAATCCCGCCCCGTGGGCCCCCTAACGTTTTGTGGGTGGTCGATGTCGTGACATCAGCGATCAATACGGGATTAGGATAAAGTTCGGCAGCTACCAATCCAGCCACATGGGCCATATCGACCACAAGATAGGCGCCAACCGAATCAGCAATCTCTCGAAACCGTAACCAATCCATGGTCCTGCTGTAGGCGGAAAATCCTGCCATTAAGAGTCTTGGACGATGTTGCACTGCTAATTCTTCGACTCTTGCGTAATCGACCTCTCCCGTCACAGGATCGAGTCCGTACTGGACGGCGTTGTATAACTTTCCGGAAAAATTTACGGGCGCCCCATGCGTGAGATGTCCGCCATCAGCGAGGCTCATCCCCAAAACCGTGTCGCCGGGCTCCAATAGCGCGAGATAAACCGCCGCGTTGGCTTGCGAACCCGAATGCGGTTGGACGTTAGCGTAATCGGCCCCAAACAATACCTTCGCGCGCTCGATCGCGATCTCTTCCACTCGATCAACATTCTCGCAACCGCCGTAATAACGTTTCCGTGGATAACCTTCGGCATATTTATTGGTCAGTACACTGCCCTGAGCAGCCAATATTCTCGGGCTCGCATAGTTTTCCGACGCGATGAGTTCAACATGTTCCTCTTGGCGCACGTTTTCATCCTGAATCGCTTGCCAGATTTCTTCGTCGAACCCTTCGATGGTGGCGTCCTTATCGAACATGCCCATGGCCTCGAATCTCGTGACAGCGCGCATCTTACACTAGGCCCTGCGCTCAAAACCGAGTCGTTCGCACGGCCTCCTTGCTTCGGCGCCGCCATCCTTCAAAATGCCCCCTTTAGTGCTAAAGCCCGGGTTTCTGCGTGCCACAATACGTCTTTACCATGCAGGGGGTTTCCAAAACCGTCCCCCCAGGCCGTCGAATTCTCGACAACATCTCCCTGTCGTTTTTTCCCGGAGCGAAAATCGGAGTGTTGGGATTAAATGGCTCGGGGAAATCTTCGCTTCTGCGCGTCCTGGCGGGCGTAGACCGAGAGTTCGAAGGGGAAGCAAGACCTCAGAAGGATCTAAAAATTGGGCTCTTACCTCAGGAACCCACACTTGATCCAACGACCGACGTGCGCGGTAACGTCGAATTTGGACTCGAAGACACGATGCGTTTACTTAAAGAATTCGAAACCGTATCGGACCGTTTTGCCGAAGCGCTCGACGATGACGAAATGAACCGTCTCATCGAAAAGCAAGGCGCATTGACTGAACGAATTGAGGCTTTGGATGGTTGGGGACTCGAACGATCTCTTGAGATCGCCGCTGATGCACTCCGACTACCCCCCTGGGACGCTCCGATAGAGACACTTTCGGGCGGAGAGCGCCGTCGCGTTGCCCTCTGCTCCTTGCTTTTAGCTAAACCCGACATGTTGCTACTCGACGAGCCAACCAACCATCTGGATACCGAAAGCGTCGCTTGGCTCGAACGATTTCTTCAAGACTACCCCGGGACCGTCGTCGCCGTGACCCATGACCGTTATTTTCTCGACAACGTCGCCGGATGGATATTAGAACTCGACCGAGGCAGAGGAATTCCTTTCGAGGGGAACTATACCGCCTGGCTCGAGGCAAAAGACCGTCGTCTGGAACTGGAAGCTCGCTCCGAACATTCCCGCCAACGCGCAATCAAAGCAGAACTTGATTGGGTTCGGACAAATCCCCGAGGGCGGCAATCCAAAAGCAAAGCCCGTCTACAACGCTTCGATGAGCTTACGTCTGTCGAAGTGCAGAAGCGCAACGAAACCGCCGAGCTGTATATTCCCCCTGGCCCTCGCCTCGGCGACCAGGTGCTTTCGATATCATCTTTGTCCAAGAGTTATGACAAACATCTTTTAATCGACAAGCTCAGTCTTGAAATCGCACCCGGCTCAATCGTCGGTATCATCGGTGGAAACGGAACCGGCAAAACAACGCTTTTCAACCTATTGACGGGCGACGCCAAAGCCGACGAGGGTCAATTCTCGTTCGGCTCGAGCGTCGAACTCGTCTACGTTGATCAATCCCGCGACTCGCTCTCGAACAACAACACCGTTTGGGAAGAAATTTCAGCAGGCCAGGACATTATCCGAGTCGGTAACTACGAACTTAATTCCCGGGCTTATGCAGGTCGTTTCAACTTTCGTGGCTCAGATCAGCAGAAGCGTGTCGGTCAGCTTTCCGGTGGCGAACGGAATCGAGTTCACCTCGCCAAAGTGCTTCGACGCGGAGGCAACGTCATTCTCCTCGACGAACCGACCAACGATCTCGACGTCGAAACATTAAGAGCTCTCGAACAAGCTCTGTTGAATTTTCCCGGTAGCGCATTAGTCATTTCACACGATCGTTGGTTTCTTGACCGCATTGCAACTCACATCCTGGCGTTTGAGGGAAATAGCTCAATTACGTTTTTCGACGGAAATTACTCCGATTACGAAAAAGACTTCCAAGAGAGACGCGCACAGCACGGCGAAGGGATTGGACCAACTCGTATTAAATATAAACCTCTAACACGCTGAAACACGTTCGCCGGTTAAACCGAAGGAACGCTCACCGAATCATGGTGGAGACTGCGTCAAGCGCATCCGACAGTGAGGCCATCGTTTGCACCTCAATTCCAGCAATGGGTGCTCGCGGGCGGTTTGCGCGAGGAACCAGGGCTTGAGTGAATCCGTGTTTTTGTGCTTCACGAAGCCGTTCTTGCCCGTTGGGTACTGGTCGAATTTCGCCTGTCAACCCGAGTTCACCAAAGACGACGAGATCTTTGGGTAGCGCTTTGTTTCGATAACTAGAAAAAACGGAGACCAAAAGGGCAAGATCGGCAGCGGTCTCAGCGACCCGAGCCCCGCCCGCGACATTCGCAAACACGTCTTGGTCAGCAAGCGACACGCCGCAGTGGCGATGCATCACCGCTAGATGCATCTCTAACCGTTGCCCATCTAGACCGACCGCAACGCGCTTTGGATAACCACCTTGAACTTGATCCACCAATGCCTGGATTTCAACCAATATTGGGCGGGTGCCCTCCCACGTCACAGTCACCACGCTACCCGGCGTCATTTCTTGAGGGCGTTCCAGAAAGATCGCTGAAGGATTTTTTACCTCGCGCAATCCCCGATCAGTCATCGCAAACACACCCAATTCATTCACTGCTCCAAATCGGTTCTTGATCCCACGAAGTGTCCGAAAGCGGCTCCCCGTCGCTGAATCCAACATCAAAAAACAGTCAATAATGTGTTCGAGAATCTTCGGTCCAGCGAGATTCCCTTCCTTGGTAATGTGGCCCACCAAGATTATCGCTGTACCCGTTTGCTTGGCTAAACGAGTAAGGAAAGCGGCGGACTCTCGCACCTGCGTCACGCTTCCGGGGGCACTTTCGACGCCGCTCATTTGCATGACCTGAATGGAATCGATGACAACGACGCCTGGGCGCTCCTTTGTCACAAGCTCCGCGACATGCTCAGCAAATGTTAAGAACGCAACTTGGACATTCGCATCAGGCAACCCTAGTCGCCGAGCTCGTTCCGCGATTTGTTGACGCGATTCTTCACCGCTCACGTACAAACACGGGATTTTTCTTGCCAACTCCGTCACTACTTGTAGCAGCAGCGTCGACTTACCCGCCCCTGGCTCTCCACCGATCAAGACTACAGAGCCTGGAACAAGGCCCCCGCCAAGAACGCGATCAAGCTCATTGAGTCCCGTTTCAACTCGCTTACTGTCTTCTAGTCGAATGTCCGCGAGTTTTTGGACGGTGGTCGCAGCCTCGCTGAATCCAGTTACGACAGCTTCGACGGCGGACGCATGTTTCGACACCGTGATTTGTTTCAACGTGTTCCATCTAGCACACGCCGAACATTGACCCTGCCATTTGCTGTGATCCGCACCGCAATCCTCACAGACGTAGGCGATCTTAGCTTTTGCCATTACTGGACGAATGCGTCGTAGGAATCTGTCGGTGTGTAGTTTTCGAACTTCGTTAAATTTCCAATAAAGGTTAAACGAACCGTTCCAATCGGTCCGTTACGTTGCTTGCTAATGATGATCTCGGCAAGACCTTTATCCTGTGAATCTTCGTTATAGACCTCATCTCTGTAGATGAAGAAGATGACGTCTGCATCTTGTTCGATGGCGCCGGATTCACGCAAATCCGACATATACGGACGCTTGTCGGGGCGGTTCTCAAGGCTCCGATTGAGTTGTGAAAGCGCAACCAGAGGACAACGCATCTCTTTTGCAATGGCCTTCAGAGTGCGTGAAATCTCAGATATCTCGGACGCCCGATTCTCGTGTTTTTCCGAAGATCTCATCAGCTGCATATAGTCGACCACGATCATCTTTAATCCACCCGTCTCGCGAGACACTCTGCGTGCACGCGTGCGAATGTCGTTCGGTGAAAGAGCGGGGGTATCGTCAATATACAAAGACCGATCCTTCAACTGGCTCACCGCACTGGTAAACCGCGGCCAATCATCGTCACTTAGCTGACCTGTCCGCATCCGCGTTTGATCAATGTGTCCCAACGACGACAGCATTCTTAGGATGAGCTGCTCGGCCGGTTGCTCAAGGGAAAAAAATAAAACGGTTCCTTCGCCCTCTTGCATAATCGCGTGCTCAGCAAAATTTAATGCTAGCGACGTTTTCCCCATCGAAGGCCGTGACGCCACAATGATGAGATCGGAATTTTGCAATCCCGCGGTCATGCGATCGAGATCGTGGTAACCGGTGGCAAGTCCAGTAATCGGGTCTCGCGTGCGATACAGGGTTTCGATTCGGTTCACTGCGTCAGTAAGTAGCGGTACGACATGCTGCGGTCCGCCTTCTTTTAAGCGGCCTTCAGCAATCTGAAAAACGGCTTGCTCTGCAGCGTCGAGGAGATCGGCAGCCTTTCGCCCTTCAGGCAAAAAGGCCGAGTCCGAAATATTGGCGGCGGTTTGAATGAGTTGGCGAAACGTTGAACGTTCGCGAACGATGTCCGCGTACGCGACTATATTGCTAGCGCCCGGAACACTTTCCACCAACTCAGCTAAGTAAACGTTACCACCCGCCTTGTCGATAAGGCCCCGAGACTGAAGCGCTTCAGAGAGGGTCACCGCATCTAGCGGTTGATTATCGTTAGCCAACTCACTCATCACTTCAAAAATGATTTGGTGCGCGGCTCTGTAAAAATCTCTTGCTTCTATTTTATCAGCAACGTTGAACCAAGCATCGTTGTTCAACATTAGCGCGCCCAAAACCGACTGTTCCGCCTCGACACTATGAGGCGGTACTTTGAGACGTGAGGTCGGATCTTCCCGAATTTCGGGGACAGATTCTGACATGGGGCGATCCACAATTACTGTACCAATGTACAGTCCACTGTCGACCTACGAGGTCCTGGCGTCAAGCGTATAGGTGAAATTTATCCGATTGCTTGTCGATACGCAGGAACGCGGTTGAACAAGTTGTGGATGTTTTGTGACTACGCAGTGGACGAAATCTTTTGGACGGCGCTACTCCGCGACAACTGCAACGTTAATACTCCGCGTCACGTCAGCATGAAGGTGGATGTCAACTTCATACTCGCCGGTAATCCGGATAGCGCCTTCGGACATAATCACTTCACTCTTCCTCACCTCAATGCCCATATCACTGAGCGCCTGCGCAATCTCTACCGTACCCACTGAGCCGTATAATTTTCCTTCTTCGCCCGTCCGCACGACGATGGTTACGGAACAATCTTCCAGTCGATGAGCGCGCTGTTCCGCCTCGGACAGGCGCTCGACCGCGGATGCTTCTAATTCTGATCTCTTTGCTTCGAATACTTCCCGATTATCTTCAGTGGCCCGCACGGCTTTGCCTTGAGGGAGTAAGAAATTCCTCGCATAGCCGTTTCGTACAACGACCTCCTCCCCTAAATCACCGAGATTGGTCACTCTTTCCATCAAGATAACGTTCATAGAAATCCTATTAGTTGTCGTGCTGATCGGTGTATGGCAACAGCGCTAAATACCGCGCACGCTTCACAGCCCGGGCCAATTGTCGTTGATAACGAGCACTCGTCCCAGTTATCCGACTCGGTACGATCTTGCCCGTCTCGGTAATGTAATCTTTGAGGAGATCAAGATCCTTGTAATCAATTTCCTTGATCCCTTCCGCCGTGAAACGGCAGTAGCGTTTGCGTCCGAAACGTCTGGCCATAATCAGTCTTCCTCTTCTATTGTTTCTTTCGCCTCAGCGCTTTCAACTTCGTTCTCAACATCTTGGGCATCAGTTTCTTTTATCGAAGACTCTGGTTCGGTGGTTTCCGCGTCACTTCCAGCATCCTCCTGGTCGGAGACTAACTCCTCCGTCTCATCCTTCACCCTCGGGTCTTCTCTCGACTCCTCGTTGCGCGTTACTGCTCGCTTTTGTTCTTCTTCTCGCTGGCGGTCTCTCTCCCGGTCTTTTTCCTGCTCTCTCAGTTCCTCCGCATACAACTTGGATATCCCCGTTTCGGGTTCTTTCTTCGACATAATCATATGGCGCAACACAGCGTCGTTGAATCGAAACGCACTTTCCATTTCGTCAAGAGTTGTCTGATCAGCTTCGATGTTAAACAAGACGTAATGAGCTTTATGGATATCCTTGATCGGATAGGCCAACTGGCGCCGACCCCAATCTTCAGAACGGTGAACGATCGAGCCATTTCCCTCAATCATCGTTTTGTAACGCTCAACCATTCCCGGGACCTGTTCAGACTGGTCCGGGTGCACGAGAAACACAATTTCGTAGTGACGCATAGAAACTCCCTTCGGTTTATCGCCTCCGCCTACGAGGACGTGAAGCAAGGAGAAATTTATCTGAGCACGCGCAGTTGCGTGGCGGCGAGATTCTAGAGATTTACAATCCCCGACGCAACGAACCCCAACGATTATGTCCCACGCTGCCTCAAACACTCAAACAAGAGTATTCCCGTAGCGACTGAGACATTGAGACTCGAAACCGGCCCGCGCATAGGGATTGTCACTAGATGATCGCATTTCTCGCGTGTCAGATGGCGCAAACCGCGTTGTTCACCACCAACCACAATGGCGACTGGATCACGATAATCCACGTCGGTATATGCGTGAATTGATTCGACATCGGTCCCAACAATCCAAACGCCCCGTTCTCGCAGCCAATCGAGCCGACGCGCTAGATTTGACACCTGAACGATCAGTAGATCTTCAAGCGCGCCACTCGCGGTCTTGCGCACGACATTAGACAACGGGGCATTCGATCGTTTTGGGATCAACACGGCGTCCACATCCGCGGCACCTGCCGAACGCATGCACGCCCCCAAGTTACGAGGATCCGTTACCCCGTCGACCACCAAGATTAGAGGCTGACTGAACGTCGACCAACGAGCTTCAAAGTCCAACTCTGTAGAGGGCGATATCGCGTGGCATTCGGCAACGATTCCTTGATGGGCCTTATCTCCCGCTATCCGGGTAACAACCCGACGATCCGCACTATCGACTCGTACGCCCAGTTCGCGAGCACGTTGCACGAGGCTCTGCATGCGCTCGTCTCGGCGTTCTGAAACGACCAGAATCCGTCGAATCGCCCTTGGTTCTTTGGTTAGGACGGCATCAACTGCATGGAATCCGCGAACCATATTTTCTTCAGTCGCGGTCATGGGGTTCTCTTTCTTCTTCGTTGCTTAACCTTCCGTTTTCTTTTTGGCGCCTCGATCCGCAGATTGACACGTCCCAACTCGACCAACACATCCTCAACCACCACTCGAAGTCTCTGCCCGAGAGAAAAGCGATGTCCTGAGCGCTCTGCCACCAAACTCATCGTGTTTGGTACCCATTTATAGTAGTCGGGCCCCAAACGTGACACATGCAAAAGCCCTTGAATGCGAAGCTCATCAAGTTCAACGAAAACACCGAATTCGGTCACGGTCACGATCGTTCCATCAAAGGCCTCACCCACACGTTTTTCGAGGAGCGAGCATTTCAACCAGGCATCGACCGCACGCGTGGCATTTTCGGCACGACGTTCAGTTATCGATATATGCGCTCCAACATTCTCGAGCCCTTCATATTCGGCAGCACTACGTCGTGCCTTTCGAAGTCGCGCCTTAATTAATCGATGATTGACTAGATCGGCATACCGACGAATCGGTGAAGTGAAGTGCGCATAGCTCGATAAAGCAAGACCAAAGTGACCTTTATCCCCCGGGGAATACCGTGCCTGTCGCAACGTTCGCAGAATCAGCATCTCCCAAATCCACGGCTCTAAGCGGGTCTTGTGCGTAGCCTCAAGAAGCCTTTGTAGATCACCTGGATACCTAATGGCCCCAGGAAAGCGCTGTCCTATGGACCGGAAAATCTTACGAAGTTGTTCGATCTTTTCCCGTTCAGGAGGTTCATGTATCCGGTACATGACCCCGGATTCGTGACGCTGGAGATAACTGGCAGCCGCCACATTAGCTGCGATCATGGCCTCTTCCACGATCGAATGAGCCTCGGTCCGCGCAACAGGCACGATGCCCACAGGATTGCCCCGACGGATCTCGACGCGTCCTTCTCGCGACTCAAAATCAAGCGCGCCTCTTTCAGATCGCCGCGCACTTAACCCTTCGTATATAGCGTACAAATGCTGAAGACTGGTGCAGATAGCGGCGGGCCAATTCGCCCCCGAGCTTTTTAGGTATTGGTCAACTTCCGTATAGGTAAGGCGAGCATGCGATCGGATCACGGCTTCGTAAAATGAAAGGCCGGTCACCTTCGCGCTGCGGGTAAGCGTTAACTCGCAAATCATCGCTAATCGATCTTCGTTGGGCCGGAGCGAACAAAGATCATTGGATAAGCTTTCGGGCAACATGGGTATCACCCGATCCGGGAAATACACCGAGTTGCCTCTCGCGAGCGCTTCTTGATCGAGCGCGGATCCGGGGCGCACATAGTGGGCGACGTCAGCGATCGCCACCAACAGTCGCCAGCCACCTCGGGATCTCGGTTCCGCATAAATCGCGTCGTCAAAATCGCGAGCATCTTCTCCATCAATAGTTACAAACGCCGTATCGCGTAGGTCGACCCGGCCTTTCCTATCAGCCTCGAGTACCGATTTTCGAACCCGCTGGTGCGTAACGGCCGAGGGCCATTCGTTAGGTATCCGATGTGCGCGAACGATTGCCGTACAAGCACGTTCGACTTCATTCCTGTGCTTGATAACGGCTTTTGCTCTCCCCTCTATGCGGCCACGTTCTACGTCAAGAATTTGAACCTCTACAACATCCCCCTCACGACAACCCGGATAGGGCGCGACTAATTCCACGCGTTCGTTGTATCCGGGCTCAAGTGATTCAACGTAAGCGTGAGTTTGATCACGCCGATAGATCCCAACAACCGGGATCGCGGATGGCTTGATCAATTCCACAAACCGAGCAACTCCGTCGCTCACCCGGACGCGAATATTGTCTCCGTCACGAATACCGTTGACAGACTCAAGCGCCGTGGAACCGCCCGACTGCATTGACACGAAGAGTTGGAATCCACTCCGTTCGACGACACCGCTTTCGTCCTTTGCGTTATTGAGGCGATATCGATTCCGCCCCTCTCGAACAATTTCTCCACCCTCCAACATTCTATGTATTACCCGCCTTAGTCGGTTGCCACCCTTTCCTCTTCCGACCCCGAAGTGGTCGACCAACTCGCCCCAAGAAGCCGGCCCTATCTCGTCCAGGGCTTTACGTATATGAGTGGACTGGGGTCCTCTTGTCTCATTCATGGGAAGGAAAAATCTCCGCGACGGTCGTCGCTAATATGTTCAATGCAGAACCCCTGTAGTAAAGTCCGCGACCCTCATGCCGAGGTGGTGAAATTGGTAGACACGCTAGCTTCAGGAGCTAGTGGGGGTAACCCCGTGGAGGTTCAAGTCCTCTCCTCGGCACCAACCATGTAATAGCCACTCTCTAAACCTCATTATCTTTAACCTCTTCAAGACTTTCGTCTGCCACAATTTATAAATGTGTCCCCTATTTGTGCCACCTAACTTGGGGGGGCGGGGGAACCGGAATGATCAGGGTAATTCTTGTCGAACCTGGGCAGATACAAAAACGGCGGGTCTACGGGAACGGCGCGGATGGTACATCATCAAGACAATTATTGTTGTTCCTAGCCAGACACAAAAAAGGTGGGCCTGGGTATTAGAGGTACGCCCACCAGACACGGAACGGAAGAACCAAAGCCGCAACAAAACCGACAACGAAGTGATACAACCGCGCCTGGAACAACTTGGGTACGACGAACGTCAGAAGTAGTAGAGAGGTATCCCGCGAAATAGCGATCCTACGTTCAAGACAATTCCCCAGTCGGTGGAGTACAAACGACAAACTGGACAAATGGACGAAGTGGCTGGAAAGCGAGCCCTCGGTTGGAGCGTTAAATGGGGCGCTGGTACCCCTCAGGACAACTAAGGAATCGGCAAGTAACCGTCCTGGACGCCTTTGGTAAAAACGCTGACTGCGTTGTGCGCGTGAAGGCTCTCATGGTGCTCAACGCGTACCCAAAAGTCTTTGACTCGACCGTCGCTCCCTAGACTGGATTTGAGCTTACGTCCAGCGTCTTCACAAAACATAAGGTTTTGGCCGTTGAGTCGAGCAAACTCTCGCTCATCTTCGCGTTTCACAGCTGTTTGGACTGGGGTTTTAAGAACGTCCTCTATCCTGTCAATCAGATCGGTGACCGGGAAAGATTCCATCGTGTCATCAAGTTTAACCAACACACGGGCTATACTGCGTTGACTGTGAGGTGTAGCCATTATGCCATCCTCGGTTCCCAGCCAAGCCTTTACTTCAGACATCTTGACGTCACCCTGACGGCCGAAATCTTCTTCAAATTGTTGTTGAATAAGCTGCCGCGCCAACGCCGCAGAACACGGGCATGTGCTGGAATAAAGTACGCCTATAGAAAGCTCGACATTCACTTCGCCATTGAGACACGTCCCTTTTAGCGATACGGGGTAACTGTTCCAACCAGCATTTTCAGACACCAACGCAGTTCGTCGCACGTAATAGTCGAAATCAAACTGTATAAACGCGTTGGTGGATAGACCTCGGTGCGATTCCAAAAGGGAACTCAAGAGTAATTTAAGACCCGCAACCGTTAGTGGACGAGTACTCGAATGCTCATCCAGGATTAAGTAAAGACGCGACATGTGAATCCCTTTCGCCTGCATGTCATCCAAGTTCACATATATCTGTACTCTCGCCTGCACCTCCCGCTCCTCGTGCCCATCACGAATCTTCAATGGCTGGTGTACATCGCTCATACCCACCCAATCCAGAGTGCCCTGGGGGTTCTGCAACTCCCGCATAGCGACATCGGGCATGTCGGTCTCTGAGATGAGTTCTGGTTTGTTCATTTTCCTGGTTCCTTCCCTACAACTCGCGGCTAACAGACTTTCGCACCGCAAACTCAGGCCAAAGAGCTCCGTATAATAGCGAATTCATCCTGCACCAACCAACGAACGTCTAAGCGTTAATTCAGCGATTCCTGTTCTTCAGACGTCAACGTCCGCGCTTGATCCTCCAACATGATCGGAATGCCGTCCCGAACAGGGAACGCCAACCCACTGGCTTTGGACCACAGCTCCCCCATTTCGCGCCGATACACCAACGCAGTTTTCGTGATCGGACATACCAATATCTCTAACAACTTGGGATCAACCATGATGCTCGCTTGCCCTACCGATCACATCGCGTATCAAAAGAATCTATTCCTATCCTTACAAAATTTCTTTCAAAATGATCGTGTCACGCCTGTCCGGGCCCGTCGAGATCATTGCAACAGGTGCATCCACCGATTCTTCGATTCGGCGGATATACGACTGCGCATTTTCTGGAAGATCCGCAAAATCGCGGGCACCTGCCGTGGATTCTTGCCAACCCGGCAAGTCTTCGTATACGGGTGACAGTTCAGAATAATACTCACTACCAAAGCGCGCAGGCGCGATCTCCCCATTTGATCCCTCGTATTCCATGCATACACGAACAGTCTCTAGCCCATCCAAAACATCGAGTTTGGTCATACAAAGTCCTGATATGCCCGTCATCCTTACTACCCGCTTTACGGCGGCGGCATCAAACCAACCACAACGACGTGGGCGGCCCGTGGTGGAGCCGAATTCATGACCTTTCTCGGCTAAATGCTCACCGACTCCGTCAAAGAGTTCGGTAGGGAACGGTCCAGAACCAACCCTGGTGGAATATGCCTTGGCAATACCCAAAACATAGTCGAGTCGTCTGGGGTCGAAACCGCTCCCAAGAGACGTCGCACCCGCCACC
Source organism: uncultured Gammaproteobacteria bacterium (assembly GCA_913030615.1). Classification (GTDB taxonomy): domain Bacteria; phylum Pseudomonadota; class Gammaproteobacteria; order Pseudomonadales; family Azotimanducaceae; genus UBA11889. The sequence continues at coordinate 9,955 of CAJWCW010000009.1, read as the reverse complement.
GTATGCGACGACGTTACGAACGGATAGGTTCCAAGGTCAATGTCGAGCATTGCGCCTTGTGCTCCTTCAAAAAGAATGTTTTCCGCGCGCGCATCGAGATCGTGCAGGATTGGCGCGATATCACCAATCATGGGCTCAATTTCCTCGGCAAGTCGAAATGTGTCGTCAAGCGTCTTCTGAAAATCGACCGCGCTCGCGTTGTAATACTTTTCCAGCATGAAGTTGTGGTAGTCCATGGCATCGGCCAACTTAAGAGCAAAATCATTGCCGTGATACAGATCACCCAACCGCACGCCCCGGCGAGCCACCTTATCCTCATACGCCGGCCCGATACCCCGCCCCGTGGTACCGATTTTCCCCGAACCTAGGGCTTTCTCGCGAGCGATATCCGTCGCGACGTGGTACGGCAAGACCAAGGGGCACGCTGGCGAGAGCGTCATCCGCTCTCGAACTTCGACTCCCCTCGCCTCCAATTGTGCAATTTCATCCAACAAGGCGCTTGGCGAAACGACCACGCCATTTCCAATGAGACACTCGACGTTATCGTGGAGGATCCCCGACGGAATCAAGTGAAGTACCGTTCGTTCACCGTTAATCACGAGAGTGTGACCGGCGTTGTGTCCTCCCTGAAATCGAACGACGGCGGCGACGTTTCCTGTAAGAAGATCAACGACTTTACCTTTGCCTTCGTCACCCCATTGGGTACCAATAACGACAATATTTCGGCCTTGCATCAACGCACTTCGTCGCTCATGAGGATTTGACTAGGTATAAGAGGCTTGCGCCCAACATCATGCTGGCGAACCCAACCAAGCGGATCGTTTTGTCATCGACGGTTCGCAACGACTCTGCCAAAGTTCGCCAACGAGCCGGGAAAAGGAACGGCAGAAGCCCTTCAATCACGAGCACAAGGCACAACGCTGCCCCAATCTGTTCCCACATAATGGCCAAGCTATCGATCCTAACAGCGCTTGAAAGCTAACCCTCGTTGCTCTTGAGGTATTTGAAGAAATCACTCGATGGATCAATGATCAGCATGTCATTTTTCCCCTGAAATACTTCCGTGTAGGCATTAATGCTGCGGTAGAACTCGTAAAACTCGGGATCTTGACCAAAAGCATCAGCGTATATGCGTGCCGAGGTTGCATCACCGTCACCACGGATAGTTTCAGAATCGCGATATGCATTGGCCTCGATGACGACCACTTGGCGGTCTGCGTCCGCCTGAATGATCAGTGACTGTTCGTTGCCCGTCGCGCGATACTGCTTCGCCTCAATCTCTCGCTCGGAGTTCATTCGTTGATAGACCGTTGACGAGACTTCCGCAGGCAGCTCGATTTTCTTGACCCGTATATCGATGATCTCGACGCCAACGTCTTCTCGCACAATCGCGTCGAGCGACTTGGTCAGTACTTGCATCAGCTCGTCACGTTCTCCTGAGATGACCTCGTGCATGTCGCGTTTACCAATCTCGTTGCGTAGGCCTTCATTGATTCGATTCAGCAGGATGCCTCTTGCAATGGCTTCATCGCCCCCACCGGTGGCCGTGTAATAGCCTTCCACATCGATAACCCGCCATTTGGCAAAGGAATCCACATCGAGGGGTTTTTTCCCAATTGTGAAATAACGTTCAGGTGCCGAATCGAGCGTCAAGATGCGTGAATCGAATTTACGTACGTTGTTTGCTATGGGGATTTTCCAATGAAGCCCTTTGCCGATATCTGCCCGCACCACCTCCCCAAAGCGGAGTAATAAGGCGCGTTCAGTCTCTTTAACAATAAAAAACGGCCTTACATTAGCGGTATCCGTGATTACCATAAGCCCCGCTAAGACTATGAGGACAAGTATAAAGTTCCGACCCATGACTGCCTCCTACCGACCGTCTCGCCGCACCCGCGACGTGCCTGTGTTACGTTCTATCGCCCGCATTATTTCTTCCGCGGCCTGGTCGACCGAGCTTTGATTAGCGGGGTTTTCATCAGCATCCCCTTGGCGCCGCAGCTGATCCAACGGGAGATACAGCATGTTGTTACCTCCTTTAACGTCGACCATAACCTTCGCACTTTTTGAAAGCACTGATTCCATCGAATTAATGTACAGTCGATCTCGGGTGACACGTTTAGCCAACTGGTATTCACCAAGCAGTTTGACGAACCGTTGAGCCTCCCCTTCAGAACGCGCCACCACTTGATCTCGATATGCGTTTGCTTCGGCGATCACTCGCTCTGCGTTACCACGCGCTTCAGGAAGAATCTGTTCCGCGTACGCTCTAGCTTGGTTGATGTATCGCGATTCATCTTCTTTCGCTCGCTGCACATCATCGAACGCGTCTTTGACCTGCGGAGGCGGTCCAGACCGGTCGATGTTGACCTTACTGACCATAATGCCCGTTTCATAGATATCCAATCGGTCTTGTAACCGCGCCTGCACCGCAGCGCCCATCTGCGCCCTGCCTTCCGTGACTACCGAATCGAGCGTCGAGCTCCCCACCACGTGTCGCAACGCACTTTCCGTGGCCTGCACCAAACTATTTTCTGGATCTCTTATCGCGACGACATGCTTGATTGGATCGCGCACGAGCCACTGCACATCGAGACTGACGTCGACGATATTTTCGTCCTCGGTCAACATCAACGATTCGTGGTGATTGGTGTTCAGTTTGGTGGTGTTGACGACTTCCACGCTTTGAATCAACGGGAAATAGAAATTGAGGCCCGGCATGACCGGTGGCGCATATGTACCCTCAGACGTCCTCGCTACCTTCCCCAACGTGAATTTAACGCCACGTTCCTGCTGATCAACTTGATAGATACCAGTCGCGACGTAGCCAAACAGGATGACCAAACCAAGGATTAAGAAATAGCGTCTACCCCCACCACTCCCGCCAGAAGAGGCCGCTCCACCGCCTCGGCGCCCAAACAACCCGGACAGTTGGGATTGGAACTTACGAAACGCCTCGTCTAAGTCTGGCGGTCCCTGATCACCTCCACTGCCCCATGGATCATTATTCTTTCCGTTCCCACCATCATTCCATGCCATTACGCGTCCTTATCAAGTCAAGGCCAAAAGTTTAGGGTCCGGCAGAGCCTCCTGCAAGGACACACCTTCGTTTGCAACGAGTCTATTAATTTGTTCAGCGTCGAGCCGCACCGAGAGGGTACTGGCGCCATCTTCCTGCAGGGTCTCGCCCACCACGGCCCCCAACTCGTACAACCACGCACGAACCTTGCCGTTGCTTGGCGCAAGGCACACTTCGATAGGCTCGTTGGTCACCCCCAAGCGTTGCGCTAGCACTTCCTTCAACGCCTCTAATCCCTGTTTTGAGCGCGCACTGACGTGGACTCGATGACCCAAGACACCCGCCCTCAATGCACTCTTATCGATTTTGTTTAATACTTCGATCTTCGGCACCATTCCCGCTCCTATTTCCTCGAGCACTCGATCGACTTCGGCACACATCGACTCTTGTTCCGGTGCTGCGCTGTCAATCACGTGCAGTAGCAGGTCGGCCGCCGACACCTCCTCTAACGTCGCCTTGAATGCTTCGACAAGATCGATCGGCAAGTCGCGGATGAAGCCTACCGTATCTGCTATCACAACGGTTCCGTAACCATCCAAACTTAAATGCCGCATTGTCGGATCGAGGGTCGCAAATAAGCGATCTTGCACTGCGATCGAGGCATCTGTCAGCGCATTGAAAAGCGACGACTTACCGGCATTCGTATACCCGACCAGCACAATCGTTGGAACCTTGGCCCGGCTTCGTCGCCGTCGACTTTGCGCGCGTTGTCGCTGCACCCGTTCCAGCCGCTCTTTAAGCTTTCTTATACGGCTGTCGATCATGCGCTGGTCCAGTTCCAACTGACTTTCCCCAACCCCGCGCATATAAAGTCCGCCCTTCTGTCGATCAAGGTGGGTCCATCCACGCACCAGCCGGCTTCGACCATGTTGGAATTGAGCGAGTTCGACCTGAAGCTTACCTTCATGGGTTCGTGCCCGATCAGCAAAAATGTGAAGGATCAATTCGGTTCGGGTCATCACTCGTGCTTGCAGTAGGTCTTCCATATTGCGTTGTTGGGCGGGCGTGAGATCATGGTTCACGATCAGTAAATCGTCGTTGTTCGAGTTCATGGCTCGACGAATTTCCTCCGCCTTGCCTTGCCCGATGAACCAGCGAGGGTGCGGTCGTGTCCGTGTCACAACAACGGTGGATCGGGGTTCAAGGTCTGCGGAAACCACCAACTCCCGCAGTTCAGTCGTCTCATTTTCCCAGCTAATGCGCGGTGGATGCACGTGCAGCAGCAACGCTTGTTGTCCTGGAGGAGGCCGCTCAAAGAACATAACGCGTCGTCATTTCAAGTTGGTCATTTCGATCAATTCGCGAATAGAGCGCTTTCATACGTTAGCCGTCGCTTTCACTCGTTTCGATATCGACGTTTCTGGAAGGCTGCACCGTCGAAATCGCATGTTTGAAAATCATTTGGCTAACCGTGTTGCGGAGTAGGACGACGTATTGATCAAACGCTTCGATTTGTCCTTGCAGCTTTATTCCGTTCACCAGGTAGATCGAGACGGGGATCTGTTCCTTTCGTAACGTATTTAGGTAAGGGTCTTGTAGAGACTGCCCTTTTGCCACTGTCGTTCTCCCGAGCAATTCCCAGTGGGACACGCGCTCTGTTCGAGTTTTTCCTTCTACCCAACGAATCCACTATGGCAGAGGCGTTAGTTTTTGCAACATGGTTTCTAGATCAGCAGATAACAGAGCTCGGCCGTTCAAACATCGCCAGCCACGAAGCCAAGTGGATTGTTTCTTTGCGAGTTGGCGTGTCGCCACGAGGATACTGTGTCGCAAATCGATCGGTTCATCGTTACTTTCGGTGGCGTCAAGGAACTGCCCAACTTGACGATACCCCACAGCACGCATCGAAGGAGTCCTGGTACCGATTGCCCAACGTTCGCGTAATTCCTTGACTTCATCCACGAATCCCGCGTTCAACATATCGTCGAGACGACGTCCTATCCGAGTGTGAAGTTCTTCACGGGGCACCGTCGTCAGCGCAAACTCCACTAAATTGCAGTTGAGACGCTCTGACACAGGTTCGGCGCGGGTGTTGCGCCATAACTCAGATATCGGAATTCCAGTGATCTGATAAACCTCTAGTGCCCGTTGAATCCGCTGGTGATTTCCCGGATCAATCGCCGCGCCAGCAACCGGATCTACTCTACTTAGTTCACGGTGTAATTCTGGCCAGCCAACACGTTGACCGCGTTGTTCGATATTTTGACGAACGGTTGCGTCCGCCGAGGGAAGTTTTGCCAAACCATCCTTAAACGCGTTGAAATACATCATCGTACCGCCCACAAGCAAAGGCACTCGCCCTCGTACCCATGCCAAGCGTACGGCTCGATCTGCATCTTCGATAAAGTCTTGGGCAGAATAAGCATCCGGAGGGTCTCTTACATCAACCAAAGCGTGTGGATTGTTCCGGAGGGCCTCTTTGGAAGGCTTGGCCGTACCAATATCCATACCACGGTACACCATTGCAGAATCGACGCTGATGATGTCGGTAGGCACTCGCGCTGCGATTTCAAGCGCTAAATCCGTTTTACCACTTGCCGTGGCTCCCATCAGCGTAACCACTAAAGGGCTTAGATTCTGGTGCTTCACTGGCCTCGCAAAAACAGACGATCAAGATCGGCGAGATTCTGTACATGGAATGTCGGACGGCCATGATTGCATTGGCCAGCATTTTCGGTGCGTTCCATTTCTCGAAGCAAGGCATTCATCTCCTCTATGGCTAAGCGCCGATTCGCTCTGATGGATCCATGACATGCCATTGTGGCTAGTAAGCTATCTCGGTGTTCGGCAAGCGAATCGGAGTGACCGTACTCCACCAGTTCCCCCAGGACATCTCTCACTAATTCCGCCGCATCGGCCGTACCAATAAGCGATGGCACCTCCTGAACGCGTATCGTCGAAGGGCCTATGCGCTCGAGACCAATTCCCAGACGACCAAATTCTTCCGTTAGTGCCTCGACTAAATCCGCCTCCCGACGTGTCACTTCTAGACTCAGCGGCACAAGCAGCCGCTGTTTGACCAAAGTCTGCTCGGATGAAGCCGACTTCATCTTCTCGTAGGTGATCCGCTCATGGGCCGCATGCATATCCACGATCACCAAACCATCTTCGTTTTCCGCGAGAATATAAGCTCCACCAAGCTGAGCAAGAGCATACCCAAGGGGTGGGAACACCTGGTCCTCGGCGTACACTGTATCTCTCTCTTCCGTCACGAAGGCGCTGGCACCCCCTCCAACTTGAACGCTAAGTTGACGCGGAAACGATGCTTGTACCCACGTAGGAGGCTTCGGTTCTGTGGTGTTCATCGGAACACCGGTATTTTCTATCAAGTCGTTCGAACTGCCGGGTCGCACATCGCGCAACGCCCTATTCAACCTTCCGAAAATGAAATCGTGCACCTGTCGCGAATCACGAAAGCGGACTTCGTGCTTCGTCGGATGGACGTTCACGTCGACCGCTTCGGGGGGGAGTTCAAGATACACGACAAACACCGGTTGGCGCCCATGGAATATGACGTCACGATAGGCCTGCCGAATTGCGTGACTAACCACTTTGTCTCGGACGTAGCGAGCGTTCACAAACAAATGTTGTTGATCCGCCGTTCGTCTCGTAAAGGTCGGCGATCCGATCCATCCGTGTAGCCGAAACTCTTCTTGACGCTCATCGACTTCGACTGCCTCGGCCAGGAAATCTCGGCCTAATAATTTTTCGATTCGATCCACCAAAACTTTCGTTGCGGGCAGCCGCTCGACCATTCGCCTTCCATGCTTGAGTTCAAAGTTGACACCTGGGTTCGCGAGAGCGAGTCGCCTGACCGTCTCCGAGATATGCGCAACTTCGGTTCGTTCGGTCTTCATGAACTTACGTCGGGCGGGAGTATTGAAAAAGAGATCTCGAATCTCGACGGCAGTTCCCTGAGGGTGTGAGGCCGGCGCATGACGTTTTTCTTCGCCACCGTCAACGGTTAGCGCCCAAGCGTGATCGCTTCCAACCGCTCTCGAGGTCAGTGTCGTTCTTGCAACAGACGCAACACTCGCAAGTGCCTCTCCTCTAAATCCCATGCTAGTAATGGACAAAAGATCGTCCGTGGTCGTGATTTTGCTCGTCGCGTGACGTTCCAGTGCCAACCGCATGTCCTCGGGATGGATCCCAACTCCGTTATCAAGAACCCGAATGAGGCCTGTACCAGCGCCTTCAATCTCAACCGTTACGGAAGTAGCTCCAGCGTCCAGGCTGTTCTCAATCAGTTCCTTAACGATGGAGGCAGGTCGCTCAACGACTTCACCCGCGGCAATTTGGTTGGCGACAGCGGCATCGAGTTTCTCAATTCGCATTTCTTCCTAACTCTCCTGTCCCAACCTCGGGATAATCAGCACTTCACCGGTTTTAATGACGTTGCCGTGCAACCGGTTGGCATGGCGTATCGCAGCGGCACTCACATCATAGCGAAGTGCGATCTCAGACAGAGTATCTCCCCGTTTAACCAAGTGACGGACCGTGTTGGAATCGCCTAATACTGCAATCAAGCTGCCGGGCGGCGGATTTCGACGCATGTATTCTTGCACCCCGTCCGCGATTGCCCGCGCGATGCGTTGTTGGTACTTGGAGGTCGCTAACAACCGCGCTTCACTCGGGTTTGAAATGTAGCCCGTCTCAACAAGAATTGAAGGTACGTCCGGCGACTTCAACACGACAAACCCTGCCTGTTCTAACCGCCCCTTATGTAACCGGGCTACCTCCGACAGTGCGGCCAACACAGTCTCACCAGCGTCGATAGAATGAATCAAGTTAGCATCCATCGACAAATCGAGAAGCATTTCGGCAACGCTTTCATCATAGTCGTCCAGCACGACTTTACCGACTCCACCTATGAGATCCGATCGGTTCTCGTTCTCAACAAGCCATCGCGCCGTTTCGCTCGTCGCCCGTTTCCGCGATAGCGCATACACCGAAGCACCGCTAACTGTAGGACTTTTAAACGCATCAGCATGAATAGAGACAAAAAAATCCGATCGTGCCTCACGAGCTAACTGCGGTCGCTTGCGTAAGGGAACGTAATAATCGCCCGCGCGCACGAGAACGGCTTTAAATCCTGTCGCTGCGTCCAAATGACGCTTGACTCCTCTTGCAATTGATAGAACGACGTTCTTTTCAAGAACTTTGTTGACACCGATAGCACCCGGATCTTCGCCTCCATGGCCCGCATCAATAGCAACAACAACGTCCCGTTGACTATCCAGTTGTGCCTGCACCACACCTTTTTGTTCCGAGGAATCCCAGTAAAGATCAATCACCAACCGATGGCCGTACGGCCGAACGGGATTTAACACAAATGGTTCGGGGGATTTGACCGGCCGCTTTAGATCAAGGACGACACGGTAGATTCCGTGTTGACGCTCGGCTCGACGAATACCTGCGACCACCCGACTATCGACTTGCCAAGGCGCAAGCTTTTGGCTTATCGCGGTATCGTTAAAATCGATCACGACACGCTTGGGGTTATCCAGCGTAAAGACCTGGTAATTCAACTTGGAGCGTGTGTCGAACACGACGCGCGTGTAGTTGGGAGCGTCATGAACTCGGACGCCTTCTAGGCTATTCATCTGGGCCAAGCAAAGCTGGCCCAACAGCCCCACCAACGCTAGTTTAGCTAGCGAAAACATGTGCCCCAGACTCTCAGACACGGTGGTCCGTGATATTGAGTACCCGACCCCCGTCAATAATGCTTAACTCAATCTCCAATTCTGGTTTGGGGAGCGCGGAAGCGCCTCGTGACGGCCATTCGATTAACTTGAGAGCGTCGCTGCTCAAGAGATCATCGATACCGATATAGCTTAGTTCCGCTGGATCCTTGATTCGATAAAAATCAAAATGATAAATGGTCCTACCAGCTATCTCGTACGGCTCCACCAAAGTATACGTGGGGCTCTTGACGGTCCCTCGATGCCCCCAAGACCGCAGTAATCCTCGAACCAACGTTGTTTTCCCTGCACCCAAATCTCCGTGGAGAAAAACAAGCTCTTGAGAAAGTTCATCCGCCAATTGAGCGCCAGCTTCTAATGTCGCGTTTTCGTCTCGAAGCAGCAGTTCCTTAACGTCCACCGATACCCTCTGTATCGGTCGATTCTCCGTAAGGTCTGAGCGACTCAATAATGTCTGACGCAATGATTGCGCGCCCGCGAACCCTTGCCAGAGCGCGGTCACCCGCCGATGCATGAAGCCATACACCAAGTGCAGCCGTCGTCGATGAATCTATTCCCGTGGCTTTCGCCGCAGCGACAACACCGGTCAAAACGTCGCCGCTTCCCGCCGTCGCCATACCCGAATTGCCGGCGATACATATACCAAGCAATTCTCCGCCATCGGCAACTAATGTCCCTGCGCCTTTGAGAACGGCCACCGCTTTATACTTTGACGAGATTGTTCTCGCAGCCGTAGGTCGATCAGCCTGAACTGAGGCGGTAGCAATTCCCAGCAGACGAGACGCTTCTCCCGGGTGCGGCGTGAGGATTGATTCAGCCGGTAATGCCCACGATTCATCGGCCATTAAATTCAAGGCGTCAGCGTCCAATACGCACTCCTTGCCGCTATTCAGCATCTGCTGAAGAATCCCTCGACCCCACGCCCCCTGACCCAGACCCGGTCCCACCGCGACAACATTCGCCCGATTGAGAAGAGGTGCAATATCTTGTTGTTCATCCACACCATAGACCATGACCTCAGGACGCCGAGCCACGATAGCGGACCGGTGCTCTGATCGAGTGATCACGCTGACAAGACCCGCACCCGTGCGTAACGCCGACTCTGCTGCAAGCAGAACGGCACCACACATGCCGTGATCGCCACCTGCGATCAACACGTGGCCAAAGTTGTTTT
>CAJWCW010000008.1 GCA_913030615.1 uncultured Gammaproteobacteria bacterium | reverse complement strand
CAATGCATGACGGATTCAATGGGTCTTTCCGGAGCCGATGCGGTTTGCGGGATCGTTCCTATGTTTCACGTCATGGGTTGGGGTATCCCTTGGTCTGCTTTGATGTTGGGATGTAAACAAGTGTTGCCGCATCGATTTATGAATCCTGAGCGCTTGGTTCGCCTAATGGCCGATGAAAAAGTCACCCTGTCCGCGGGTGTTCCTACGATTTGGCAGGGGGTGAAATCAGCGATCGAAGCTAACCCAAACGCATACGACCTTTCGTCGCTCGAACGCTTAACGTGCGGTGGCTCAGCGCCACCTCCGTCGCTTATTCGTTGGTACTGGGACGTGCTTGGCGTTGAGATGATCCAAGGCTGGGGGATGACGGAAACGAGTCCTCTGGCGACGTTGTCTCGACGGGTGATGAAGCGAAGCCACTTGGGTATGACGCTTGATCAACAGTTCGACAACGTTGCGAAAGCAGGCCAATTAATACCGGGTCTAGAACTCGACATTTTCGACGAGGAGTTCAATCGTGTCCCGCACGACGGGGAAAGCGTGGGCGAAATCTTGGTGCGTGGTCCGTGGATTTGTTCGGAGTATTTTAATGATCCACAGCCGGAGAAATTCCATGGCGACTGGCTCATTACCGGTGATGTTGGAAAGATCGATCCGGAGGAATATCTGATTATTTCAGATCGATCGAAGGATTTGGTCAAAAGCGGCGGCGAGTGGATTTCTTCGGTGGATCTCGAAAATCACATCGTTGCCATGGACGGAATAGTACAAGCCTGCGTCGTTGCCCACCCCCACCCCCGATGGGACGAACGACCGGTCGCTTTGGTCATCCTCGAGCCTGGCGTTGACGTTGAGCCAGACGGGATACTAGAACATTGTGCAACTGCTTTTGCTAAGTGGCAGCTACCCGACGATATATTGTTTGTCGATGAGATCCCTTTGACTTCGACGGGCAAGATGGACAAGAAAATTGTGCGTGCTGATCTAGAAGAACGAGGCTACACACTTCCGGATCTTCGTGATGGTTCGCCTTGATTATGACGGGAGAACGTAAAGCCATGGAATTTTCAAACCGTGTAACGGACATGCTTGGCGTGGAGTTACCCATCGTTCAAGCCCCAATGGGCTGGATTGCCCGGTCTCAGTTGGCGTCGGCGGTGAGCAATTCCGGTGGGCTCGGAATCATCGAAACCTCGTCCGGTGAACTCGACGCAATTCGTATCGAAATAAAGAAGATGCGGGAGCTGACGGATAAACCTTTCGGCGTCAATATCGCTCAGGCCTTTGTACGCGATCCCGATATTGTCCGTTTTGTAATCGACCAAGGCGTAAAGTTCGTGACGACTTCTGCGGGAAGTCCGGAGCGATACACCGACGAATTGAAAGCGGGTGGGTTGACCGTTTTCCACGTAGTCCCGAGTCTGGCGACCGCGAAAAAGGCGGTATCTTGCGGGGTTGATGGCCTCATTGTTGAAGGGGGAGAAGGCGGTGGATTCAAGAATCCGCGAGAGGTCGCGAGCATGGTGCTGTTGCCGTTAGTACGTGCCGAAGTGGATGTCCCGATCATTGCGGCGGGAGGGTTTGTAGACGGCGCTTCGATGGCGGCCGCATTTGCTTTAGGGGCCGAGGGTATTCAAATGGGAACCCGGATGGTTTCCGCGGCTGAATCGCCCGTCCATCAGAACTGGAAGGATGCCATTGTCGATGCGCAAGAAACGGACACTGTTTTTCTGAACCGGTTTAATTCTCCGGCCCTCCGCGCATTGCGAACCGATAAGACCACGCGACTGGAAAAGGACCTCGAAACCAACGCCATGGCCGAATTCGGTACGTCGAAGGATCTCTATTTCGGCGGGGATATGGAAGCAAGCATTGCGCTGACTGGACAAGTCTGCGGCAGGATCGATGCGGTTCGCCCGGTAGCAGACATTCTTGCAGAGGTACGCGCAGAGTTCTTTGACGTTGTTGGTGGTATGGCAGCGCAGTATCTAGGAGAATTGCCGCCATGAGTGAAGTCACGGCCCAAGTTCGCTACATCAATGACGAGTGGAAAGAACGCGTTGACCGGGCTTTCATTTATTCAAAAGAAACGCGTCGCGCGAATACGTCCCTCCGAGAAGTTCAGATTTACGATGCGCGCCCCTTGCATGCAGCGAGGAAACTTGACCTGGACACTAACGGGTTTGTTTTCGCTGAATGCGACTTTGGTGTTAGCGACTTTAATGATGACGACGCGGTCCGTGCATGCTATGACCAAGCACTTGTCCCAATGCTCAAATCGCTTAGTGGTGCTATCGAAGTCAAAGTTTCTGGGCATCAAGTTCGTACGGAAGATCCCTCGACATTCTTGGGCGCGTATTCTCGATACCTTCACTGCGATTATCCGTTGACACCCTCGCCTGATCGAGAAGCCGGGATGTTGGGTCGCGATCTCGCCGATGCCGACTACGCTTGGTTCAATATTTGGTCGCCGATTCAACGGCGTGCGGAACAAAACCAGTTAACGGTATTGGATGCGCGCACGCTTTCGATGGACGACATTTGTGAGTACTACTTCACGGAGCAGGCAGGTAACGGGTATGCGGCGATCCCCGCGCACAATCCAAACCACCGCTTTTTCTATTTTCCCCGGATGGAACCGGGCGAGGTCATCATTTTTAAACAGTTTGATTCCCGATCCGACAAGGCGATGGTGTGTCCACATACCGCGTTTTATGACGCTGGCGTAGGTGATCACTCTGCCGCTCGGCGAAGCGTCGAATTCCGAGCTCTCTGCGTATTCGACTGAGCAACATAAGCGCTAATGCGCTGATATTAGCGATCGTAAGCCAGTGCCATGGCAGGTGAATCGCTAATTATTTCGCCGTCTTTGTAAACGAGTTTTCCGTTCACAAGCGTGTGCGTTATGCGGGACCTGAACGTAAGACCATTGAACGGAGACCAGCCGCACTTGGCGTATATTGGCTCGTCGTCTACGACCGTCTCCCGATCCGGATCGATGATGACTAGATCTGCCCAATAACCTTCGCGAAGGTAACCGCGGCGACTGACGTCGAAAAGCTGTGCCGGCGCGTGCGCGGTTTTTTGGACTACTTTTTCAATGCTCATGACCTCGTTTTTTACGTGCTCTATCAATGTGAGTAATGCGTGCTGAACGAGGGGTAATCCAGCTGGCACTTCAAAGTAGGCTTGTGCCTTCTCCTCAACCGTATGGGGCGCATGATCGGTGGCAATGACATCGATCCGGTCTTCAACCACCGCGGTAAGAAGAGCTTCCTGGTCGGCACGCCGTTTAATGGCAGGGTTGCATTTGACGTCGGCGCCTCGCGTCGCGTACCAACTGTCGTTACAAAAAAGATGGTGAACACACGCTTCAGCGGTAATGGTCTTAGCTTCGATTGGACCGGGGTTGAACAAGTCCATTTCGCGGGCGGTCGTCAAATGGAGTATGTGGAGACGCGCGCCGTGCGTACGCGCTAGCTCGACCGCGAATGAAGACGATGCGTAACACGCTTCAGCCGAGCGGATGTTTGCATGTTCAATGAACGGGACGTCGTTGCCGAATTGTTCTCGTGCACGAGCTTCGTTCGCCAAAATCATGGGTGTGTTTTCGCAATGGGTGGCAATGAGTATCGGTGCGGAGGAAAAAATCCCATTGAGTGTGTCGGGGTCGTCGACCAACATATTACCGGTCGACGCCCCCATGAATACCTTGATGCCGCAGGCGCTGAATGGATCGATCGATTTAATGTCTTCAAGGTTGTCGTTAGTCGCGCCAAGATAAAAGCCGTAGTTTGCTAACGAGTGCTTTGCCGCCCGATCGTGCTTATCTTGTAGAGCTTTGGCATTCGTAGTTAGGGGATTGCAGTTCGGCATCTCCATGTAACTGGTGACGCCACCAGCGATGGCAGCTCGGGAATCCGTCTCAATACTGCCTTTGTGCTCGAAACCAGGCTCACGAAAATGAACCTGGTCGTCGATCATACCGGGGACGAGCCATGACCCGGCCGCGTCGAGCTCATTCGCCGCACTAAGAGAGCCGTCGATTTGAGCGATGCGACCGGATTCGATTGCGAGATCTCCTTCAGTAATGGAGCCTTCGTTGACCAGACGTGCATTTTTGATAACAAGATCGTAAGGCAATGTGCTTCCCCCTTTTGCGCTAAGTTTGCCCCGCCACAGCGGTCTATCGCAAACGGAGTCTCTCTCGAATGCAGCTACACTATGCTGTGGGGTCGGGGCTCTATGAACGAATCGTGACGGTTGTATGATGAGAAATTCTTGGACAGTCGGTGCACATGTCTAATCCACGGGTGCTGGAGCTTTTTCGGACTCATTTACCGCCACAGTCGATCATCACTGATCAGGCTGCAGTGCGGCCGTTCGAAACCGATGGAATTACGGCCTTCCGTGAACGGCCATGGGTTGTTGTGCTACCCGAAAACGTTGAACAAGTGCGCTCGGTGCTCCAAATTTCCCACGATCACGACGTTCCCGTTGTCACTCGCGGTGCAGGGACAGGATTGTCGGGTGGGGCTCGGCCGATACGGGATGGTGTTTTACTCACCATGTCGAAGATGAGGAAAGTCATTGAAGTTGATCTAGAAGCTTGCACGGCAACCGTTGAGCCAGGCGTCACCAACCTTGCGATTTCAGATGCCGTGCGCGAGCACGGACTCTACTACGCACCCGATCCGTCCTCTCAGATTGCGTGCAGTATTGGCGGCAACGTCGCGGAAAATTCTGGCGGAGTGCATTGTCTAAAATACGGATTGACGGTTCACAACGTATTGGGTATTCGCGTGCAAACGATCGAGGGCGAAGAGCTGGTCCTTGGCGGTAAGACCTATGACAGCCCTGGATACGATCTGTTGGCCCTGATGATGGGGTCGGAAGGAATGCTTGGGGTTGTGACTCAAGTGACGGTCAAGCTTTTACCCGAACCCCCGGATAAACGAGTTTTGCTTGGGGTCTACGATGACCTTCCTAAGGCGGGTGATTCAGTCAGCGCCATTATCGGTGATGGGGTGATTCCGGCTGGCCTAGAGATGATGGATGCCCTCGCGATACGGGCCGCGGAGGAATACGTGCATGCTGGATATCCCATCGATGCGGCTGCGATTCTCCTGTGTGAATTGGATGGAAGCGCGAGCCAAGTTGAGGCCGACGCGGATCGCGTTTCCGACATCATGAAGGCTAAAGGGGCGATCAATGTCCGTACGGCTACTACGGAAGAAGAGTGCGAACTCTTTTGGAAGGGCCGGAAGGCGGCCTTTCCGGCGGTGGGAAGACTCGCGCCAGACTACTACTGCATGGATGGTTCGGTACCTCGGCATGCGATTGGACGGGTGTTGTCCGAAATAACACGCTTGTCGACGGTTTATCAGTTGCCTGTTGCTAACGTTTTTCATGCCGGAGACGGCAACCTCCACCCCCTGGTGCTTTACGATGCGAATAAAGAAGGCGAGCTTCAGCGGGCTGAAGCATTTGGCGGAAAAATCCTTGAATATTGTGTTGCCGTGGGTGGCACGATTACCGGCGAACATGGCGTTGGCGTGGAAAAGCTTGATCAAATGTGTCTCCAGTTTAGCGAGGCCGAGCTCAATCAATTTCATCGCTTAAAAGCCGCGTTTGACCCCGGGGCGTTGATGAATCCTGGTAAGGCAGTCCCGGCCCTTGCCCGTTGTTCGGAATTAGGTGGTATGCACGTTCACGAAGGCAAAGTGCCGCACCCTGAACTGGAACGCTTTTGATGACAGGGGATGATTCGGAACGGCTTATGGCCCATGTGCGCTCCGCAATGGACAGCGATCGAGCGGTCTCCATTGAAGGTGAAGCCAGCAAAGCCTTTCTCGGTCCGCGCGCTGACGGCGAGTTACTTTCAACTCGTGGTCACGCAGGAATTATTGAATATCGGCCTGATGAGCTTGTTGTCACAGCCCGCGCGGGCACCTTGTTGAGCGAATTGGACGCGGTCCTTGGTGCCGAGAATCAAATGCTGGCTTGTGATCCCCCGCGTTTTGGGGGCAAGGGTACGCTTGGGGGTGCTATTGCCGTGGGCTTTTCTGGCCCTGCTCGCCCATGGCAAGGCTCCGTTCGAGACGGCTTATTGGGCGTGGAGTTGGTTAATGGCTATGGCGAGCGGATGCAGTTCGGTGGCCAGGTCATGAAGAATGTTGCCGGTTACGATGTTTCCCGCCTGATGGTGGGAGCACGAGGAACCCTTGGACTAATCCTAAGCGCCAGTCTTAAAGTGCTACCCAGACCGGAATACACCCGTACGGTCGTCGCCGCCGTTGATCACGTTGAAGCTCGCCGTCGTTCGCTCAATCTTCTTCACAAACCCTTTCCGATTAGCGGCTCGTGCTACGTCGATAATCGTCTATACGTCCGTCTTTCAGGAAACGAAGCAGCCGTTGAAGATGCGTCAGAAGCACTGGGTGCCGACGTAGAGGTCGAAGAGTCTTTTTGGGATCAAGTTCGAGATCACGAGCATCCATTTTTTCAGGGGAATCGTCCGCTATGGCGGATTTCACTAGCGCGAGGATCCAGACCGCGTTCGGAGAGTTCTCAAGAGCAATTGGTCGAATGGGCCGGGGCTCAGGTGTGGGCGTACATGGACGATGCCCAGTCCCCGATCGAGTTTGGTGAGGGCGAGCATGCGACGCCGTTTCGAAACGTGGCCGGTGATTCTTCGAAGTCGATCAGCACAGCAGACAAGTATGTACGTCGGCTTAAAGCTGCGTTTGACCCGCAAGATATTTTTAATCGTGGGATGGTTGTTTAAGTGCAAACGAAGCTACCTGCAACGTTTCTGGAAACCGAAACTGGCCGCAGGGCAGATCAGATACTTAGGCGTTGTGTGCATTGCGGATTCTGCAATGCGACCTGTCCGACGTATCTTGAACGCGGCGACGAGTTGGATGGTCCGCGCGGGCGGATTTACCTCATCAAAGATTTGTTGGAAAGCGGCACCGCCAATCGTATTGCGGCTAACCATCTTGATCGCTGCTTGACGTGTCGGGCGTGTGAGACGACGTGCCCGTCCGGGGTTGAATACGGCGAGCTGGCCGAAATCGGTCGGGACTTTTTGCGGCGCAGTGGAGTTTCGAAACCTGGGTGGATGACGAAGCTGTTGCTCGTTCTCGTACGTCACCCGAATTGGCTTCGTTTGATCATGCGGTTGGGCCGCCCGGTACGGTTCATTTTGCCCGCGTCTTTGCGCGAGACACTCGCATATTTGCCTCGTAGGGGTGAATCGGTTGGATCGGACAATGCCTCAGTCTTGATCATGAGGGGTTGCGTTCAAAGTGTCGTCACCCCCGAAGTCAACGATCATCTGGCGGGCTTGCTTCAAACAAGGGGAATTGCCTT
The DNA here is from genome assembly GCA_913030615.1 of uncultured Gammaproteobacteria bacterium. Lineage (GTDB taxonomy): Bacteria > Pseudomonadota > Gammaproteobacteria > Pseudomonadales > Azotimanducaceae > UBA11889. The sequence continues at coordinate 28,099 of CAJWCW010000008.1, read as the reverse complement.
TCGCTTTTCTGACGAAACGCGTTGTTGCGGTGGAATGGAATTGCATGCGGGTCTCCATGACGATGCTTTGAACCAAATGCAGAAAAACGTGCGGGCGCTCGATTCCTCGGGGCTTCAGACGGTGATTTCGACGGCGAGCGGTTGCGGCGTGACGCTTAAGGAATATGGACGTTTACTTGGTTCGGACGAGGGCCGCGCGTTTTCGGCGAAGGTTGTGGACGCGGTGGAGTATCTGCAAACGTTTACGTTTGCTAAGAAACGAAAGGACATCACGCGGGTGGCATGGCATCCACCATGTACTTTGCAACACGGTCAACGACTTCAAGGCGTGGTTGAATCCATCTTGACGAAAACTGGGTATGAATTGGTTCCGGTAAAAGACGTTCATCTATGTTGCGGATCTGCGGGGGTGTACTCCATTGAACAACCGGAACTTTCTCGTCAACTGCGGCAGCGAAAGATCGATTCGTTAATGGCAAACCAACCCGAGTTGATCGCGACTGCCAATGTCGGTTGCCAAATGCATATCGGTACGGTCGCCGATGTCCCGGTTGTTCATTGGCTCGAACTTCTTCGTTGAAGCGGAGCGGTTTCGGGTTGAAGGGTCCGGAATCTTATCGGACAGGCGAGGTGCGAAACCGAGGGGTCGCGCGGTGAGATGAAGCCTAGGGTGGTCGAAACGGTGCGAGATCAGGCGGCGTAATATTGGGTTTCGTTGGGTATATCGTTAGCGAGAGCTGAGTCGATTATTGCTTGTGCGTGTCCTGCACATGTTCCACAGCTTGTTGCAACGCCAAGTTCTTTGGCGATGGCCTCAAGATCACGATGACCGGCAGCTACAGCATCGTTGATTTCGACGGTTCTCACCGCATGGCAAAGACATATATACATCGTATTCGAAGTGTAAATGAGAATGATTAGCAATATCAACTACAAATGTGACTGCGTTTTATTGGCATCTGTTAACGATTTTTATTAGCAATATCAATAACTTAGATATACATTGATGCAGTTCGAGGGTACGATGAGCGCTTCAATAGAGGACTTCTCATGAAGCCACAAGACTCAGACATCATCATCCATCTAAATCGCGCTCTAAAGAACGAGCTGACGGCGGTCAATCAGTACTTCCTTCACGCCAAGATGTTCTCTGACTGGGGATTAGAGCGAATCGGCGAATACGAAAAAAAAGAATCGATTGACGAAATGCAACACGCTGATGCGTTGATCGAACGGATTTTGTTTCTTGATGGTCTTCCGAATTTGCAAGATTTGGGCAAGCTGATGATCGGGGAGGGCGTGAAGGAGATGCTCGAGTGTGACTTGGCTCTTGAGAATGCGGCGATGCCCGATCTTCGCGATTCCATCGCATTTGCAGAAACAAGTAACGATTACGTCAGCCGGGAATTATTTGAATCTATTCTCGAATCAGAGGAAGAGCACGTCGACTGGATCGAAACGCAACTTGAACTGATCGATAAAACAGGTATCGAGAACTACATTCAGTCGCAGATCTCTGTCCCAAGTTGAGCAATAAAGCGCATTATTTCTCAATCCACGTGCATCACCGGTATGAGAGTGTCGGTTTTTCCGCGCCGAATGCCCCATCGGATCAGCGCAGTAAACATGAGCGCTGCAACAGCGAGCATGGTGATGCACCAAAATAGCGTCTGCAGGGGATGCTCGGCGGCGCCGCCGACCTGATAACAAACGACCGCGGCAGCGTAGGCGACGACGACGCTCCAGGCCGTGCTAAAGATAGCCCAGAAGGATCCAAGTTCTTTATAGATTACCCCCATCGTGGCGACGCAGGGCATGTAAAGTAGTATGAACAATAAATAGCTGAACGCCCCTAATTCGCCGTCGAATAATGAGCGCATTGCGGTGATTGTGTTGAGTTCGACGGCTTGATTATCTGCAGCCGCTGTCGTATCCCCGAGTTCGCCCAAGTCTAAGCCAAGGGGGTCCGTGACGGTTGAAACGAGTGCGGAAAGGTTTTTCGGAATGGTTTGCACGGCCGCACCAAATTCGTCCAGGAGATTGAAGTCTGCTTCGCCCACGGGGGTTTGGCTGTAGAGGGCATCGAGGGTTCCAACCACTACCTCCTTCGCAAAGATACCGGCAAAGATACCAACGGTGGCTGGCCAATTATCGTCGTCGATGCCCATGGGTCGAAAGGCCGGGGTAATCGTTCGTCCGATCGCAGACAAGACCGAGTCTTCTGTGTTCTCGTTGCCAAAACTACCGTCGGTTCCGACGGAATTGACCACATTTAGAACCACCACCACGATCACGATGGCTTTACCTGCTCGAGTAACAAAGCCTGAAAGCCTTTGCCAGGTATGAATCAGGACGCCTTTTAGGGTGGGCATATGATAAGCGGGAAGTTCGAGGATGAAGGTAGACGTGCCTGAATGCAGCAAATGGCGACGAACCACCATTGCCGAAACGACAGCGACAGCAATACCGATGAAATAGAGCGCGAAAACGATGTTTTGTCCATTGGTGGGAAAGAATGCGGCCGCAAATAGCGCGTACACCGTTAGTCGTGCACCACACGACATAAACGGCGCCATGATCGTTGTGAGAATTCTGTCAGGCTGATTGTCGAGACTCCGTGTCGCCATTACCGCCGGGACGTTGCAACCAAATCCGACAATCAAGGGAACGAAAGATTTGCCGGGGAGGCCAAGCCGTTGCATCAGCCGATCCAAAACGAAAGCGGCTCGAGCCATGTAACCGGTGTCTTCTAAAAAGGTCAGAAAGAGGAAGAGACAGGCTATAACGGGAATGAAGGTTCCGACCAGCTGGATGCCCCCGCCGATTCCATCGGCAATGAAAGTCGTGAGCCAAGCGGGAAATCCGATTTGTCCAAGAAGCGTTCGTGGACCGTCAACAAATAGGGCGTTGCCGGCAATATCAAAGAAATCGATAAAAGCCGAACCGACGTTGATCGTAAACATAAACATCAGGTACATCACCCCAAGAAAAAATGGAAAGGCGAAGTACCGGTTTAATACCAATTGGTCTATGCGGTCGGTAATTGGACGCGTTTGTTTGGATTCGACCACGCTGCGTTCAACGACTTCGTCAATCAACGCGTAGCGCTCGGCCGAGTCGTCAAGAACGGAAAATGATCGGTACGTGACCGCGCATAAACTGTTCTTTAGTTCCTCGATACCGCGATTTCGGGTGGCGACCATGGGAATCACGGGACAGGCAAGATCCTTGGCGAGTTGTGGGACGTCGATCTCGACGCCCAGTCGTTCGGCGCTGTCGAGCATATTGAGCGCGACCACAACGGGTGTCGATTTTTCGCGCAATTGTGTGGTCAGGAAAATGCCTCGGGATAGGCTGGTGGCGTCAATAACGTTGACGATGACGTCTACGGACGGCCCGGAAATGAATTCACGTGCAATTCGCTCGTCGATTGCTTCGGTAGCGTCGCCCGAGTCGAGGCTGTAAGTACCTGGTAGGTCGATAACCTCAAACGTGTTTTCTTGGTGAACGAATTGACCCGACTTTCTTTCCACGGTGACACCGGGCCAGTTGCCAACGCGCTGGCGAGCGCCGGTGAGGGCATTAAACACCGTGGATTTACCGCTGTTTGGATTGCCAACCAAGCCGATTGTCAGCATCAGTTTGACGTCCGAGAGTTAAATGGCGTGGACGGTTTTTCGGTTGTGATTAGGAGGCAATCGGCTTCTTTGGCACGAATAGCCAACCGAAATCCGCGTAATTTAAGCTCGATGGGGTCGCCCAACGGGGCGGTACGAATAACTTCGAATTGGGTTCCTCGTACCAGACCCAAGCTCTGCAAACGCGCGACGTAGGCACTCGCATCGCGGAACCCAATGATGGTTGCGGTTTGACCGATCGCAAGTTGTTGGACGGACAACATCGATCAATCGTACCCTAATCGCAAATAATTCTCATTCGCGAATAGTGTTGAAGTCGTCGACTATGAGCTTTTACGAGATGGGCTTATGGTTGGCTTGCGGATCAGGTCTCATCTCGTTTTCGAACGTAGAGCACCAGTTCGTGATCGACCAAGTCGAAACCATATTCGCGCGCGAGTTCCTTTTGCAGAACCTCAATGTTGTCGCTTACGAACTCAGTTACAGCACCGGTATCAATATCGACCATGTGATCGTGATGGCTTTCGTGAGCTAATTCGTAGACCGCATGGCCGTCATCGAAGTTGTGTCGGTCGACAATACCGGCGGATTCAAATTGCGTGAGCACTCGGTACACGGTGGCTAGACCTACGGATTCGTCACTGGCGATGAGTTTTCGATAGACGTCTTCTGCCGACAGGTGATGGGGCCCTCCGGCTTCCAGTACCTCAAGGACTTTGAGACGCGGAAGCGTCACTTTGAGACCTGCGTTTTTGAGGTCTTTCTGCGGCAACGTGGTGTCCTTTATGGAGGGGTCTGAACCGTATCCGCCTATCGGTTGGACGTCAATCGCCAAGCGTAAAGACGTCAACGAATTGGCGTTTTTGAATCTTCCATCCCTCGGTTGTTTTCGCGCAAACGTCGTGGTATTCGCCCAATGCGGTAGCGCCGGATGTCTGAATAGGGAGTTCAGTCGCGGTTGCGATGGTGACGGTAACGTAACTAACGACGCGCGCTTTTTCGGGCGTTTCGACGGTGACTCGAACATTACTCATCACATGCCTTGTGGTTTGGCCACCGCTGTCGAGCATCCGTTTGCGAATCGCGGCGCGGCCTTCAAACCGTTGACCGCGGAACAAAAAGACTCCGTTGTTGGCGAATACGTTGGCGTAACCCTCAGGGTCATCGTGATCCCGGCTGTACGCATAGTCGTGAACTAATTTAGTGCATGCCTCAACAATCGCCGACTCGTGAGCTAAACAGGCGGTTGGAAATAAAAGCACAAGGGTGATCAGTACACTACGCAATGCTGAAGCCACCGCACACGGCCAGCGATTGGCCCGTCACAAAATCGGACGCGGAACTGGCGAAGAATACAGCGGCCCCGCCGCACTCCGTAGGTTCGCCAAAACGGCCTGCCGGCGTCCGTTGAACGATTTGTTGATGAAACGGTTCATTGTCGATAACGGGTTGGGTCATGTCTGTGGTGATCCAGCCCGGCAGTATGCAATTAACCTCAATATGGTGCGGGGCCCAGGCAACGGCGAGGGATTTTGTAAGTTGTACTACGCCGCCTTTACTGGCTGAGTAATTGGGCACTTGCGCACTACCAAACAGTGAATACATCGAGCCAATGTTGATAATTTTCCCGTAGCCGGCTTGCTTCATTGCCTGAAATGCTTGCCGTGAAAAGCGGAAAACGCTCCGTAGATTGGTGGCGACAACGCTGTCCCAAAGAGCGTCCGACATATCCTCAGGCGATTCACCCGCCGCGATTCCCGCGTTATTCACGAGAATGTGTAAGCCGCCGAACGCGTTGATCGTTTCGTCTATTGTGGCGTCGATGTCTCCGAGCTCGTCGACATCGCAGCGCACGGGTCGGCATCGTCCACCGTTGCTATTAATTTGGTCGGATGCCGCTTGGTTTTTTCCTTCGTCGCGACCGGCGATCACGACATTCGCCCCTGCCTCGGCGAGAGCCTCAGCGATGCCTAGGCCGATACCTCCGTTGCCGCCGGTGACGAGTGCCGTTCGTCCGGTCAGATCGAATGTCGCCATGATCTGCAACCCTTTCTTTTTATCGTCGGTGGAGTTTAATGGGGTTCGAAGCATAGGGGTAAGAGCATGTTGAATTTGTCGATACCGGACCACGTCATTCCGATACGCGCCAAGGTTTTGGATTTTATTGAGCGAGAAATTTATCCGTTGGAGAGCACGCTCTATGAAGAAACACCTGACAGCCGGCGAGGCTTGATGAGGGGGTTGATGCAGAAAGCGAAAGACGAACATCTATGGGCGCTGGGTCACCCGGAGGAACTTGGCGGTGGCGGTCTCCCCTTTATGGATTACGTGTTTGTTAATGAGGTCGTTGGTCGCTCGAGCCTTGCAACGGTCGCATTGGGTACACACTCGCTGCAGGATTCGATCATGCTACATCGTTACGCAAGTCCAGAATGGCGCGAAAAATACCTCGAACCACTTGTCGCAGGGGAAGTTTTCCCGAGTTTTGGGATGACCGAACCGGATGTGGCGAGTTCTGATCCGACGCAACTGCAAACTCGGGCCGATCTCGAAGGAGACGAATGGGTAATTAATGGCCGTAAGTGGTTCACGTCAGGGGCGGGGACCGCGGCCTATACCACCGCCATGGTTCGTACGGAGCCAGACGATACGCCTCCGCATGCCTCTTTCTCCATGATCATCGTCCCCACCGATACCGATGGATACAACATCGTTCGTGATGTCGCAGTGATGGGTGAATATGACGGCCACTACGAGGTCGTTTACGACGACGTTCGGGTTCCAAAGGAGAATTTGCTAGGTACACGGGGGCACGGATTCAAAATCGCCCAGGACCGTCTCGGTCCCGGTCGAATTTTTCACTGCATGCGATGGCTCGGGCAGGCCCAACGAGCGTTTGACCTGATGTGTAATCGAGCAAACGAACGCGTTGCCTTCGGTAAACCGTTGGCTGAACATCAGCAAATCCAGAAGTTTATTTTCGATACCGCTTGCGAAATTCAAGCGAGTCGATTGCTCACACTGCATGCGGCCCAAAAGATCGACCAAGGCGACGAAGCTCGAATCGAAATAGGGTTGATTAAGGTGTACGGCGCCTCGATGTTGCACAACGCCATTGATCGGGCGATCCAAGTGCACGGCGCGAAAGGAGTAACCGAAGATACGCCGTTAGAACGAATGTATCGTCAGGCGCGATTCGCGCGCATATACGATGGTGCCGACGAAGTGCATGTCCAGACGACCGCTCGCCGATTGCTACGATCGTATAGCGAAGGCGGCAATTTTGATTTTGGTACTAGATAAGGAGACAGATTGATGCAGGAGCAACACACGACGATTCAAACCGCGGATGGCGCGATGAATACATTCATCACCTGTCCCGAAGAAGGAGGACCGTACCCGGCCGTCATTTTTTATATGGATGCGCCAGGCAAGCGGGAAGAGTTGCACGATATGGCTCGGCGTATTGCGACGGTCGGCTACTATGTTGTTCTACCCAACCTTTATTACCGTGACGTCTCTGAATTTCATTTGGGCATGCCTGACGCGACTCGCGAAAGAATGCGCGAACTCATGGACAACCTCTCTAATGCCGTTGTGTGCGAGGACACGCGGGCTATTTTGGCGTTTCTCGAGGGGGAGAAATTGGCTTCGGACGGTCCGGTTGGTGCCGTTGGTTACTGTATGAGCGGTCCGTTTGTTTTCGCGGCGGCGGCGGAATTCCCCGAAAGAATCAAAGCAAGCGCTTCTTTGCACGGCGTGCGTCTGTTTACTGATGAAGACACCTCGCCCCACTTGACGGCGGACAGGATTCAAGGCGAGATCTACTTTGGTTGTGCCGAAACCGACGATTGGGCGCCGCCAGAAATGGTCGAAAAACTGGATACTCATCTTGCGTCAACGGGTATCGATTACCGGATCGAGTGGTATCCGGATACGGCCCACGGATTCGTTTTCCCACAGCGAGAAGGCATTTATCGCAAAGAATCGGCAGAGCGGCATTGGGAACGTCTATTTTCGTTGTTTAGAAGAAATCTTTGAGATCCAAATTGCCGACGTGCATGCGGCAAGTTTCGTCAAATAAGATTTTGGCTATCGCGTGGAGCGCCAACGCAATGGTTCAGGTGTAGAGGTACCTAAGCGTTCGCTGATGCGTTGATAGAGGCTGGGATCAGCGCCACGCCAGAGTAAGTCCTCCAGGTTTTCTTCGAGGGGTACGTTTGTCGCAAGGGTGGCAAGGACACGGTATAACCTGGCCTCGTCGAGATGTTCCTTGAGTGTTGTCGCGAGTCTGGGTGCCCCGCGAATGGGTACCGCCCAATCATCACAATTTGAAGGGATCGCCTCTATCGAACCATAGACCGATAGTAGTTTCGCTGCGGTTTTTGCGCCGAAACCGGTAATGCCCGGTATACCGTCCGCGGAATCGCCGACCAGCGCGAGCCAATCGGGGATGCTCGTCGGACCGCAACCGTTCCGTGCACGCACGCCATCTTCATCGATGACGCGGTTGCGAATTCGGTCGACCTGAACGATTTTGGACCCAGCAACCATCTGGCCGAGATCTTTGTCGGGCGTCATGATCCTGACTTGTGTTACCGCCTCCCGCCAGCGATTGGCCGCGGTGGCCAGGGCATCGTCGGCTTCGAAACGGTCCATTGACCAAACCACGATGCCCAGGGCCGCAACGGCCTCCTCGACCAAATCCATTTGCGCAACAAGAGCAGGTTCCATCCCTTCACCGGTTTTATAGTCGGCAAACAAGTCGTTGCGAAATGATTCGATCGGATTATCAAACGCCACCGCGATGTGGGTCGCGTGTTCCCTTGGGTCGCTGAAAAGCGCTAGCAGCGAGTCCATAACGCCCAATGTGGCTTTGATATCCGTTCCGTCAGCGGCCAACCGGTCGGGTCGCCGTGAAAAGTGAGCTCGATAGAGCTCGAAGGTGCCATCGACGACATGAAGGCGCATCAGTGCTCCTGACTAGTCAGGCCTTTCCGAGGCATCAATTCGATCGCATATTCGTAACGTTGCACGACAGCGCGAGCGGTAATGTCTGGCGTACAAACAAACATGTCCTAATACGGTAGCATGACATTGTCTCGCCGATCCGGTTCTTGTGCGTTTTCGTTGTGGGCACGACGGGATTAGAACCAGGAATCCGATAGCGGACACCGAGCGAGTGATATGACGGTTGGGGAGTGGATGTTTGTCGAGTTTATTGGAAGTAAATAACCTTCACGTGAGCTTCGGTAACGAACCCGCGGTTCGCGGAGTTTCTTTCACGATCGATGCTGGCGAAACACTTGCGTTAGTCGGAGAAAGCGGCTCGGGGAAATCCGTGACAGCTCTCTCTGTCCTGCAGTTGTTGCCCTATCCGCTTGCGAATCATCCGGCCGGTAGCATCACCGTCAATGGCCTCGAGGTGATAGGCGCTGACGATCGCGAACTCCTCAAGATACGAGGGGGCGTGATCAGTATGATTTTTCAAGAACCGATGACGTCGTTAAACCCTCTTCACACGATCGCAAAACAAGTCGGTGAGGCCCTCGTTGTCCATAAGCGCTTGTCGACTAAGGACGCCAGAAATAGGACGCTCGAGTTGTTGCATTTGGTTGGTCTCCAAGATGCGGAGACGCGGTTGGGCGACTATCCCCATCAGCTTTCTGGGGGTCAAAGGCAACGGGTAATGATCGCGATGGCGCTCGCCAACGAGCCCAAACTCCTCATCGCCGATGAGCCCACGACGGCTCTTGATGTGACCATTCAAGCCCAAATTCTGCAGCTCCTAAATGACCTTCAAAAGGAGATGGGCATGGCGCTGATGCTCATCACTCACGACCTCGGCATCGTTCGCACCATGGCAGATCGCATTTGTGTGATGACCGAGGGGGAGATTGTCGAACGCGGTTCACGCGAGGCGATCTTCGACCGACCGACGCACGAATACACGCGCCATTTACTTGCCGCGGAGCCGAAAGGGGAACCTGCCCCCGCAGAGGGTTCGCCGCCGGTGGTAGCGGAAGCCCGCGATTTGACCGTTAGTTATCAGGTCAATAAGGGATGGTTCGGCAAAAAGTTTTTCAAGGCCGTTGATAGCGTCGATGTCGTTGTCCGTGCGGGACAGACCGTGGGAGTCGTTGGCGAGTCGGGGTCTGGCAAGACGACGTTGGGTCTCGCCATGCTTCGGTTGCTGCACAGTGAAGGGCTAGTTCGCTTTAATGGCAATGACATTCAAGGTGCCAAGAGAAAGTCGTTGATCTCCATGCGTCGAGACATGCAGATTGTTTTTCAGGACCCCTACGGCAGTTTGTCTCCGCGCATGACGGTACAAAATATCGTTGAGGAAGGTTTGCGCGTGCACGAACCGGACGTTGGGGGTGAGCAGCGTCGTGCACGAGTCGCTGAAGTGTTAGCCGAGGTCGGTCTTGAAGCTGGGATGATGGACAGATACCCCCACGAATTTTCGGGTGGTCAACGTCAACGAATTTCGATTGCTCGGGCGATGGTGTTGCGACCCAAGTTTGTGGTTTTAGATGAACCCACCTCGGCACTCGATATGTCCGTTCAGGCTCAGATCGTCGATTTGTTGCGGGACCTACAAGAAAAGCACGGACTTGGTTATTTGTTCGTCAGCCATGACCTCAAGGTTGTCCGCGCCCTAGCTAACTGGCTGATCGTCATGCGTGAGGGCGAGATTGTGGAACAGGGGCCCGCGCGACAAGTTTTCGAGACTCCTACCACGGATTATGCGCGCGCGCTTTTCGATGCCGCTCTTGATATGCGTGTTAACGAGGAATTCGTCCGACAATAAACCGCGTTGATCGGCCTTTTTCGCGGTTGTCGGCCGCATGCGGCTATGCCAATGTCATTACCCAGGAGGATGCCATGGAAGAGTTGATACGTGGCTTCGGCTTGGTTGAAGGGCCGGTCTGGGATCCCGAACGCGGCCTTTTTTTCAGCGATGTACACGGCGGTGGAGTCTACCGTTTGAAAGCGGATGGGACTGCGGAAGTGGTCTTTCCGCATCGCAAGGGAATCGGTGGCTTGTGTTTACACACGGACGGTGGCCTTGTCGTCAGCGGACGCAACATCGCGTTCAAGAAATTTGATGGACTTGATGAGACCTGCATCCTTCTGGATCGCGATCCCGAAAAGGACAACGTTGGGTACAACGATCTAACGACGGATGCTTCGGGTCGAATTTATGCGGGTTCGCTCGGAAGCGCCGTATTTGACGAGGGCAGTCTACCGAAGCCCGGCAATCTCTATCTCATCGACTTAGACGGTTCCGTGCAAGTGGTGGCGACCGACGTACGTTTAACGAATGGATTGGCTTTCTCCCCGGACGCCTCGACGCTTTACCATGCGGATTCACGACGCCAGAGCGTCTTTTGTTACCCGGTCAGCAGTGACGGAACGCTGGGTGACAGAAAAGTCTTTATCACCACCGAAACGGGGGTTCCAGATGGCTTGGCCGTGTCTGAGGACGGGGCGGTGTGGGTCGCTCTTGCGGGTGGCTCGGGCGTGGGCGTGTACGGTCCCGACGGTGCGTTTCGGGAGACCCTAGCGATTCCGGTGCCCATGTGTACTAGCGTTTGTTTTGGGGGCGACGACCTGAGGGACGTTTATATCGTATCCGGATCCGACGGTAGCGATGGAGAACGCGTAGGGGGTATCTATCGATACCGGAGCGATGTGGCGGGGTTGCCGGTTCCAGCGGCTCGCGTAACGATTCACTGAAGGAGATTGAACATGTCTCGAACTGACATCGATACAGGCACTGAAGATTGTTTGGCTTATGAAGCAAATGGTATCGAGGTGATTACCCTCAACCGACCGGAGGCGAGGAATGCACTTACCGATCCGATGAAGGATGGAATGGGTATCGCGCTGGATTACGCGGCCCGAAGTCACAGCGTGCGTTCCGTCGTGGTGACAGGAGCCGGTGGTGCGTTTTGCGCGGGCGGAGACGTCAAGCAGATGGCGGCTGGGCGCGACGAGGTCGGTACCTTAGACGAGCGGATTCACGAACAGCGACTCGATCATCGAAAGACAGCGGGCCGAATGTACGCGATGCCGAAACCTGTAATTGCCATGATCCCTGGGCCAGCGGCTGGAGCGGGACTTTCGATCGCTTTGGCTGCTGACATGCGGACTATGGCAGCGAGCTCTTTTATTACCACCGCGTTCGCCCGAGTGGGGTTTAGTGGAGATTACGGTGGCACCTGGTTTCTACATCACCTAGTGGGCCCTGGAAAAGCTCGCGAACTCTATTACCTGTCCGATCGTGTTGGAGCGGAGGAGTGTCTGGCCTTGGGTATTGCCAACCGTGTTTTTGCTGACGAGGAACTGGAGGAAGGGACCATGGAGATGGCGCGTCGGCTTGCCGATGGGCCGCCCGTTGCGTACCGATATATGAAGGAAAACTTTAATCGGGCGGCCATGGGGACCGAGCTAGGTGAGTGTATGGATATCGAGGCGACCCACCATATCCATACGGGCCTGACGGAAGATCACAAGGAAGCTGCGAAAGCATTTGTTGAAAAGCGCGAGGTATCTTTTAAAGGTATATGACGGAATATTCACCGCGCTGACGAACACCGTTAGTCGGTGCGTAGGCCTTGCTCCTCTAGGAAGGTCTTATTAAAGAGTCGTGATTGATACTTACCTCCGCCATCACAGAGCACGGTCACGACCGTATGCCCAGGTCCGAGCTTACGAGCGACAGCTACAGCACCGCAGACATTGATGCCAGTACTTGAACCGAGGAACCAGCCTTCGTTACGCAATAAACGATAAACCATGTCGACCATGTCTTGATCCGTGACCTGAAGCGCCCAGTCGATCGTTGCGCCGCTCAGATTTTCTGTCACCCTGCTGTTGCCGATACCTTCGGTGATCGAGGGTCCTGGGCTCATGACGGCTTCGCCGTTGGTAACGTAATTGTAGAGCGCGCTCCCCATACAGTCAGAAAGAACCAGCTCTACCGCAGGATTTTGTTCCTTCAGATACTGCGAGACGCCCGCGAGGGTGCCGCCTGTTCCAACCGAACAGACGAAGGCGTTTACCCGGCCTTCCGTTTGCCGCCAGATTTCAGGTCCGGTTGATTCGTAGTGCGCCAGCCGGTTCGCTGTGTTGTCGAATTGATTGGCCCACACGGCGCCGTCGAGGGACTCGGCGAATCGCCCCGCTTGCTTTTGGTAATTCATCTCATCTTTGTACGGCACGGTCGGCACGACGCGTACTTCGGCCCCGAGGGTTTCTAGAATTTCAACCTTTTCAGGAGACTGATTGTCCGGCATATAAATGATGCACGGATAACCTCGGGCGTTGCATATGTGCGCAATTCCGATACCCGTATTGCCTGCGGTTCCTTCAACCACGGTGCCACCTGGTAATAACGTTCCACTTTTTTCTGCTTCCGCGATCATCCACAAAGCGGCACGATCCTTTACCGATCCACCCGGGTTCATAAATTCGGCCTTGCCGAGAATTTCGCAACCCGTCTCGTCAGAGAGTGTATTCAGTCGGATGAGCGGTGTATTACCGACCGCATCGGCGAAACCATTGCGGGTGTCCATGGATGTCCTTCATACAAGCCCGAACGGCCGATTCTATCACTGGTAACGGGCTATACTGGTCAGTCGATGACAACGATTGTAAGGGCGATGAGACCAGATGACTTCGATTGACGAAAAGATAGCAACGCCTAGTGAACTAGGGATTGATCTCGAGAAATTCGAGCTTTTGCGGGAACGCGCTGGGCGTGAAGTAGCGGAAGGCATTCTGCCGTCAGCCCAGATCGCGATTGCTCGCCACGGTCGGCTCGGGTATTTCGAAACCTTCGGCGAGGCCACCAACGAAACTCTTTACTGCGTTTTTTCGTCAACCAAAGCGTTTACCTCAGCGGCTGCATGGTTGCTCATGGAATCGGGAGATCTTGATCCCGCCGAGACCGTGGCCGATATCGTTCCTGAATTCGGTACGAACGGTAAAGAAACCATTACGGTAGACCAACTTTTTTTGCACACGGCGGGGTTTCCCCATGCCCCTTTTCGACCAACGGATTGGAATGATCGAAATGTGCGACTTTCGCGCTTTTCTGCTTGGCGACTCAATTGGGCACCTGGGGAACGCTTTGAATACCACCCGACCTCATCGATGTGGGTAATAGCAGAGATCATCGAACGAAAAAGCGGGATTGATTTTCCAACTTTCGTCCGGCAGAAGATTATTGAGCCGTTAGATCTTCCAGATTGTTATGTCGGATTACCTGAAGCAGAAAATTATCGGGTGGCTCCCCAGATGCATGTGGGCGATGTGATGACGAGTGAGGATTACGCGAAATTGGGTATGCCCGAACCTCCCGTCACAGAGGTTACTGAGGATGCCATCCTAAGTTTCGATCGCCCTGATATCCGCGCGGTCGGAATCCCTGGAGGAGGCGGCATCATGACGGCGGCAGCTCTGGCACTTTTTTATCAAGGGTTGTTGCATGGCGGTCGTGTCGGCGGACCGGTCATTTGGCAAGACGAAACTCTTTCGATGGCTCGAACGGTGATTAGTGGGGACTACCGCGACATGCTGTTTGATCGACCGGTCAATCGAGCGATGGGGATCGTAGTAGCCGGTGACGACGCACGAAATTTTCGAGGATTCGGACATTTGAATTCAGCACTCGCTTTTGGTCATGGTGGGGCCGGCGGCCAAATTGCTTGGGCGGACCCTACCACCGGAATTTCGCTAGGCTACTGTACGAACGGTCACGACCGGAATCCCGTGCGTCTTGGCCGTCGTGGCGTGAGCATTTCCAATAAAGCCGCCGATCTATGCCGTTAATGACGCGGATCGATTGGTCTAGCTGGTGCCGATGATCTCGGACTGATCGAGGGGGACGTAAAAGTAAGAGCCGGGACGGAAGTCGTAACCGAGATCCCCCATTAATCTGAGTTGGCGAGGAGTACATTGCTCTTTGATCTTCGGGGTCACTTCGAAATCGTATTGGCGAAGAAATAGCTGACAGTAGTTGTACAGCAGCGTTTTTCTGGGATTTTCAGAGCGATTCTGCGAGGGCCCGTGCCACAGAGCATGCGAAAAGAGGAAGCAATCGCCTGCTTTGCCGCTTAGTTGAGCTGCTCCGGGAGAATAGGGAGTGATCGGCGGGTTTGCGTCAAAAGGGAAAGGTCGCATATGGCTCCCAGGAAACACGGTCAGATTACCCGAGTCGGGTTCTTCCACGTCCGTCAGTAAATACATCGCTTTTATTGCCAGCGGTAAGCTCGTTTCCGTCACCCGGATTTGACGTAATCCTTCGCCGCCGTCGGTGTGCGTGTATCCCGGAAATTTGTCTCGGGACGCCCTTACGATCGCCTGGGTCATACTGAGAAGAATATTTGGCCCCATGATATCGACGACGAGATCGAAGACGGGCGTGCGGTCGACTAAATCGACAAACGCCTTTCCGTAGGGAAGCAGATCACGCCGGTCCATGAAACCCTCGGCGCTGACGTTGTCCGCGTGAGGGAGCCAACCGTAGTGACCGATGGGCATCTTGGGGTCCCGCACTGGCTCCCAACCAGGTTCTTGTCGGATGCGATCGAGCTCGTCGTTGAAGAAAGAGACCTCATCGCTGTTGAATACCTGTTCGAGTTTTAAATAACCGTCGACGTTCCAGCTTGTACGTTGCTGCTCGGTTAGTTTTTCCAACGTCATAAACCTAACGAACTTGATAATCTGATCATAACGCTGATTTGTACGAACCGCTTGATCATTGGGAGGGGTGATGAGCCGTTACATGGATCGCATTGGAGGCATCAGGTGTTTCTTGATTTTGATATGTTAGTTGGAATCCTGCGAAGATTGCGGGAGGGTCGAGCCGCAACAACTCGTGACCGCGCGATCCCGGTTAGGGTGTCGGCCAAGATCAACTCGAGAGGAGAATAATCGTGCGCAATTGGCGACTTGGGATGGTGCTGTCGGCGTCAATGGCAGGTGTTTTTTCGATTGCCGAGTTGACGACGATCGAGGAGATCCTTGACGGGCAGAGAACAGCGGTCGTCGAGATCGCTGATAAGCTCTGGCGTGAAGCGGAACTCGGTTACCTAGAGAACGTGAGCTCGATGGTGTTAGGCGATTACCTCACGGCCAACGGGTTTTCTATTGAACGTCGAAGCGCCGGATTGCCGACCGCATTTGTAGCGTCGGCGGGAAGTGGAAGCCCGGTTATTGGGATTCTTGCTGAATTCGACGCGTTGCCGGGAATGTCTCAAGCGGCGAGTCCCAAGCGGGAAATCCTTGCGGATGAAGCGGCTGGTCATGCCTGCGGACACAACCTTTTCGGTGCTGCTTCTGTTGCCGCCGCCGTGGGGCTCGCGAAATCACTAGCGATAGGGGAAAGATCGGGAACCGTGCGTGTTTACGGCACACCTGCCGAGGAAGGCGGGTCTGGAAAGGTCTACATGACCCGGGCGGGCTTGTTTGACGACGTCGATGTAGTTTTGCACTGGCATCCGGGCGATCGCAACAATGCGTCTCCAGAAAGCACGACTGCGAACAAGTCGGGTCGCTTTGAATTTCATGGAGTCGCCTCGCACGCGGCGGGTTCACCCGAGCGAGGGCGGTCGGCGCTCGACGGAGTTGAAGCCATGAATCACATGGTCAATATGATGCGGGAGCATGTGCCTTCTCAGGCGCGTATCCATTACATCATTACGGACGGTGGCGACGCGCCGAACATTGTTCCCGAGTTTGCTGAAGCTTATTACTACGTGCGCCATCCGAAGCCAGACCAGGTGGTGTTATTGTTTGAGCGGGTTGTCGCGGCTGCTCGTGGTGCTGCCCTCGGCACAGGGACTCGGATGAACTACGAAGTCATGCATGGGAACTACCCGGTGTTGAGAAACGATATTCTCGCGCGCGTGCTGGATCGACACATGCGTACCCTAGGTGGAATCGAATACAGTGCATCGGAGCAAACGTTTGCGGATACGCTGTACGCATCGCTTATTGGGCCATCTCTTCAAGTTGGGAGTCAGGTCGAAATCCAACCGTTCCGGTTTCGTCAAAAAATGGGATCGACCGATGTGGGTGACGTTAGCTGGGCGGTGCCAACGGCCGGCTTTTCGACCGCAACTTGGGTCCCGGGAACGCCTTCGCATAGTTGGCAGGCGGTTGCGGCGAGTGGTACGAGTATTGGGCACAAAGGAATGATGCTGGCCGCAAAAGTCATCGCACTGACCGGGGACGAACTATTTCGTGATCGCGGTTTGATCCGATCTGCCCGAGCGGAATTCATTAAGAATCGTGGCCTTGATTTTGACTATCAAGCCTTGTTGGGTGATCGTCAGCCGCCGCTTGATTATCGAAAATGAGGGTATTGGTTCTTCATCCTGGCGCCATGGGCGCGTCTATAGGCGCCGCCGTGAGCAGCGCCGGTCACGAAGTCATTGGTGTTGCCAGTGGGCGCAGTCGAGCGACAATCGATAGAGCTCGCGAGGCTCAGATAACGCTCGTCGAGACTCTCGAAGAGGTGATAGGCCGGGTCGATGTAGTGTTGTCTATTTGCCCACCGGAGGCAGCGTTGGATGTTGCTCGCGAAGTCCGACAAAGCGGGTATGACGGTATTTATGTCGATGGAAATGCGGTTGCGCCCGAGACGGCGACGGCGATTGGCGAACTCTTTGATAACAATTTTGTGGATGGGGGGATCGTTGGTCCACCCGCGTGGCGAGCCGGGGCCACGCGTTTTTACCTTTCTGGAGCGATGGCGAAAGATGTTGTCGAATTGTTTGAGGATTCGTTGGTAACAGCTCGAGCGATCAGTGGAGGCGCGGGAGCCGCATCGGCAGTGAAGATGTGCTATGCGGCCTATACCAAAGGATCCTCGGCCTTAGTGTTAGCGATTCGCGCACTGGCAGAGGACAACGGCGTGACGGAAACACTATTGGCCGAATGGGATATTTCGCAAAAAGGAATGCGTGATTCGAGCGAGAGAAGTGCACTTGGAACAAGCCCGAAAGCATGGCGCTTTGCGGGCGAAATGCGAGAGATCGCGGCGACCTTCAATGCCGCAGGCTTACCGAACGGTTTTCATCTAGCAGCTGCGGAGATCTATGAGCGCATGGCACATTTCAAGAACGACGATCCCGCCAGACTGGATCAAGTCATCGAGGCGCTGCTACCAAAACGATAGCTGCGAGCAGTCGCTCCCGAGAGTCGTTGCGAACTTTTCCCGATTCTCTACGGAAGCAGTGCACCTCCCTCGACGTCGATTGTAGAACCCGTCATGTAGTCGTTCTGAAGCAGAAAGAGAATGGCTGATGCGACTTCGTCGGCCGTCCCGGCTCGTGGAATCAAAGTATTCTCGGTCGCTTTCTCAAAAAAGCGATCGCGCCCCTCTCCCTGCATCGGGAACATGGGGGTATCGATTAACCCGGGAGCAACAACGTTGATCCGTCGAGGGGCGATCTCGGGGGCGATAGCACGAACGAATCCTTCAACCGCATTGCCAACCGTCGAGATCGCCGACGAGCCAGGGTTGGACTTCCGAGCTGGGAAGCCGCTTACCAAAACGATGGCCCCCTCGACGGCCATGTGTTCGGCGGCCAACCGCACGGAGTTAACGTAGCCCCACAGTTTGCGAAAAGATCCTTGGAATCCGTCTAAGTCCATTTCAAGAAATGGCCCGGAGGCGCGTTCGCCACCCGTGGCGCTATTGACAAGGATGTCGAAGGGGGCCCTGTCTTCAAATAAGCCTGACAACGCGGCTCGATCAAGCACATCGATTTCTCGATAGGTCACGCTCGCTCCGGTAGTACTGGCCGCTTGTTCGATGTGTGTGGACGATCGGCCTCCAGCAACCACGGTTGCTCCTGCTCGTTCGAGTTGCTGTACCGCGGATAACCCGATTCCCGAAGTACCGCCGAGAACAATCGCGCTCTTTCCACTTAGGTCCATTGCCTTTCCCCGTGAGAATACGTATTACGGATCGATTCGATCCCCGGAGAAGACACGATGCCCTTTGTGACCACGCGCGTCCAGCAGTTGGACCAACCCTCCTGACCCAACGAGATGGGCTGCCCCAACAAGCACAAAGTACGTGCCTGGTGATGCGAGGAAGGTCTCGATTTTTTGTGCAAAACGGATGTTGCGCTGATTTATCAGGCGATCTTGGAAGTCACGGTAATCTGTGGAATGGTGGTCTTGATCGCGCAGTAATTGGATGAGGGATTCGTCGTCGCCGGTTAGCCAGGCGGACATCAGTGCAACAAATTCGGCGTGAAAATCTTTGTGCCCTATTAGACTTTCGTCAAACAGCTCGAGTTGTACCTCGACCGGGGTGTTTGCGATGAGGAGTAATTGTTCCTGGGAGCTTTCAAGTTCCAACACTTCGCGCCGACCAGCTCGACGAAGAAATTGCTGTTCCATGCCCCATTTAGCGTAATAACCGAGCCCGTTTAGACGCGCGCGCGAAATCTGCATTGCAACAAGCGAAGGTTTCAACCGACCAATCGACTCGTAGTCGATATTTATTTGCCGAACAAGGCAAGACAGTCGGCCTCGTCTGGTTTCGTTAAGTAGGCTACGAAGGCCGCTATTGTTCGGAAGTAAAAGATGCTCCGTTACCCAAGTCCGATCGAGAATGTTCGGCGACGTCGTATCAACTTCGACAGCAAGGTGAGTTGATTGTTGAAATGCGCTTTCAAGCTGAACCGGGAGCGTTCTTAGGGTCGCGCTTAACGCATGAATGGAGCCGACAAGATAGAGCTCGCCCGTTAACGTACGGTAGCGCCACATGAAAAGAGGCGAGGTGTGATGCTCGTCGGGCCGATTTAATTTAGGGGTTATCGGAGAGTTGGCGCGACGCAAATCTTGTGGGCAATCGTTGGCACTCACGGACCCCACACACTGGATAAGGAGGAATAGGGTAAGACTTGACCATGTCCGGCTCATCGAATGGGATTGGACCGGCGTTCAGTCGCGCTCGATGTCCAAGGGAGTTTGTCCGCGTTGCGTGATGACCGCGCACAGTTCTTCCAGAGCTGCGTCCAGAGCCGATTCGTCGGCGCTCCGCAGGACCAAGCTGGTGCCGTAAATGTCGTTCCGATAGAAGGGGTAACTACCGATATCGATCCGCGGATACGCCTCTTGAATAGAAGCAAGCTCATCGGCGATTTCGCTTTCACCTAGATGGGCCGTAACGGATCGAGAGTGTACGATCGCCCCACCACGAAATTCGATTGTCGACAGCATCGCTTGCATAACCAAGGGAATCCCCGCCATTACGTAGACGTTTTCGATGGTAAAGCCTTGTGGCCCACCGGTTGGATTGTCAATTAATGTTGCGCCCTCCGGGACCCTTGCCATACGTAAGCGGGAAGCCAGGACGTCGTCTGGGGCAGGGCGGCTCCTAATACGGTTTTCGATGTCGGCATTGACGACGACACGAACGTTGAAAGCGGCGGCGATGCAGTCGGTTGTGATGTCGTCGTGAGTTGGTCCGATGCCGCCCGTTGTCAACACGTAGTCGAAGCGCGCGCGGAAATCATTCACCGTGCGCACGACGATGGACTCGATGTCTGGTACAACCTGGGCCTCTCCAATCGAGATGCCTTTACCAACGAGATATTGCGCGATGAATTGCAGGTTGGTGTCCTGTGTTCGTCCCGACAAAATTTCGTTGCCGATGACGATGACTCCAGCAGTAACAAGTTTGTCATCCATACGCCCCCCGGTACTTCAGTTCATTCGTTGTTGAGTCAAAGACATTTCTTGATCGTGCTTAGCTAACCAGAATTGGCGGTTGAGGGGGGTTAGCGACCGGTGAACTCGGGCGTCCGCTTTTCGGCGAACGCGCGTCGACCCTCTTTGTAGTCGTCAGAGTCAAAGCAAGCACTCACTAACGCTTCAACCGTTTCAATGTCATCGATCTGACCTCCTCTTTCGTACGCGTTAATGGCCGCCTTAGCCGCTGCCACGGTCAGAGGTGCATTCGTAGCGATTTGCCTAGCGTACTCGATGACGTCGTTTCGAATTCGGTCACGGGGCGAAATGAATTGCACGAGGCCCGCGGCTTGCGCCTCTTCAGCGCTGAGGAACCTGGCGGAAAACAGAATATCGCGCGCACGCGCCGGCCCAACCACGCGAGCCAGTTTCGCAAGTCCCGCGTACTCGTATCCGAGGCCGAGTTTGGCCGCGGGAATGCCGAAGGACGAATCAGGGCTCGCGAAGCGTATATCTGCCGCCAACGCGGTCGCGAGACCGCCACCGATGCAATAGCCCTCCACCATGGCGATAAGGGGTTTGGTCACGGTCGCCAAGGCGTGACTACCGGACGCAGAGATACGGGCGTATTCCTCTTTTTGTTCTGAATTCGAACGTTGTTTGTCAAACTCGCTAATGTCCGCGCCGGAAACAAACGCCTTGCCACCAGCACCTGTCATAACGATAACTCGGACATCCTTGTCGTCCTCGAAATGTCTGACGATTTCGCCTATCGCACGCCACATCTCGAGGGACAGCGCGTTGTGACGGGATGGATTATTAAATGTCATCCAGCCGATCCCATCGGTTATCTCGGCGCGCATTCGGTCCGTGTTTAAATCCAGCATTAGTCATGTACTCCAGCTTGGCAGGCTCGTTGCAACAACGCGCGCGCTCGATTGACGTGGGGTGCGTCGACCATTTGACCTTCGAAACGAAACGCCAATTTGCCTTCGGTTTCGGCTTCTTCGAAGGCTTTCACTAGTCGTTGTGCTAAGTCAACGTCTGCATCGGTGGGTGTGAACGCTGAATTGACGATAGGTATTTGATCTGGGTGGATCGTAATTTTTCCTGTGAATCCAAGGGAGGCACCTTGGGAGCACTCGCGTTCAAAGGCTTGTTGGTTGGCGAGATCGACGAAGACAGAGTCGATCGGTTGAACTCCCGTTGCGACGGCGCAAAGCAGGGTCTGCTGACGACAATATTCGTATACGCTGAGGTAGTCGGCATGTTTGTCTCGGTTTCGCGGAGCTCCTAGCGCAGCAGACAGATCCTCGGCGCCCCAGGACATTGCCACAATGCGCGGACAAGCACCGAATGTCGGGAGGTTCAGCGCCCCTTCAGGGGTCTCTGTAGCAATCAGAATCAGTCCGACGCTACGTCGAGGGTGTCCATAAAACCGTTCAAGTTGAGTCAACTCCGTATCGATAAGATCCAGGTCAGTAAAGTGGCTCGGTTTGGGAATCACGTACGCGTCAGGGGGGTTTTCCATGGTCACTTTGAGGTCATCGAAGCCCCAGGGAGTATCTAGAGGATTAATCCGTACCGTCACTTCTTTAGTATCAAAGTCGATCTCGCGAAGCCAACCGGCAATGGTTTGGCGGGTTCGAATTTTTTGTTCTGGGATGACCGCGTCTTCGAGATCAAGAACGAGGCTGTCCGCCTGGCTTGCCAGCGACTTGAGCAACATTTTCTCGTTCGCTCCAGGGACAAAGTGCATCGAGCGTCGTAAACGTGTACGGGCTTCGGCGATCATGTTTGTTTTCGCATCATCATGGCTCCGCGGCGGCAGGAGCAGACAATTTCACCGCGTTGATTGGTGCCAGTGTGTTCGAAAGTGATGATGCCTCTGTCGGGTTTAGACCGGCTGGCACGTCGGTCGGCCACTTTTGAGGCAACGCGTATGGTGTCGCCGATAAAAACAGGGTGCGGAAAGGTCGTTCGATCGAATCCGAGGTTGCCAAGGGTGGTGCCGAGGGTGGTATCGGCCACGGACAATCCAACGACGAGTCCAAGGGTAAAAATGCTGTTGACCAAAATCCTGCCGTGTATGGATTGGCTTGCAAATTCTGCGTCGAGATGAAGCGGTTGTGGATTTTGCGTCAGCGCGGTAAACAGCAGGTTGTCGGTTTCGGTCACCGTCCGACCCGGTTCGTGCTCAAATGTTAGACCGACTTCCAACTCTTCAAAGTACTTTCCAGACAATGTTCTTGACAGCCCTGCCAGGGTTCTTCGGCCATGCTAACCTCGGTGCATGGACTTTGAAACGACTGACGAACACCAACTTATCCGCGACGCCATTGGCAAGATTTGTGCGGACTTCCCCGATGAATATTGGTCGAAATGCGACGACGAACACCTTTTCCCTTGGGACTTCTACAACGCGCTAGCGGAAGCAGGTTGGATCGGTATTGCGATCCCTGAACAATACGGTGGTTCCGGCCGAGGCATTACCGAAGCATCGATCGTATTAGAAGAAGTTGCGGCTTCGGGTGCCGCCATGAACGGTGCGAGTAGCATTCACTTATCGATCTTTGGCATGCAT
This sequence comes from uncultured Gammaproteobacteria bacterium, assembly GCA_913030615.1. Lineage (GTDB taxonomy): Bacteria > Pseudomonadota > Gammaproteobacteria > Pseudomonadales > Azotimanducaceae > UBA11889. The sequence goes on along the minus strand of CAJWCW010000008.1, from coordinate 5,152 downwards.
CCGGTAGTCAAGTACGGATCCGAGGACATGAAGCAAAAATATTTGCCTCGCGTGGCGTCGGGCGACCTTCATGTCGCTTTTGGTGTAACGGAACCGGATGCCGGTACGGACACCACATCGATTAAGACCGCGGCGCGTCTAGATGGCGATCACTACTTGGTCAAAGGACGTAAGGTGTGGACCACTAAGGCATTGGATTCGGAACGCGTCCTGCTATTGGTGCGCACCGAATCGAAGGATGCGGTGGCCAAGCGAACCGATGGGATGACGTTGTTGTTGGCTGAACTGCAACGCCCCGAGGTCGCGATTTCACCCATCGATAAAGTCGGACGAAATGCGGTCGCGTCTTGTGAGGTCGTTTACGACGATCTTCCAGTCCATCAGACCGACCGGGTTGGCGAAGAAGGTAAGGGGTTTCGGTACTTACTAGATGGCCTCAATGCCGAACGCATCCTCGTTGCAGCAGAAGCATTGGGCATCGGTCGCGCGGCGATGCGCCGAGCGGTGCGTTATGCCAAGGAACGGGAAATATTTGGTCGGTCGATCGGTCAGAACCAAGGAGTGTCCTTCCCGTTGGGCGAGGCACAGATGCGGCTCGATGCAGCGGAGTTGATGATCAGGAAGGCGTCGTGGTTACTCGACAATGGTGAACCCTGCGGCGCTGAGGCAAACATGGCGAAGTGGTTGGCCGCGGACGCCGCATTTCAGGCGGCGGATCAGGCAGTGCAAACACACGGCGGCTTTGGCTATGCGCGTGAATTCCACGTTGAGCGCTACTGGCGGGAAGCGCGTTTAATGCGAATCGCGCCTATATCCCAGGAGATGATACTGAACTACGTGACGGAGCATGTGCTGGAACTCCCGCGTTCTTATTGATCGGTGATTCGAAGTCGGGGCGAATCTCCCCACAAAATTGACTCAGCGGCCAGCGAGTTTCTTGCGTTTGTGCTGAACGTAATCGACGAGAATGTATTCGCCTAATTTTTCTGGCGACGTGTAAAACACACGGCCACCGTTGATGCGGGCAATGTCATCCATGAATTCCCGTAGGTACTGGTTGGCGTCAAGCATGAACGTGTTGATGGCGATGCCTTTTTGCGTGCAACGTTTGACCGCCTTGTAAGTTTCGCGGATGGTCGCGCGGGTTGGGGGATAGGCAAATTGAGCTTGCCCCTTTTCCAGATGAGCGGTCGGTTCGCCGTCGGAGATCATGATGATTTGTTTGGTGGCGACGTCATGTTTTGCCAACAATCGTTCTGCCAATAGCAGCGCGTGTTGCATGTTTGTCCCAAGTAAATACTCGTCCCATTGAAGGAAGGGCAGATCGTGGGCTTTTAGCTCTCTTGCGTAGGCGGCAAAACCGATGATGTAGAAAGAATCGCGAGGGTATTGGGACGTAATGAGGTTATGCAACGCGAGGGCCACTTTCTTTGCAGATTGAAATGAACCGCGTAAAGCCATCGACCACGAGAGGTCGACGAGCATTGCGGTTGCCGTGGATGTGACTTGTTCGGAACGATAAATTTCAAAATCCTGGTGGCGTAGGCGAACGGGAGTGAGGGGACCGTCGCGATCAATGGCGTTGCGAATCGTTTTTGGCATATGCAAATGAAATGGGTCACCGAATTCATGGGCTTTGGTCTGCTCCAGTCGCTCACCGAAGCGGCCTTCTTCCGGGATGGCATGGTTACCCAAGCTTTGTCGCCGGAGTCGCGCATAGATTTCGCCGAGCGCGCGTTGCCCGATCATGCGCGACCCACGAGGGGTTAGCTCCCACTTATCATCGCCGGTGGGTCGCACGTAGCCGGCTTCTTCGAGAGTATCGAGTAATTTCTTGAGGTCACCGATCGACTCGACGGCTTCATCACCGAGAAGCGATTGCACCAGATCGCTATCGATATGGTCCGGGTCGCCGCCTCGTTCGGCCGCTTGTACCTGGGCGATGAGATCGTCGATCTGGTGCATCTCGTCCATGAGTTCCATGGCGGCTTCGAGATCGACTTGTTCCTTACCGTCGAAGCGATACCGGGATCCTTGTGGATCAAGGAAATCCATTTCTTGCGATAGTTTTCGTAGAGCGGATTCGAGCTGCGGATCGCCCAACCGATCCGACATCAACGATTGCAACTGTTGTTGTTGATCGGGCGTCAAAGAATTCATTAACGACTGTGACGTAGCCATCTGGCGACGCATCTGTTCGAGCAATTCGTCAAGCGTTTTAGGCGGGGTGTCACCAAACATGTCGCCGAATTTGTCCATGAAGTCTTCGAACCCTGGGTCCTCGCCGGCAATTTTCTTGACCAACATTTCGTTCATCGCTTGAACCATGTCTTTCAGCCGCGTGATATCGCTGTCCGAAAGGTCATTGACCATGTTTTCGACGTTCTTGAAGAACGTTTGCGTCATCGCTTTACGTAGTTCGTTTAAGAGGTCGAGATATTTGCGTTGGGCATCTGGGTTTAGGAACTCATACTTTTCTAGCGCCTTCATCCTTCCCGCGGAATCGTCGGGGAGTCCATCCAGCGTTTCTTGGCTACGCTCGGCAATTTTCCGTAATACATCGTTGGCGAACGTTTCACTGTCTTGATCTAGCCATTCATCGACGGTGTTCTGTTCCATAGCTAGGATTTCAGCGAGTTTTTGCTCGATGTCCTGCATCACACTCGACAGGTCAAACTGTTGCAGACGTTCACGCTTTTGTTCGCGGAGCTGTTTCAGCATGTCGCGTAACCCTTGGATATAGCCGCCCTCTGGCATCGTCATGCCGCGAGACAATAGGTTACGCATTGCCCACTTTAGGTCGCCGTATTCCATCAGGTCCTCGGCGATTGCGCCGAGGACATCGTCGGCAGACAAGGGGGCTTGTTGTGAACCGTCCCACGAGCCGTAGCGAAAACGTGTGGCAAAACGGTGCATGTCTCGTTATCCCGAGAAGGAGGCCGTGTGACCGACGGTGTATTTGTTGAGTAACTCGTGGAGGTGTAAACCCTCAAGGACGAACTCGACTGCAGCAGGCATTTCGGCCCTTACCGTCGTCAGGTCTTTCACCGCTTCCCTAAGGCCGGCAACCCGCTTGACGATTGAGGTGTAGTCCGCGGCTGTTGCCGCTTCGCCGATTTCGACGGTCAAGCCCTCATTGAATGCCAACGCAATCCCTTCAATGTCGTCGACATCAAAACAGCGGTCGAACACTTTTTTTACAGCGGCCACGAAAATTCGCTCGGTGATCTTGTCTTCCTGGCCTTCTTCCATCGCTTCAAACTCGACTTTCCCATGCAGAGAAGGAACGATAAACGGTAAATCGGATAGTCGCGGGACGACGTTCTTTTCTCCCAGACGCAGTGCGCGTCGAAAAGCGTTTGCGAGTAGAGCTTCGTAGTTAGCAACCGAAGCCCTGACGGACACACCGGACCGTTGGTTAATATCCGGCGAAAGACGCGCCTGGTGCGTAATCTCGGCGATGATTTCCTTCATATAGGTAGGGACGTACAGCTTGTGGCCGTCCAGGTCGAGCTCGGTGTATTCCTGTTCCATAATGGAGATCTCTTGCTCGATCTCCTGGGGATAATGCGTACGGACCTGGGCCCCGTATCGATCTTTGAGCGGCGTGATAATGCGACCGCGATTGGTATAGTCCTCGGGATTAGCCGTCGCGACGAGGAAGACATCCAGCGGCAAGCGGACGCGAAAGCCTCGAATTTGCACGTCGCGCTCTTCGAGAACATTCAACATCCCGACCTGAATGCGTTCTGTTAAATCGGGCAGTTCGTTAATCGCAAAGATCCCTCGATTGACTCGAGGAATTAAGCCAAAGTGGATCGTCATTGCGTCCGCAAGGTAGCGCCCTTCGGCTACTTTAATAGGGTCAATCTCCCCAACCAAGTCGGCGATGGTGATGTCGGGAGTGGCGAGTTTCTCGCCGAAACGCTCGTCGCGATGGAGCCAGGTGATGGCTGCCTCGTCGCCCTCTTCGGCGACAATCCGTTTCCCTGTTTCCGTGATTGGATCGTAGGGATTCTCGGGGATTTCCGCGCCTTCTAAAACCGGAATGAATTCGTCAAGAAGCGTTACCAAACTTCGTACTAAGCGTGATTTAGCTTGACCCCGCTCACCTAGGATTATGAGGTCCTGCCCCCCGAGAAGGGCGTTGGTGATTTGTGGTAGGACGCTATCGTCGTAACCGATAACGCCTGGAAACAGCGGATCGCCCGCCTTTAATTTCTTGATCAGGTTTCTACGTAGTTCAATCTTTACGGGGAGGGTTTCGTAGCCACTGACGCGTAGCGCTCCGACGGTACTAGCTCGGTCCTTCATGCGTCCGAGTGTGTCAGGCCCAGTTTCGGTTGGCAACGAAGTGATCGAGTTCCCTCCTCGGTGGTGGCGATCACGTCATTGAATGAGCGGCCGTGCCGACGAGCGGCGGATCAACAGGGTAGAATCTGGCCATGGAAGGCGATCGTGAATATTGTTCAGAACTCAGTCGTACGCAGGGCGAACCGATGTTAGGAACGGCCGACCCTGTCGATATATGGCTACTGCTCGAATACAAACCGACGTGGAAATCGCGGGCGGTCGAGGATAACGGTCTGGAAGAAGAAACGAATCGATGGCTTGAGGATAGCCTTAAGAGGTGCGCCGAGAGGGGCTTGAAAGCCCGTCCGCAATTTATTCGTCGGCCAGATATGGACCTCGGTACAACGACTTTGTTTATCGCTCGAAATAACGCGCTGGGTAGGATCGAAGTGTCCGAATACGACGCCATTCGGGAGGTCGACGTCCTTGCATCTGATCTCGTGCCGGTGCGAGAGAACGTTTACTTCGTTTGTACCAATGGTCAGCGTGATCTTTGCTGTGCTAGATATGGATTGCCTACATTTGCGCGCTTGCAGGAACTCGTCGGTGCGCGCGTCTGGCAAACGACCCACCTCGGAGGGCATCGATTTGCACCCAATGTCCTCGCGTTACCGCAGGGGATTCTGTACGGCCGAGTAGACGTTGATGAGGTTGATGCGTTTGTCACCGCTATCGAATCGGGAGAGGTATCGCGATCCCATGTGCGCGGTCGATCAGCGTTTCCGCCCGAGGCCCAGTTCGCCGAAATGCAAGTTGCCGGAAGGGTCGAAGCGCTTTTGGATATTCGTGATGACCGGGT